>WQSN01000055.1 GCA_009787835.1 Treponema sp.
ACTGCACCAGCCTTACAAGCATAACAATCCCTGCAAGCGTTACTTCTATCAGCAATAGTGCGTTCTCTGGCTGCACCAGCCTTACAAGCGTAACAATCCCCTCAAGCGTTACTTCTATTGGCGATTTAGCATTCGCAGCCTGCACCAGCCTTACAAGCATAACAATCCCAAATAGCGTTACTTCAATTGGCAATGAGGCGTTCCGTAACTGCTCAAGCCTTACAAGTATAACAATCCCCAATAGCGTTACTTCTATAGGCGCTTCTGCGTTCAGGAACTGCTCCAGCCTTGCAAGCATAACAATACCATTTGTCGGCGCAAGTCTAAACGGGACTACATATACACATTTCAGTTATATATTCGGTGATATTCCAGGTATTCCGGAATCATTAAAAACCGTTATTGTAACCGGCAGCAGCAGTATCGGCAATGAGGCGTTCCGTAACTGCACCAGCCTTACAAGCGTAACAATAGGCAATAACGTTACTTCTATTGGGAACAGTGCGTTCTCTAGCTGCAGCGGCCTTACAAGCGTAATAATTGGCAATAGCGTTACTTCTATCGGCGTTTGGGCGTTCATGTACTGTAGCGGCATTACAAGTATAACAATCCCCGAAAGCGTTACTTCCATAGGCGGTTCAGCGTTCGCGGGCTGCACCGGCCTTACAAGCATAACAATCGGCAATTTTGTTACTTCCATAGGCGGTTCAGCGTTCGCGGGCTGCACCGGCCTTACAAGCATAACAATCGGCAATTTTGTTACTTCCATAGGCGGCTCAGCGTTCGCGGGCTGCAGTGGCCTTACAAACTTATTAATCCCTTCCAGAGTTACTTCTATCGACTCTTATGCGTTCAACGGCTGCACCAGCCTTACAAGCATAACAATCCTAGGTACGATTACATCAGGTTATGGCTTCCCGGGTGATTTAAGCGATAAATACCGTGCAGGCGGTATCGGGACTTATACACGGTCTGCTGGCAGTAATACGTGGACAAAGCAGTAGCATTTAAGACTCAGGAACCTGTCCGCGCGACTTTACGGTACCGCGGGCAGGTCGTTTAATGCGGAGGAGTAGCATACACTTGGGTAACAAGTACGCTAATTTTATAATGTCGTTAGGTGACATGGCGCGCCATTAGCTCTGTCCCTTAGTAAAATTCTCCTTTGTATATTTCTTTTTCTCCCTTGCTTCTTAATTCTGTTTTCCAATATGTCATTCCTATTTTTTCCGCGGTTTTAATTGAAGCTGTATTTTCTTTATCAATTATAGCTATAAATGTTTTTATTTTATTTTTTTTCTTAAAATGTTCGATGATTCCCTTTGATATTTCTGCCGCGTAGCCGTTATTCCAGTATTTTTTAAATACATAGTAATTTATTTCATAATATTTTTCATTACCAATTATTTTATCCAATAAACCTGCCATTCCAATTGTGTCTTGCGTGGTTTTTAAATTGATAAACCACAAATCATATTCTTCCTTCATTGGATTTATTGCTATTTCATTAAAACTTTTAATTAAGCTGCGCCTATCCCTTGGCCCTCCGACATATTTTGTAATCTCATTATCAGTCCATAAATCAATCAGGTAATTCAGATCACTATTCCTTTGATATCTTAATAGCAGTCTTTCTGTTTCTAGTATTATATCGTTCATAATATCAGGGATTACGCTCCGCTTACTGCTTTTTTAATAAATAGTTATTATCTTTGTTGCCGACTTCTAAAGTAATAAGTTTATATGCTGCATACCCCTCAGCAACAAACGGTTCAGACTTGCAAATAACATCTGCTTCCTCATAGCTTTTTGCTTTTATAATAATCATCCCCGCTGTACCGGGATAACCTTTAAGCGGTCCGCAAAGCACTAATTGGCCATTATCGTCTAACTTTTTTATATACTCAACATGTTTCACAACCATTGCCTGATTAATTTTATTATAATTTTTTCCTCTTTCGATTAGCATTACATAGTACAGCAATTTTTTCATTTTTTTTCCTTCCAATTTTTTTCTGCTGCTTCAAGGACTTCATTTTTAATAAAATCCCGCATTTCAATTAATCTTATAATGAATCATCCATAAAATTGTTGACATTCTCAAAAATTGAGTTATATATAATAATATTAACATATTTGGAGAATTATGAAAAAGAATTTTAAAATAATAGCCATGGTTCTCATTTTATTGATAATCATTAATAATTTTACCGGCTGCACTCTAATAGCGGGCGCATTTGTTAAAGGCGGTATGGATATGCCGGGTGAATTCTGGGGCGCAGCTATAGCAGTTGATGTATGTTTGGTTGCCGGTATAGTATTTGGAATAATAAGATTAAGTAATTTTATAAAACGTGCAAGCGGCGGTAATAAATTAGCTTCTATCGAAAACGAGTATCTGATACAGCAAGTTGATAAATTGGACTCCTCAGATTCAAAAATTGGTTTATCAAAAGAGGATTTATTATTTATAGACATGTATAACTCCTTATCAGAATCAGGAGCTGTTTCTATAATTGATGCAATTAATTCCTGGGATAAAACCAATATTGATTATCTTATGGCGTCATTTGAAGCCATATCAGAGGATAATATGGAATATTCAATAGAGTATCTGGACTCTTTAAGCCATGAACAAAAAAATTATATTTTGGTATATGCTTTTCAGACTCAGCAATGGTTACCATCTGGAAAATAATATATTTTTAGATGTCATAATAATTACAAAAAACATAGATAACTCTTAATAAACACAAAAAAATGCATGAAATGATAAATAGTTACAGTTAAAATTATTAATGCAATAAAGAAGTTGTCCGGAGGCAAAAATGAAGAAGGCCGTTTTATTATTATTTATAACATTTATTATTTTGGGCTGCGCCGGTACAGAAAGAAGCAGCGTAAAATCCGAAGCCAGCGAAGGAGGAAATTTGGAAACTGTAAATACCGCAGGCATAATTAATGTTCAATGGAATCTGATAGAAGTTTATATTGACGGAAACGATACTCAATACAGAAGAGCTTACCAGCCGGCCGTACAAAATGATTTATTCATTTTAAAATTTGACGGAAAAAACATCAGCGGGACAGGAGCGCCAAACCGTTTCTCCGCGCCGTATACAATGGGAGAAGACCAGACTCTTGCCATATTACCGGTGCGCTCAACAAGAATGGCCTCTCTTTTTGAACCGGAAAATCTTAGTGAACATGATTTCTTTACCTATGTTCAGAACACTAATAAATGGCGTATGGTAAACGGGAATTTGGAACTTTTATCAATAACCGGCAGCGACCTGCCTGTTCGGATGGTTTTTATGGTTTATCGATAACCAAACACCAGTTACTCTTCCGCCGCCGCAAGAGTGACAATGGCATTAGCAATTTCCACAAATCTGGAAAGTTCGTTTTTCTTAAAAGCTTCTTTCATCAACGCGGCGTCATTTTCACTGACGCCCGCAAGCGCGTCAAAAGGAGCTTTTTTAAGCTCCTTAAATGACATCTTTTCGTATTTTTTATCCAGAAATTTATTAATATTCATAAACAGACAGAAATTTTATTCTTCACCTTCGGCAAGCACGCAAATTGCCTGCGCCCATTTAACATATTTTAATTTAGCAAGATCGGAAACGGTTTTTACTTTAAACGCTTCTTTAAGTAATTTCGCGTCTCCTTCGCTGATACCCTGAATCGCGTCAACCGGCGCACCAGCAAGCTCTTTAAGAGTCATTGACTCATATTTCTTATCCACAAATTTATTAATATTCATCCTTCATCCTCCTGTTTTGACAAATAGTCATTTTTCTCATTATAACACCATTTCTGTTAAAAGTCGATAGATAAATATGCTTTTTACACCCGCTGCTGCTGAACTTTCTTTATGTATGCATTTCTGCTATTATAAACCATGGATTTAGAACAGGAAGAAGCCATATACGAATTTCTTGAAAACTCGAATGAACCTTTCTCTCTGGATGATATTACCATTTATGTGCAGGCGTCAGGGCAGAAACCGAACAAGAAATTAGCCTCTGAAATCAACGCATACCTTGACGCGAGGAAAATCGCTTTTAAACAGGATAACCAGCGCTGGGTTTCCCGTAAAACATGCTTTGAACCGGCGGTATTTACAATAACTCCTTCCCGGCTTGAATTACTAAACGGTATATTAATTCCCGGACACCGGTGTATTCCTTTCGCGAATCCGCTGACTTTGCCTCATCGTTATAAATTTTTCTGGAAGGGCAGGCCGGTTCCGGAAACCACCACAGAAGCGCCGCCTGAAGATCTTTATCCGTACTATTGCATTTACGGCGAAGAGTTTGCCCCTCAATATATCGCCAGAGATAATCCTCAAAATGAAGAATCATTCAACGCCGATCCGTATGAAGATCCGCCTGAGGTTTCAATCCACACTCTTGATATGCGGGTAATATACAGGGAAAGTTCCTTTGTTCCGGGAGACCATTTTATCGCGCGTATTTTAAACTGGAAGGAATGTCATTTTGAGATTGAAAAAGCGCCCAAGGATAAATGGTCACGGGCTGATATGGATAAATGGATTGAAGTTGCGGAGAACGGTTTTGAAAACAGTTTCGCGCTTCTTGGGCCCGGATCCAGCACAGAGGAGCAGATTGCTTTCGCGTACTGGTTCGGCGGCAAACGAATGAAGGAGATCCCCGCGTATTCTCTTGAAGAATTTCTTTTTGAAAAAACAAACCGCGTAGATATCGTGTCATACGGCCTTGAAACCCGTTTATGGTTCGCGGGAAAAGATATTCCCGATAACAAACATTTGCAAAATTATTCTGTTCCCCCTGACCGCACGTACATTGAAGATATACTTTATAAAAAAAACATACCAATTTCTGAGTTTGTGATTCTTTCCTATATAAGAGACGCTTTTTTTCGCAATGAAAAAGATATTGATAATGTGATTAACCGGCTTGTCCCGCCTGTTATTCATCTTGACGAAGCGGAATGGGATATTCTCGCTGATTATATTTCCGATAACATGGAAGACTTTTCAAAAGGCTATTCGCTTTTTACTGATCAAAGCGTCGGGCCTATCCGCCAGCGTGTTGCCGAACTGCACACTGCTGTTATCGATCTTTCAACAAGACTGCAGAAAGGTGAAATTGAATCTGTATGGCTGCCGCGCCATACTTTCATTGTGCTGTCACAGATTCAGGGGCATGCCGCCGTTCTTCTTGAGGATCTTGCTTTTGATGAATCTCCTTCGCCGTCTGATATTACAGCAATGGATAATTCACTGGACAGCATGATCGATACCTACACCGATATCAAAGAACTTATAAATACTGCGATGGACAATTTCAGAAGGAGCAATCTTACTTTGATTCACGGAGGAAAATCATCCGCGGATTTTAAAGAGCAGATTTGGAGGATGATTCAGATAAGCATCACAGGGCTTGAGGTCTGGAGGCGGGCGATCATTTCTCATGAATGCACAATGGAAGAACTTCATCAGCTGATAAAAACCGGAATGAACTGGAAAGGAGAACTGCGTTTCCGTTTTTACTGCGAAACTCCGGAAGGCGGAAAAGAATATCTGCATGATAAAATTAAGTTAGGTGACATTGATTTCCGCGGTAAAAAGGAGCTTGTTTACGAATACGGATCAAAATGGAATGTTAAAGTAATCATTATGTCCTCGTATCAGCCCGCGAAAAATGAAACAACCCGTTTCATTACAGGCGACGGAGCGGCTCCTCCAGAACATGTGGACGGCCCTCGTCATTTCAGGAGACTTTTAAGTTCTCTGGAAATCGGCAGAAATTCGGAAAAATTAACCGCTCAGAATGAATTGGGATCAGATTTTGTGCCTGATATTTTTGATTTGGACAAAATGAATCATGAATTGCGAAGGATATTTCCTGACGTTTAAATGAAATACAAATGCGTTATTTTCGATTGTGACGGAACTCTCCTTGATACGCTCGGCGATATCGCAGGCGCGATGAACAAAGCGCTTGTTCTGCACGGTTATCCTGTAATACCGCAGACTCAGTACCGCGATATGGTCGGCTGGGGTATTTATAAACTCGCCGAACTTTCGCTGCCGCACGAAGAACGCGCAGAAAGTAATATTAAGAAATTAGCAGGCTGCGCAGAGAGGTTTATGAATGATGAGAAAGAAAATCTGATAAAACCGTATCCTGGCATAATTGAACTGCTTGTGAAATTATCAAACATAAAACCTGTGCACATTAAAAAAATTTCTCTTGCGGTTCTGAGCAATAAACCTGATAATGTGCTGCGCAGGGTAGTAAAGAATTTTTTTCCGTATATTAACTTTGACGCTGTTTACGGTATGCGTTCCGGTATGGCGGTGAAACCTGAACCTGTAATGACATGGGAGCTTTTAGCTGAAATTAACTGTCTTCCGCAGGATACAATTTTCGCCGGGGATTCCGAGGTTGATATTGAAACAGCGCGGAACGCCGGCTGTTTTCCGTTAGGTGTAAGCTGGGGATTTCGTTCCCGCGATAAACTGGAAGCGGCGGGAGCGGCGCGTATAATTGACAAGCCTGATGAATTACTGGAATTTTTCGGAGCGGGTAAATGATACTCTACGATCCCGGCGTTATTGCGAATTTCCATGATTACGGCATTATGCTTCCCATCGCAAGCGATCGCGGGAAACAAGCGCTGAGTTTTTTAAATAAAAACGCGCCTGATAAATTCAAGGTGTTTGATTTTTCTTCTGCTCAAAAATATTTAAAATTAAACTCTAAAAAATTGCCATGTAAGTTAGCGGAACATCCGGCTGTCTGCACAGATCAGGAAAAATATTTATTAAACAGAGAGGATCTTGAACGCGTTCATTGTAAAACATTTACAAAACAGCTTTACACAGAAAGGCTTAACGCCGCTATTCTTAACGCGTTTGAGCTTGTCGACGCGCAGGGTAAGCCGAACCGTTATGAACCCGGGCGCGCTATTAAACCGTTATCCGATCTTTTTCAGGCATTGTTGGCTCAGGCGGGCGGCACTTACCTTGCATGCCTGCTGGCGTTGACAGATAACGCTTTGCAGGGTACGCAGACAAAGAGCGGATTTTGCTATTATCTTGGAGGCGGTATGCATCACGCAAGGTATGACGCGCCTTCAGGTTTTTGCCTGATAAATGATGTAACTGCGGCCGCGGCAAAAATCGCATCAGAAAAATCAGCGCCTCTTATCTGGATCATTGACATGGACGCGCACAAGGGAGACGGTACAGCCGAGCTGATTCATTTTGCCCGAAAGCGCGGTGAATTAAAAACGCCTGCAAAAAAATCTGAGTTATCAATTTCTGATAACGAAAAGCCGTGTATATTAACACTTTCGATTCACATGGCAAAGGGATGGCCTCTTGATGATGAAAACCTTGCTTCCGCTAAAGAAGGGCGCGCGCCTTTACTTCCATCTGATGTGGACATTGGAATCGACTCAGGCGGGGAAGATGAATATTCTTACAGGCTTATGGATGGCATCGGTGAACTGGAAAAATTAAGCGGCAATGCTCCTGACTTTGCGCTTGTTGTAGACGGCGCTGACCCATATGAACATGACGGACTTGCTTCCAGCAGCCTGCTGCGCCTAACGCTTGAACAATGCGTTAAGCGGGATACTCTTGTGTATCGCTATTTACAGGATCGGAATATTCCCTCCGCGTGGGTTCAGGCTGGAGGTTACGGCGACCGGGCATGGGAACCTGCGGCGTATTTTTTAATGAATACCTGATTCAGGTTTTTTAGGAACTAAATTAAAAAAATTATTATTGTCGTCTAAACCTGATTTGGCAGACACCGTCGCCCCTTGCGATTGTTTTTTCCAGTTCCAGTTTACAACCGAAAACATCGGCAATGCCTCTGTCTCCTTCCATTGCCCAGTCGCAGAGTTTGTCTATTTCTTCATCAGAACAGCCTTGTTTCTTCCATGCGGTAACAAGAGGGCAATAATGAAAATCAACGTCAAATGAATCATCGTCCAGTTTTAAGAACTTCATTTCAAAAACAGCTTTGCCTGTTGATGTAAAAAGGTTCTTCTTTAAGAGGCGGCAGCTGCTTCCCTCAGTTTTTTCAGCGCTGTCTGCTATATTGGGCGTATGCACCGCTATATCTTTTCCGGTAAGAGCTTTCATGCCGTGGTAAATTCCGCAGCGGCGTATCGCGTTAGGCGCAAAGGTTTCCGGCTTGATTCCGTTTTTTTGAGCTTCGTCGTATAGAAAGAAAAGCCACAATGCCCGGTGTTCGAAAAATTTACGGACAATTTTTAAAAAAAATCCGTTCTTTCGCGGTGTGTTTTTGATTGTCATAAATTACTCCTTATGAAAAACATTATAACAGAAAATTTGCTAATAAACCGCATTTGATAATTTTGATCTGGAAATAAATGGCGGTGAGTTTGGTTTAAAGCATTAAAGGAGCGCCGGCAGCTGAGGGCTGTAATGTTTTCTCCTTTTTAACCAAACTTTAACAAATCCTTCATTTTCTCTTAACACATTAAAATTACATTATTTGTAATTCTTTTACTTAAGGAGTAAATTATGAAAACTAAAATTATTATGGTATTGATGACAGCGTTTATTTTAACAGGAGCGTTTGCAGGCGGCAGAAATGAACCCGCTTCTTCCTCATCTTCGTCTTACACAATCGAGGTTGGCGGTTCAACTTCTGTTACACCTTTGATGGAAATGTTCGCGGAGGAGTACGCTAAGGTAAAGCCGAACATCAAGGTAAATATTAACGGAACAGGTTCAGGTGACGGAATCACAAATACGGGAGTTACCTACCAGATTGGAATGTCAAGCCGTGATCTTACTCCTGCGGAGCAGGGCAGGGGATTAAAAGCTGAAATTATCGCCATTGACGGAATTGCTGTTATTGTGAACAGCGGCAATCCTGTAGCAAATCTAACCGTTGAACAGATACGCGGTATTTACACAGGCGAGATTACCAACTGGAGTCAGGTAGGAGGAGGCAGTTCTCCCATCGCGGTTGTAAGCCGTGAAGCTGGTTCAGGCACCAGAGGCGCATTTGAAGAAATTATCGGCTTTTCAGGCAGGCTTGTAGCCGGAGCGAATGAGTCTACAAGCACAGGAGCGATTAAAGCAGGCATCGCCCAGAATCCGAACGCAATTGGTTATATTTCACTCGGCTCGCTTGATAATACAATCAAAGCGCTCTCCGTAGGAGGAGTCAGCGCTTCTTCAGCTAACGTCGTAAACGGCACATATAAAGTTGCGCGCCCGTTTATTGTACTTACAGGAAATAATGTTCACGCTGAAACGTCCGCTTTTATTCAATGGATGCTCGGTTCCGCGGGTCAGGCAATTGTTGCAAGAAGCTGGATACCTGTTAAATAATTACGGCTTGTTTTGTAAATGAACCGAAAAATCGCAGATGTTTTTTTTAAACATCTTGTCAGCATTGTAGCTCTCTTTTCCGTTCTGGCATTGGGAGCTATTTTGCTGTTTGTTTTCGTTCAGGGCAGTGTGCCTTTTTTTACTTCCACTTATCCGGGAGTCCGGCTGGTCGCGCAGAGAATTAATGAAATCACAGTAAACGGTGCGGTTTACATTGATCATAATACTTTTATTGATATTCCGAAAAATACCGGTTTAATTTCTGTCAATTTTCCCGGAGTTGACACGGAAGAAACGTTAGAAATTAAAATTGATCTTAATGAAAAAGATCCAAAGAAGGCTCTTTCATTTACGCATAACAGCGAAGTGGAAATTACATACCCTGAAAACTATGTATACACCGTTAATTGGCCTCAATCCGGCAGCTTAGCCGCGCTGCAAAAACGCCTTCATATCATTCTTCCTGAACCTCCATACAGCCCTGTTAAATTTCTTGGCGGCCTTCAATGGAGTCCTGACAAGGATAAAATTTTCGGTATTTTCCCGATGATAGCCGGAACCCTAATGGCGAGTTTCGGCGCGGTTTTACTTGGAGTGCCAATCGCTCTGTTATGCGCCCTTTTTATGGCGGAATTCTTAAAACCGAAAGCGGCCTCAGTTGTCCGCGCGGGAGTTGAGCTTCTTGCGGGTATTCCGTCAGTTGTTTACGGATTTTTCGGTCTTATGGTAATTGTTCCCTTTGTGCGCGCTTCTTTTAATATACCGTCAGGCAATACGCTTTTATCTGCGGTTATCGTGCTTGCGCTGATGATTCTGCCTACAGTAATTACAATCGCGGAAACTTCCCTGCGGGCGGTCCCGCTTTCTGTTCGCGAAGCAAGCCTTGCGTTAGGCGCAAGCAAGATGCAGACAGCGTGGAATGTCGTTCTTCCTCACGCGAACTCAGGCGTTATCGCGGGAGTTATACTCGGTATTTCGCGCGCGGTAGGCGAAACAATGGCAGTCATTCTGGTAGCGGGAAATTCACCTCACCTGACATTTAATCCGCTGACAAGCGTAAGGACGCTGACTTCCACAATCGCGATGGAGATGGGTTACGCGTCAGGCAGGCACAGCGAGATGCTGTTCTCAATTGGCGTAACGCTGTTCGCGATCATTCTAATTTTAAACAGCGTGATTTTATGGTACCGGCGAAAGGTAGAGAAGGATTTATGAAAATTAAATTACCGGAATTATTTTCCGCAAAGACGCACAGACGCAAAGGAATAAAGAAAGATGGAATATTAATTAAAAAACGAAAGCTCCTTGACGCATTGCTTTACGGTGTTATGGCCTTTGCGATGAGCGGCGTTATTTTGTCATTATTATTTGTTTTAATTTATATTTTCAGATCGCAGGCAGGGTTTCTTAACTGGAAATTTCTTACAGACGCGCATACGGGTATTCTTCCGATGATTGTTACCACTCTTTACGTTGTGCTTGTTTCAATTGCCGCCGCTATTCCCGCAGGACTCGCAGCCGCGATTTTTTTAAATGAATATTCAGGCAATTCGTCTTTTATCAGGATTCTCCGCCTTGCGATTGAAACGCTTGCCGGAATCCCGTCAATTATTTACGGGCTTTTCGGGCTTCTTTTGTTCTGCCGTTTGTTAAACTTCGGTCAGTCAATCATCGCGGGATCTTTAACATTGAGCATAATGATACTGCCTGTTATTATAAGAACGACGGAGGAATCGTTAAAATCAATTCCGGATTCTTTCAGGGAAGGCTCTCTTGCGTTAGGCGCAACAAAGTTTCAGACGATTGCGCATGTTGTGCTGCCGTCCGCTCTTCCTGGAATTTTAACTTCTGTAATTCTGGCGATAGGCCGCGTTATCGGAGAGTCCGCGCCCGTTTTGCTTACAGTAGGACTTGCGAAAAATATGCCAAGAAGCATTTTTGAATCGGGAAGGACGCTTACCATTCATCTTTTTTACCTTACAAACGAAGCCGTGCGGCCGGAGGATTTCGGCATCGCTTTCGCGACCGCTTCCGTGCTGGTGATCCTGGTTGTGATTATCAATACCGCGGCGAAAATTATTACAGCTAACTTCAGAAAAAAACTGGGAGATATTTAATATGAACGATTATAAAATTGATGTTAAAAATCTCGATCTTTTTTACGGTGACTTTCAGGCGCTTGTAAATATCAATTTTACAATTAAAAGGGGAGATGTTACCGCTCTTATCGGGCCTTCCGGCTGCGGTAAATCGACATTTATCAGAACCTTGAATCGTATGAACGATTTGATCCCTTCATGCCGCATAACAGGCCAGGCGCTAATAGACGGGAAAGATATTTACGCTGATATGGATGTGACTGAACTTCGAAGCCGGGTAGGGATGGTTTTCCAAAAACCGAACCCTTTTAACATGACAGTTTATGATAATGTCGCGTACGGAAAGCGGATGCAGGGAGTAAAAGATAAAAGAGCGCTTTCGGATATTGTTGAAACATCGCTTAAAAAAGCGGCGCTTTGGAATGAAGTGAAAGACAGGCTGAAAAAACCGGCGCAGGCGCTTTCAGGCGGACAGCAGCAGCGGCTATGTATCGCAAGAAGCATCGCGATGGAACCGGAAATAATTTTAATGGATGAACCGACAAGCGCTCTCGATCCAATCGCTACAGGGCGTATTGAAGAACTTATCGGGGATTTAAAAAAGGAATTCAGCATTATTCTTGTAACGCACGCGATGCATCAGGCGTCCCGTGTCAGCAACAGAACGGCTTTTTTTCTGCTTGGTGAATTGATAGAGTATAATGATACAAGGGAAGTTTTTACAAACCCGCGCGATAAACGGACAGAAGATTACATATCAGGAAGATTCGGTTAAGGAAGGTTTTAATATGCAATCAAGAAAATTTTTTTCGGAAGAACTGAACCGCCTGCGCCAGGATATTCTGGCTGTAGCGATCAGGGTAGAGGAAAACATCGGAAGAGCGCTGACAGCGCTCAGAACACGAAATCCGGAGCTTGCCGCGCAGGTGCGCACAAGCGACGCGGAAATAGACGCGCTTCAATATAAAATTGAGGATGACGCCGCGATTTTAATCGCTACCCAGCAGCCAGTCGCGCGGGATCTGCGCGAGATGGTAACAATTTTTAAACTTACGGGCAGTATCGAAAGAATCGGCGATCATGCCGCGCATCTCGCGAAAGCCGCGAAAAAACTTTCAAAAAAGGGCGACTCTCCTTTTATGGCTCAGGAGCGGCTTGAAAAAATGGCGCATACAGGACGGATAATGCTGCGCGCGGCGATTTCCGCTTATATGACGCAGGATTCGCAGGCGGCGCGCGAAGCCGCCGGTATGGATAACATGATTGACAGCGAACACAAACAATTAACAGAAAATATTTTAAAGGTGATGAAAAAAAATCCTGATCTGGTAAAAACCGCTTTTCAGATAATTAATACATCCAATCAGCTTGAACGGCTTGGAGATCACATAACAAATATATGCGAAGCTGTTATCTATATGATCGAAGGCAAACATGAGGATTTGAATGAGTAAAGCCGCCGTTCTTATCATCGAAGATGATCCTGCGATTCAGGAACTGCTTTTTCATACAATGTCAAAAGAGGGCTGGAAACTTTTACAGGCGAAAACCGGCGAAGAAGGATTGAAAATTTTAAAAACAGCGGGCGTTAACTGTATACTGCTTGATATCATGCTGCCTGGCATGGACGGTTTAAAAACGCTTAAAAAAATAAAAGAAATTGATCATTGTAAAAATACGCCTGTGATAATGACAACGGCAAAGGGCGAGGATGCGGATATAATCACGGGACTTGAGCTTGGCGCGGATGATTATGTTGTAAAGCCGTATAGCCCTAAAGTATTAATTGCGCGAATCCGCGCCGCTATCCGCCGGCAGGAGGAAAACATCTCCTCTTCGTCTGTTGCTGTCTGGCAGCAAGGCGAGCTGAAACTTGACGCAGACCGCCATATTGCAATGATCGCCGGTAAAGAAATAGATCTTTTCGCAACCGAATTCGCTCTGCTGAAGCATTTTATTTCCAATCCTGAGATTGTGTTTTCACGTAACCAGATAATTTCCGCTATTCACGGACCTGATTATCCTGTAACGGATCGATCCGTTGACGTGCAGATACTCGGCCTGCGTAAAAAACTCGGCAAGGCGGGGGATATGATCGAAACAATCCGCGGAGTCGGCTACCGGTTTAAAGCGATTGGCTAGAGAGTTAAGAAAGGGAGATCATTGTGACGATTTTTAAGAGAAGCATGATAACATTAAGCGCCGCAGTTCTTGGATTTATGTTAATATTCGCCGCGTCTGTTTTGATTTTTATGAACTCTTTCTATTATGAAATAAATATGAAAAGCCTTGAAAACACAGCTAAAACATTAATGACTGCAATCGGCAGCGATCGCCTGAACGCGATATTTTCACATAACGAAGAAAATCAGGGTTTTAATTTTCCGCTGTTGGACGCTGATGATATTTTCCGGCTTACTTTGATTGCTCCCTCCGGTTTTGTTTTATGGGATTCACATATTTCTGAAGGGCTTGTAAATCATATTGACCGCGAAGAAGTTATTGCCGCGCTTGAAGGCAAAGAAGGAAGCTCAAGGCGCGAATCAATTAGTACCGGAATGAAACGTATATACTATTCGCTTCCTGTTTTTAACAGCAGCGGCACAGCCGGAGTATTCAGGCTTTCAGTTTCAATTCCTGGATTCTGGGCGCGGGTTTCTCCTGTTTTAATTCCGTTTACTGTCTTTTTTTTCCTGTTTCTGCTTGCCGCTTTTTGGGCGATAATCGCGTATTCGCGCTCTCTTTCAGCATCGTTCGGGCGGCTTGTAAACATTATTCAGCCGAGCGCTCCGCTTCTTTCCGGCCTTGAAACCAATGAGCCTGTTTCTCCTGAATTCCTGAGTCTTGAAAAAACTCTGCGCGCGATGACTTATGAACTTAATCTTCGTTTTGAACAGGCAAAATCAGAAGGCAGCCGCCTGGAAGCAATTTTAAACGGAATGTCCGAAGCTGTTTTCGCTATGGACAGCTCTTTAAAACTTCATCTTTTAAATCCTAAAGCAAGGGAGATTTTTAATCTTGCTGATAATACATCCGTTTTAAAAGAAAATACGTTAACATTGCTGGAAGCGACGCGCTCAACAGATCTTGCGGAAACCGCAAAAAAAGCGATTTCCTGCGGCGCTTCTTTTGAAACTGAACTGACATTTCACACCGGAATGAATAGCGGCAAAACAAACGGGGAACAGTATTTTCAGGTTTACGCTTCTCCTCTTTTTAAAGCGGGCAGCAGCGAAAACTGCGGAGCTGTTCTTGTGCTGCAGGATATCACGCGCCTTGTAAGGCTTGAAAGAATACGCAAGGATTTTGTCGCGAATGTATCGCACGAACTGCGCACGCCAATCCAGCTTATCAAAGGATTTTCTGAAACCTTGTTAGACGCAATCCCGGATGATTCGCGGGAGAATATTCGCTTTATCGATATTATTCATAAAAACGCCGGGATAATGGAAAATCTTACCAATGATTTATTAATGCTCAGCAGCCTTGAAAACAGCGCGCGGACATCCGGTGACATGGAAGATTTTCAAATAACGCCTTTGATTAATGAAGCGGTTTCATCTGTGGAGCCGCAGGCAAAGAAAAAACAAATTGAAATCATTGTTAAGTGCGAAGAGGATTTAAGCGCGAGACTTTATGGTTCTCTTATCATTCAGGCATTAATAAATTTAATTGATAATGGAATTAAATATTCACCGGATAAATCAAAGCTTTGGGTCAGCGCGTTCCTGAATGCCGAATCAAGTCTGGTATTCGAAGTGCGCGATAAAGGCATCGGGATACCTTCCGTGCATCTTGAGCGTATTTTCGAAAGATTTTACCGCGTTGACCGTTCCAGCGAAGGCACCGGGCTTGGGCTTTCCATCGTCCGGCATATCGCGCTTCTTCATAATGGAAACGCCGAAGCGGAAAGCCAAACCGGCGTGGGATCAGTTTTCAGGATTATTATTCCTGAATAATTAATAGTAAGAGTAAGGATCAAAAAAAGAATCATCATTGATTATTTCGAGTAACTCTACTTCGAAAATCAATGTTGAAAACGCGGGTACATATCCCTGAATACCGTCTTTCCCGTAAGCAAGATTCGAAGGAATATAGAAACGGTATTTGCTTCCCACACTCATCAGCATTACGCCTTCTGTCCAGCCGGGAATTACCATATCCAGAGGTATATACGCTCCGTCTTCTTCGTATGATTCGTCAAATATTGTGCCGTCCGTTAATTTCCCAGAGTAATGAACTCTTACGATTGAATAATTTTCCGGTTTATCGCCTTCTGTTTCATTAAGGATTTCATACTGAAGTCCGCTTGGCGTAATATACATTCCGCTTCGCTGACTGTTTTTAAAAAGATACTCTTCCTCAACCGCCCGGTTCTCCTCGGCTATTTTTTCCATCGCGTTATACAAAGCGGTTTCAATTATTTCCATCGCTTCCTGCTGGCTGAACTGAGGCTCAATGTCCTTTTCCATTACCGCTTTTACGCCTTCAGCTAATGCTGAATAATCGAATTCCATGCCTAAATCGCTCAAGTCATAATTTGTCCCGATCCACATTCCAAGAGCGTAACTTAACCGGGATTTTTCATCAGCCTTTCTGAAGTCTTCCTGAATAGCTTTTGCGTGTAATGCCGTTACGCATAAAAACGCGCAAAAAACCAATGTCAGTTTTTTCATCAGAGTTCTCCTGTTTCAGGGTTTATTTCCAAAAGCTCAACTATAAAAATCAAAGTGGCAAAGGGCGGTATCACTGTTTCTCCTGTCCATGGGTTTACATAGCCGCTTGCGCCGTAAGCAAGCATGGAAGGAATGTAAAAAATGTATTGACTGCCTGTGCTCATATACTGTATCCCTTCGCTCCAGCCGGCGATTACATCGCTTAAAGATAATACAACCGGCTGCCCGTATTCTATGGAACTGTCAAAGACTGTGCCGTCTACGAATAATCCTTCGTAATGCACCAGTACGATGTCTTCAATCGACGGTTTGGGGCCGGCGCCTTCTGTTATTACTTCATATTGTAAGCCGCTTATTGTAAGAGTAATGCCGTCTCTTTTGGCGTTTTCAGCAAGAAAAGTTTTTTCGGCCTGCTCAGCAACGGCATTTCTTGCGCTCGATATGGAATTAAACGCTTCTTCTATTATTTCTATTGCCTTTTCTGTGTTTATCCGCGTTTCCTTGCTTTTCATCACGTCGTTTAAACCTTTTAAAAATTCATCCAGGTCCGGGTAAACGCCGCTGGAAATCATATTGTTTATTAAATCTGCGCCGATGCTCATGCCCATAGCATAAGACGCGTCCGCATTCAGATTTTCAATGTCTGTAAACGCGTTAGGTTCATCCTTTTTACAGGCTCCAAAAACCGCAGCAACGATTAGAATTAAGATAATTAAATAGTTTTTATATTTCATTTTGAGATAATAGCTTATATTGAGGTAAGTGGCTAGTGGTTGCCATTATCAAATTTTGAATTAATGGCGTCAGTATACTTTTTTTCTTGAATTTTTCAATATTATTGTTGTATAATTAACCCCATGAACAGTGCCGCGCACAGTCAACAGTCAACAGTCAACAGTCAACAGTCAACAGTCAACAGTCAACAGTCAACAGTCAACAGTCAACAGTCAACAGTCAACAGTCAACAGTCAACA
>WQSN01000056.1 GCA_009787835.1 Treponema sp.
TTCGAACATGCTTAATGTACCGCTAACCACTACTTTTGCGCCAAGGTGGTTGCCTATGCTGACCATCGAAGAATCGCTTACAAGACCGGACATTTGATACATCTGTTCCGCTTTTAACGCGTTCAGGGAATCTTCTCTTGCCAGTACAGTAAGACTGCTCATTGAATTTAAAAGCCCGTTCAGTTCTTCAGAGATATATTCGTTTGCATTATCAACAGGCCCGGATATTCTGTAAACAACAATTTCAGTTTTCGGAGTAACTTTCGCTCCAATCTCAGTTACAGCGCCGGAAAGAGCTTCATCTAAACTTTTAAGTCCGGCAATAGCTCCACCTGAACCTTCAGTGGACTTAGGAACTCCCGCGCAGGAAAGAATTAAAAATACCAAAACAAATGTAACATAAAATCCGCGAAAATGCCTTAAAACAAAATAATTCATTATTGCTTCTCCTTTATATATACAAAAGCCGGTATAGCTCTATACGGAGTTTTCCGGCATTTTTCATTATTGAAAAACGCTTCTCGCAAATGCGCAAAGATGCAGGGGTTGTTTAGGGATAGGTTCTTACCGTGGAATGATCTTATTGCGGGATAATAATTAGTAGTTAGTTGAGTTAGTTGATTGACACGATTTTTAGAGTATGTGTATAATTGCCTGTTGCCTGTTGCCTGTTGCCTGTTGCCTGTTGCCTGTTGCCTGTTGCCTTAGGGCAATTCTGAAAGAATTGCAGGTGCCCGGGCTTTGCTCTTTTTTATATAAAATGGCGGCTTTTACTTGCATTAGTTATAATATAATAATTTTTGGGGCTTAGGCAAGGGGGATTATGCGCTTGTTTTTATCTTTATTTATGCTATATTGAATAAAACGAGGGAGTATAACATGGAATTAGAATATACCTATTTTGAAGCTGACGAAGGCGGTTACATCGGATATTTCAATGATTTCCCGCAGCACGTAACAGAAGGCGAAACACTCGAAAAACTGGAAGAAATGTTACTTGATATGTTTGAATGTTTACACAGCTAAAAGTATAATATAAATACTTTCACCTGTTGTTGATAAATAATTGATGATTATATGCTAGCAGGCGCGTGTGTATATTAGTTGGACTTCCCCTTTTTATTATTGGCTTTGTAGCTGCTTGGCGTGAACATCAAATAAAAAAAATGACGCAATAGTAAGCGCGTGTAACTGCCCTGCTTTTTCCGGTGATTGGTATTATTAATATTTCTTACTAAAAAGGTTGGGTATCCCTCTAGAAAACACTTTGCATTGGAGAAAACATTGCACAAGGCATGAGTTCAGGAAATATGTAACTGGCGAGATTGTAAAACTGGAGGGGGGTACCGTTATTTATGTTATTTCTGATAAAAAGACTATGCCTGATTAACACTGATTTCCACGGAATAATATTAAGCTATGTTACAGCATCTTAATCCGTGTAAATCAGTGGACAAAAAATAAATATTCCTGTAACCAATCTCAGTGTTCTTGATAAACCGTAAGCTGATGTAACCTTTATTTTATCATTTATATAGCATATAGTCTAAACGTGGAAGAAGAAGCCGAATATTGGGATGAATATCTCACCAAAAATACCATTATGCCTGATTTTAATAAACCAGGTTTTTTTGCCCGTAAAAATATGTAAATTAAAACCCATTGACATTCGCTTTTTCATATACCTTCAACCATAAAAACATTGCAATTGTACATCAGGATAAAAATGTGACGCCGTGCGTTATCATTTAAAAAAAAATCGATCATCAGTCTAATCTTTATGACAGACCTGTAAGCAGTCTTTCCATATAATTTCCCTTGTTGTATAATAGGTAAAAAAGTAGTAAACGCAAAGGAAACCATTGCGAAATAAAAATTTACAGGAGTGATGAAATGCGTGAAACGATATTTATGGTAGATGACAGCGCTACGAACCTGAAAATTGCAAAGAATGTTCTGCGTGAGCATTACCAGGTTATAACCATGCTGTCGGCTGTCAAAATGTTTGAAGTAATAAACAAAATCATTCCTGATTTAATTCTCCTGGATATTCAGATGCCTGAAATGGACGGATTTGAGGCGCTCCGCATTTTAAAGGAAACTCATGCTGATATTCCGGTCATGTTCCTAACCAGCACGATTGACGCCGCTGTGGAAGCTCAGGGGTTTCAGATGGGCGCGATTGATTTTATAACAAAACCATTTTCCGCGCCTGTCTTCATAAACCGGATCAAGATGCATTTGGAGCGGACCCAGCAGTTAAAGGAGAATAAAAAACTGTTATGCGAAATCGAGCAGAAGCGTCAGGAGGCTGAAAGCGTCAATAAGGCGAAAAGTTCATTTTTAAGCCGGATGAGCCATGAGATTCGGACGCCGATGAACGCGATTCTGGGCATCGCTGAAATGCAGCTTCAGAAAAAATCGCTGGAATCGGGCATTAAAGAAGCGTTTGAAAGGATATACGCGTCAGGAGATTTGCTGCTCGGAATTATCAATGATATCCTTGATCTTTCCAAAATAGAAGCCGGAAAGATGGAACTATCAATCGGCAAATATGATATCGCGAGCCTGATTAGCGACGCTGCGCAGCTTAATATCATGCGTATCGGCAGTAAACCAATCACCTTTGAGCTTAACATAGACGAGCATTTACCCGCGGCTATGTTAGGTGACGAGATGCGCATCAAGCAGATTTTAAACAATCTCCTTTCCAACGCGTTCAAATATACGGCGTCAGGCACTGTCACGCTAACCGTTACCGCGCAGGCCGGCGGTAATCATGACGAAGTGATTCTGGTTGTCAGCGTGAAAGATACAGGACAGGGCATGTCAAAAGAACAGGTCATGAAACTTTTTGACGAATATACCCGCTTTAACCAGGACGCCAACCGCACGACAGAGGGTATCGGGCTTGGCATGAGCATAACGCGCGATATTATCAATCTGATGAAAGGTAATATTTCTGTTGAAAGCGAGTGCGGTCTCGGCTCTGTTTTTACTGTCCGCATTCCGCAGGTTAAATTCGGCTCTGAAGAACTGGGCGCGGAGATGGCGGAAAATCTGCATGAATTCCGTTCAAACAGCCGGACACGGATGATAAGATCGCAGATAACGTTTGAACCGATGCCTTACGGTAATATTTTGGTTGTAGACGATGTGGAAACCAATATCTATGTCGCAAAAGGTCTTTTAACCCGTTATGAGCTTAACATTGACTCGGCCGATTCAGGATACGCTGCAATTGAAAAAATCAGAAGCGGAAAGACATACGATGTAATTTTTATGGATCATATGATGCCGAAACTGGACGGCGTTGAAACAACGAAAATACTGCGCAGCATGGGATATAATTTTCCGGTTGTCGCATTGACAGCTAACGCGGTGAAAGGACAGGCAGACATCTTCCTGGAAAATGGCTTTAACGATTTTATTTCCAAGCCAATCGATATAAGGCAGATGAACAGAATATTAAATGAACTGATACGCGATAAACAGCCGCCTGAGGTTCTTGAAAACGCAAGGCTGAATTCCAAAAGAAAAGAGCCACGCGAAAACGAGACTGGTAAAAGCGCGTTTTCATCTGATTCATCTGCGCAGACATTAAATGAGACGGACGCAGTTGCAGATAACGCCGCGTCCTTTCTTTCACGAACGCAAATCGCCGGGGTTGATATTGCCAAAGGACTGGAACGTTATAACGGCGATGAAGATGCATATATCATGATCATGCGCTCTTATGCCGCGAGCGTGCGCTCCATGCTCGATGCGATAGAAACTGTCTATGAGGAAACGCTTGCCGCTTATGAAGTAAAAGTTCACGGTATCAAGGGAACCTGCCGGGAGATATTCGCTTTGGATCTGGCAAAAGATGCTGAAGCTCTTGAAAAAGCGGCTGTCGCCCGCGATTTTAATTACATTAACAGTAATCATCAGACATTCCTGAAAGACGCCAGGGAACTTATTTTCGGCATTGAAAATATGCTCGCGAGTCTTGACAGCGGAGATGCGAAACCCAGGAAAGGAAGACCGGACAGTGAAACGCTGTTAAAACTGCGCGAAGCCTGTGAGGTATACGATTTAGATAATGCTGACGCTGCGATGGCGGAAATAGAGAAGTATCAGTACGATTCCGGTGATAAACTTGTCGGTTTCCTGAGGAAAAAATTTGAAACAATGCAGTTCGGTGACATTGTCAGGGAGCTGCTGGTTTATGAACAGTCTGATAAATAATTAAGGGAGAGAAGACGCATGGAAGTGAAAACTGAACTAAAAAAAATTATTTATGTAGACGATGTCAGTTTTGGCCTGACATCGGTTAAAAACAGGCTTAAAGAGCAATTTGAAGTTTTACCCGCGCAATCGGTCAGTTCATTGTTTGAAATGCTAAAACATGTCACGCCCGATGTTATTCTTCTTGATGTAAATATGCCTGAAGTGGACGGTTATGAAGGCATAAGAATGCTGAAGCGCGATGAACGTTATGCGAAAATTCCTGTAATTTTCGTGACGGCGGAACATGACAAATATAATGTGGAGAAAGGCATAAACCTCGGCGCCGCCGCGTATATTGTCAAGCCGTTCTCCACGAAACAGCTTGTTTCGGCAATCGAAAAAACATATAAAACGGGCAAGCCAAAAATCGGAGCTGACGGCGGCGCCGAAGTAAAACCCTGTATCCTCGCCGTTGACGATGTTTCCACCATGCTCAGAACGATCCATAATGCGTTACGTGACAATTATAAGGTATATACCCTGTCGGAGCCCGAAAAACTTGAGGATTTACTGCAAAATATTAAACCGGATTTATTTTTGCTGGATTATAAAATGCCTGAAATAACCGGGTTTGATCTGATCCCCGTCATTCGCAGATTTCCGGAGCACAAGGAAACCCCGATCATATTCCTGACATCCGAAGGGACAGCCGGCAATTTATCGGCGGCGGTGCGTCTTGGCGTGTGCGATTATATTGTTAAACCATTTGAGTTACAAACGCTGCGCGATAAAATTCAAACACGGCTCAAGCAGGATTAACTCGCTTTTATGTCCTTTTGATCATGAAAATTAGAGATTTTTTAGGCAGCTAACCGGCTTACCGGACATATATAGTAATTTTTTAATTCTTTTGATAATATATTAATGAGGAGAAAAATATGGCAATTATTGATCTTGTTGAATGGAATGATGCGGCAAATGATGTTTTCGCGTGGAAATTCGCTGATAACAAAAATAATAATCTCAGCACCTTTACCCAATTGATAGTAAGAGAATCTCAGGAAGCGGTGTTGTTTTCAAAAGGTCAGATACTTGGGAAATTCGGACCCGGCAAACATACCTTAAGCACGGAGAATCTTCCATTGCTGCGCAATTTATTTGGCATTCCGTTTGGAGGGAAGAATCCCTTTATGGCGGAAGTGTGGTTTGTAAATAAGACCGCTCCTCTTACAATAAACTGGAACACCGACACAATGCGTTTTCGCGATCCGGAATACGGCGAAATGGTACCTCTTGCGGCGGCTGGAAGATACGGTTTAAAAGTTGAAAACGCCGAGCGTTTTCTTGTGCAGTTGGTAGGCGCTTTAACAAAATTTACCTCGCGTGATTTAACAGATCATTTTCTGGGGCCTCTTGTAAGCAAAACCAAAAGCAGCATTATCACCTTTATGACAGCCAATCAGGTTGGCATTACAACCATCTCCGCCCGTTTGGATGATCTTTCCAATTTTCTAAAAGAGCCCCTTAAGGAATTCTGGGAAGAGTACGGAATGCTGTTAACAGGTTTTTATATAACTTCAGTTGATCTTGACACATCAACTGCGGACGGGCAAAAAATCGCGGCAGCGTTAAGCGACCGTTCCGCGCAGAATATCGCCGGTTACACATGGCAGCAGAAACAGGGTTTCAATGTTGCGAATAACGCATTGTCAGGCGGCGGTGATATGGGCATTCTCGGCGCGGCTGCGATGACCGGGATGCTCGGCGGCGGCGGCGGAATGGGTCAGGCAATGATGCAGCCTGTACAGCAGCCAATGCAGCAGGGAATGATGGGCGGCCAATTGCCGGCAGCGGGGCGCAAGGAGGTTTTCTGCTCAAAATGCGCCAAGAAGTACAATACCAATTCAAACTTCTGTCCGTTCTGCGGAAACAGATATAATCCATGCCCGAGGTGCGGCAGCGATAACATGGAAGGCAGTAAAAGGTGCGTATCATGCGGAACAGCTCTTGAAACAATGCAGCAGGCAGGCGGTTTCGGGAATGTATGTTCAAGATGCGGACAGACTGCCGCTCCCAATGTAAAATTCTGCGCCGGCTGCGGAAACAAGCTGGGATAAAAGGAGATAATATGACAAAGTACCAGTCGTTATTGTTAAGATTTATTTTATTTCTCGCCGGAGCGGGCATAGTTGTTCTTGCTTTCTTTCTGATTAATGAGAACAGGGAGCCCGGACATAAAGATGTTTTTATCTGGCTTTCCATAGGCGTTATGTACATTGTTTTCTTCCTGCCCTTCTTCTTCTCCGCGATTAACATTGGTAATTTTTCCGCGAAGATACCGTCTTTATCAATGGTTTGGATTGGTAATATTTTATATATCGCGGCGTCAATAACAGTAATTATAATACTTGCTAATGGAGCGGTATCCCTGAACATCGCAATCATTATTCAGGCAATTATATTTTTCATATACATGATTAATGTATACTTCGCTTATTTCGCAAAATCCCATGTAAACAGGATAGCTGAACAGGAAGATGATCTGAAATATAATGTCGCGAAAATTAAATCCAAAGCCGGCGTCTTGCTTCTTTCTGTCAATCAGCTTCCCGGTGAATATGAAGCCGCGCAGAAAATAATTAAGAAGGCCATTGATGACATGAATTATATCTACCCTGTTAACAATAATGCAGGAGCGGAACTGGAAGCCAATATAATGCGTTCGCTGAATTCAATTTCAGAGCTTATCGGATCCGTAAAAGGCGGAGCGTATAACTCATCGCTGGAAAACGCGGCAGTCAATCTTCAGTCGCAGGTTAATGAAAGAAAGTTATTGAGAAATTGAAATCCAAGGTTGCTGTTCCAAAAACGCAAATCTTCGGTTTAAAAGTTTTGGAACAGTTTCTATTCAGAAACTGAAATATCCGAACAATCCCAATATTAAAGGAGGTACATTGTGCAGGGAAAAATTTTCAGGGAATCGGTGAATATTTACCAGGATCAGGCCGGTATTCTTCTGAATTACTACCGCAAGGCGGCGGAAAAAATAGTAAAAGAAGAAACCGAACTTGAAAAATCAATTGAAAATGCAAACGCGGAAATTGAACTGGCAATGAAAAACAAAATAAAGGGCATTATTTTAACAGCTGCGTTTCCGGTTGTTGGATTGCTTATAATGTTATTGACAGGTTTTTCGACAGCCGGTTTAATTTCAGGCATACTGCTTGTGTTAGGTGCAATCTGGGGCGTTATTACCCTTCTAAAAGCACTGAAATCCAAAAAAGAAAATGAAACGAAAATAACGGGATTTAATGAAGCTCACCGCGATATCCGCAGGAATTACGGCGTTAAAAAAATGGGCGTAGTCTATGTCCCGGTTGCGACAAAAGTGCCGTTTGAGGGGAAAAGTTTTATTGTGGATCATACTTCGCAGGTAGGCGACAGCAACTTTAAAATGTCTGTTGTTCATAAACCGGATGAACTTTTAAACAGTCTTACCAGTCTTGAAGACGCGATTAAGGAAGTGCCTTTTGTTGAGCACGCGGATGAACCGGAAGAAATTGACACTTCCGATTATTCGACATCCATGCAGCGCATCAAGCTTTATGACTATATGGGCAATATTGACAGGCAGGTGCGCAATATCAGGTATCTGCTCAATGACAATGACACTACAAGCCTTTCCCTGCCGGTTGTTCTGCCGGACAGCAATACGGCAAACTTTCTCGGCGAGTACGCCGCCGATGATACGGGCGGCAAACCTGTTGTAAATGTTTTTAATGTGGATAATTTCAGGGACAGGCTTGATTCCTTCTATGCGTTAAACGACATGAGAAAATCATTTGAAAAAAACACCAATAAAAACCAGGTTGAGTATTTCTCAAAACTGATCGGTAGACTCGCGGAAGCGGTGCAGATACTCAGCAAGACCAAAACAAGCAGTTCAAATAAACTTGTTGATTATTCCAATATGATTTTGGCTACAGTGTTAAAATCCTCCTTCAATCAGTATTCACCGTCTCTTGAAGCCGAGGAAATTGAAAGAATACGCTCCGCGAGCTTTGATTATCAGGATTCTGTGGATGATTACGCGCCTTTTTCGCTTAAATCCAGTTCAAGAGTGAAATATGATTTATTTTCAACCGCGTGGATCGCAGAAGATCAGTCGCGGACATCCATGCCGTTCGGAATGCACCAGATTCAGGAAGAAGTGCTTGCTCCCGTTATTCAAAACCTGATGGCGGAAAACAGGGTAGAACGCCTGAAGATATACAACGGCATTAAAGATCAAAAAATTGATTACCTGAACCAGTGGCACCGCGATACCGAAGACTTTTACGGCAGAAACCGCGCCGGAGTTGATGATCTTATAAACAGAATGCGCGAATCCTATGCCGATTATATCCGCAGCCTGAACACTTACAAAGCCCTGCAGGAAACACAGATCGCCATGCGCAAAACCCGTTCCCTTGACAGCGCGGAAGTTCACGAACAAAACAAGGACGCGGAAATTATCGCAGGTTTTGAAGTGCAGGCGCAGCAGTTTCATAAACAGCAGGAGGACTTCAGCGATTTTATGGATCGGCTAAAGGAGAATATCGATGAGAAAGCGGCGCAGTTCGGTTACATTCCATATTACGAGGCAACGTTACGTGACAACGAATACCGTGATATGGCGCAGTCTATTAACCGGCTTCAGGAGCTTGATCCACGCAGAAGAAAACTGCTTGCCGTGAATCCCTATGTCGCAAGGCACGCGAAATTGCCTCCTCAGCCGAATGTAGAACAGAAAATGTACGATGATTTTTCAATTAATTTATTGATGGAAGCGTCAATGGCGCAATCGGCTCATACATCCCGGGGCGATGAAACTCCGCAGGATTATTCCGCTTCACAGACCGTTCAGGCGCAGTCTCCTGAAAATACGCAGGAAAGCCAAAAAATTCCTGAACCTCCCGTAAGAGAAGAATATCCTGCGGAAGAAGCTCCGGTTGAAAACGCTTCATATAATGAAGACACAGGCTCATCCGGGAATGAAAACGAAGAGGAGGAGAAATAACCATGGCGAGTTTCCAGTTTGATGTAGATACATCGCCAATGGCCCGTTCTATTGATAACACACGCGGCAATGTAAATGGAGTAACCGCGGCTGTTGTAGCGATGCAGGCAGCGGTAATAGCGACAGAACACGCCGCTTCAAAGAAAATCTGCGATAATGTGGATGAAGGTTTTTATACGCTGGTGAAATCACAGATAAGCCAGAAAGCCGTCGCCGCCTATACTGAAATGACAAGCAAACATGTTACATTGCTGCAGCTTGCAAAGGCCATAGAAAATTACAAGCACGTAATGGAAAATGATTTTAACATGATAGCAAGACGTTATACGAAATTATTCAATTCATTGAACAAAGCGCTTGATATCAGGGTAAAAGAGCTTGACCGCCCCGCGATGCATCTGGCTGAAATCAGAAAACGAATTGTATTTGACAAGCTTAAGGACGACAGCTCAATGCTGTTGAGTATTTCAGGCGAAACGCTGCCTGTAACGCAGACAGCTCTCAGCGGAAAACTGAAACAAAAAACCAGGGAAACGATGAACGCCATGTATGAGTCTGTTTACGAAGACAGAACCTACAGCGAAAAAGTGGACAGTATACTGATTAAAAGCGAAACGGACTCATCTTCGGACGCCAATATGTGTTATGTGCCGGTTGTCTTTATGGTTTCTGACAGCCTCTTGAATCCCGGTGACAATATCGAAAACATTTTCACGGCGAAAAATGATGTGTGGCAGAATGTTTCTCCGATTGTTTCCGAAGTTAACAGGATAAACAAGGACTTGACATGGTCCCCTTCTGACAGCGGGAACAAAGACATGATTCGCAGGGAATTCATCGCGTTATGCGAAAAGTGCCATGACGAAGAAAGGGTTGTAAAGGAAATGATCAGATTGTTTGACGAGTCGCCGTGGGAGGACTGCAAATGAGTTATTCAAAATCCTACCACGCTTCTGTTCCGTACAGCGGAACTGTCAGCTACGGGCCAAGCCAGAACGGAGGAACAAAATCCTACAGCGGATCTGTTCCTGTCGATATTACGATTAACGTCAATACCGCGCCGTTTGACGGCAGCATAAACAAATTTAACACCTCCGTTATCGCGCTTGGCGGATCCGTCGCGGCGATGAACGCGGCTCAATGCATTGCCATTAAAAAAACAGCCGATGAAATATCCGCTTCGCTTATTAAGGGTTTCTTCGGAACAATCAGCACTGAATTGTCACAGCAGATACAGGCGCTGTCCAGCGCGATAAACGCCGGTCTGGGCCTGATTCATGAGCAGAGTAAAGCCGTTACCGAAAAAAAAGGCGTAATGGAAGGCGATTACAACAGAATCACAGGCAGATACATAAAACTTTTTTCCGATCTTGATGATGAATGCTTCAAAAGAATTTACGCGCTTGACAAACCGTCTTTTAATATTTCAAAAAATGTGATCAGGGAACTTATAAGCGAATCTTCGTGTAACGCGGCAGCCATGAATCTTCTGGGAATTGATGAGGCATCTTCGTCTAAAATGTGCCTGTTTGTTTCAGCCTTAAACAGAAAAACTCTTGAAATATTAAGAACCATGCACAGTTATATTAACCAGGAATCAAGCATTAAATCCATGATAGATTCGCTTTTGTTTAACGATGAACTGGGAGAAAACATTCCGCTTTATATTCCGGTGATATGGTCAGAAAGCGATACGCTGGAAAGCCAGGGAACGGATCAGAATTGCTTTATCACAAATGATATTAATCAGCAGGAAAAAAAGACAATCGCTGACAGGGTAAAAAATTTCTGCCGCGATATTAACAGCGCAAAATGGAAACCCGCGGATGAACCTGAAAAAGAAATGCTTAACAGGGAATTTAACCTTTTGGCGGAAACGCAATTTGCCGCCGGCATGAACGCCGTTACCGATGAAACAACGCAGCAGCGCGTTTATAAAACCATGATGTCCCTTTGGCAAAACACTGAAATATCTTCACTGGAAAGGAGTTTATAATGAAAGAGATGCAGGAAATCAGGATTGGCGAATCAACTGTCGGCTTAAAGGACAATCTGGTAAAAACGGCGATTTTGCCCAAGACCAGCGGCGAACTTGAAAGAGATGTCAATATTCAGGGAAATGTTATAGTGGAAGGCGCGGTATATGCAAGAAATCTGGTTATAGACAGCGGTCCCGCTGAATTTAAAAACGCAGTTTATGCGCATAACGAGCTTCATGTAAAAAACGACGCAGCGGACATTATTCAGTTTAATAAAGCAGTAGCGTCATCGGGCAGCATTGTGTCGCTGTTAATCAAGGGCAAATGCATATTCGGAGCGGATATAAACGCCGCAAGCGTTAAACTAAAGAATTGTTTTGTGGCGGGAAGCGTTTTCGCGAATGAAATACAGATAGAAAACACAGTCGTTCTGGGCGGCTGTTTCGCATCAAAGAAACTTTCCATTCACAATTCCATAACAGGAACATTTAACGCTCCTGAAGTTTCCGCAGGAGGGATAAATTATCTGCTGTACCCGACCGCTTTCTCCGTAGAGCCTGTTTCATTTCTGCCTGGAACCGAATTTTACAATATTACACTTTCGGATCTTGGCTCATTGTTCAAAAATGAAAAAGAGAAACCCAACACGGGAAAAATCAAAATGGACATAGAAGCGGACTCCCAGAGAACAGTGCTTGTAGATGAATCGGATACCAAAACATTAATTCACAGCTATTCAGTCGCTTCCAGGGTGCTTGTCAGCGATATACTGAATCTTGACGATTTGGAAAATCATTTTTTAATTATCTCGGCAAGTTTGGGATCGCAGATACTGAAGACTTATTCACTGCAAAAAGAAGACGGCAGCAAAAGCGATGATTTAACATTGCCGAATATCGCGGAGTTTTTCTTTAAGATAATAAACGGCGTTGTTCAAATCAGTGATTTGTCCGGCGCTGTTTCATTCAGCGATTTAAGACAGCGTTATCTATAAACCTGAATAATTCCGCATGCCTGTATAAATTGCGGGTATACGCGGTTATTTCGTGATTTACCATTATTTACTAACGTGATACAATTAACATCAGGCAAAATGCTGGAGGCCCGGTAAATATGGACATGAATGACAGTATTGAAGTAATTAAGGCACTGGAACGCGAAAACGCTCATTTACGCGCTGAAAAAGAGCGCGAGATGAACAAGGCGTATAAATTTAACCGGGCAATTCTGAAGTCTGCGCCCTTTGGTCTCACAATTTTTGATGAAAATATAAACATTATTGACTGTAATGATGAAATATTGAGAATTTGCAGCACTTCAAAACAGTATTACATTGATCATTTTTTTGAATTTTCACCCAAGTATCAAAAAGACGGGCAAAATTCAATAGAAAAAGCCGCTGACTACATGAAACGCGCCATGTCCGGAGAAACGCTTGTTTTTGAATGGCTTCACCAGAGCCAGTACGGAGATATTATACCGTGTGAGCTTACGGTAACATGTATTGAAGATAACGGAAATTTTACAGGGCTGGCGTTCGCCTATGATCTGCGGAATATAATCAAGATTAAAGAGGAGATGAGCAGAGCCGCACGAATCAACCAATCCATACTAGAAACCATGCCGATAGGTATAGCGATTTTTGACGGCACTCCAAAAGTAACAGACTGTAATGATGAGCTTATAAGGATGTTTAACGCGCCGAAACAGCAGATAATTGATCGTTTCTATGATGATTTTTCACCTGAATATCTGGAGGACGGACGCCTTTCGATTTATGAATCGCTAAAAATCATGAATCGCGCGATTTCAGGCGAAAAGGTGCAGATTGAATGGCCTCATCAAACGGCGGCAGGAGAACCTGTTCCCTGTGAACTTACGCTTACGCGCGTGAAAGACGAAAATGAATTTATAGGGCTTGGATTTTTATATGATCTGCGCAATATAAAAAAGATGTCCGCGAATCTTCAGGAACAGGGTGAACTCCTGAAGGTGCGCCTTGAACAGCAGGAATTGATCAGTAAAATTACAAAAAGTTTTGTCGCATCAGGCGAATCTGACATACTGATAAATAACGCAATTGACAAGATCAGGCGCTACCTTAACGCTTCCAGCATAGTCATCTTTGGCATTGATTATGAACTCGATAAATGTTTTCTTGCGTATAACAATTGCGCCGAAGGAGAGGATTATCCTCTGATGAAATTAAGCGAAACACATGCGCTGATTAAGGAAATATTTCCCCTGACGCTTCCCAAAGACACTATAACGCCCGTATTAACATGTTCTGATATCGCAAATGATCCGGTTCTGAAAACTTTAAACACTGTCGGCATCTGCGCGATTGTAGGCGCGCCGCTTTATGTGGACGGCAGGTTATGGGGGCTTTTCAGCGTCGAGTACCGGAATGAACTGCACGAGTGGAAGGAAATTGAAGTTTCATTTATCACCACAATAGCAAGCGTAATAGCGGGAGCTATAATGCGGACCATTTACGATGAAAAACTAAAAAAAGCCCTGGATCACGCCACCGCCGCATCGGAAGCGAAAACCGTTTTCCTGTCGAACATGTCGCACGAGATCCGCACGCCGTTAAACGCAATAATCGGCATGACCGTTATCGGAAAAACAGCCGGTGATATACAGCGAAAGGATTACTGTTTTGAAAAAGTGGAGAACGCATCCCAGCACCTGCTTGGAGTTATAAATGATGTTCTTGATATGTCAAAAATTGAAGCCAATAAATTTGAACTTTCCGATGAGGAGTATGATTTTGAAAAAATGCTTCAGCGCGTTATCAATATAATAGCGTTCCGCGCTGATGAAAAAAGACAGAAACTTTCCGTAAATATCGACAAGTCCATACCGCGCCTGATTATCGGCGATGATCAGAGGCTGGCGCAGGTTATTACCAATCTGCTCGGCAACGCTGTAAAATTTACGCCTGAAGAAGGTTCCATAAAACTTGAAACCCGCTTCCTGGGCAAAGAAGACGACTTGTATACAATTCAGATAACAATTAAGGATTCGGGGATAGGCATAAGCCCCGAACAGCAGAGACAGCTTTTCCATTCTTTTCATCAGGCGGAATCAGGCACATCGCGTAGATTTGGCGGAACAGGACTGGGACTCGTAATTTCCAAGAACATCATTGAACTAATGGGCGGCCATATAGAAGTTGATTCCGAAATCGGAAAAGGCTCATCATTTTCATTTACTTTTAAAGCCAGGCGCGCGGCAAGGAACATACCGGGGTTATCTGAAATCGGTATAAACTGGAACAATGTTTCCATTATGGTAGTGGATGACGATAAGGAAATCCTTGATTATTTCAGGGAAATTATTCAGGGCTTCGGTACAAGCTGCGACACCGCGTCAAGCGGCGATGAGGCTATCGCGCTAATAGGCGCTAATGGCATGTATAACATATTTTTTGTTGACTGGAAAATGCCCGGAATGGACGGAATAAAGCTGGCGAAAGAGCTAAAAGCCAAATCGGAATCGCCTGAACACACAATTATAATCATGATTTCCGCCGCTGAATGGAGCAATGTCGCAGATGAGGCAAAGAAGGCCGGCGTTGACAAATTCCTGTCCAAACCGCTTTTCCCGTCGGCAATCGCGGACGCAATAACAGAAGCGATAGGATTAACCGGTCAGAATAACGCAAAGCAGTCAGATAACACGGATGTTTTTAAGGGGTATAGAGTTCTTCTGGCGGAAGATGTTGATATAAACCGTGAAATTGTCATATCGCTTATGGAATCTACCCATCTGGAAATTGACTGCGCTGAAAACGGATTGGTAGCGGTTTCAATGTTTGATAAATCGCCTGACATTTACGATCTGATACTTATGGATGTGCAGATGCCTGAAATGGACGGATACGAATCTACGCGGAAAATACGGGCGTTAAGCCACCCAAGAGCCAAAACAATACCGATAGTCGCAATGACAGCTAACGTTTTCCGCGAAGATATTGAAAAATGCCTTAACGCCGGAATGAACGATCATGTGGGCAAACCTCTAAATGTTGATGAATTTTTCAGTATGCTGCGCAGGTATCTGAAGGAAGAAAGCAAAACAACCTGACGCCGCCGGGAGCTGTTTATGGCGATCAATAGAATTATTTTAATTATACTTTTTTCTTTTATATTCATGCAGTGTAAGGAAGCAAACGATTCAAAAAGGTTCGCGAAAGAATATCCTTTGGCAGGCGATGATAATATATTTTTATACAGAAACGCATCTGAGACTGCGGACATTTTGGAAAAAGGCAGGGGTATTGTTCTTATTGGCTTTAAGGAATGCTCATGGTGCCAGCATTACGCTGTTATCCTTCAGGATGTCGCGCGTGAGATGGAAATTGACAGAATTTATTACTGCGATATAAGAAAAGACAGGGAAAAAAACTCAGAGAACTACCAAAGGATTGTAAGAATTCTTTCAGACCGCCTTCAGTATGATGATGAGGGGCGGGAGAGAGTGTATGTGCCTGATGTATCGGTAGTAAGCAGGGGCAGGATAATCGCCCGCGATAATGAGACATCAAAAGAAACGCTTGGATACAGTACGCCTGAAGAATACTGGACAGAAGAACGCGTGAACGCGCTTAAGGAACGGCTAAGACCCGGGATATATATTTTACATCAGCTCATCAGCAGAGATTGTAACTGCTAAGTTTTTCTGAATCACAGCCTGCCTCAGTCCTTTACATGGATTAAAAAGCCCGGACAGCAATGACGTACTTAGTACTGTTGTTCTTCTGAATGTTACCTGATCCGCTGGCATACTCATCCTCGCTAATACTAATAAAGTCTGCATATCTTCCGGTTACCGAGGATGTCAAAAAATGCATTCCCGGTGTTAATCCTAAAAATATTTTCGCTCTTGTAAAATAATAGGCTTCGTCACTGCTTGGAAAAAACCAGTCGTTTTTTCCGCCGCCTGTATGATTCCTGCACGCTAACGCAGCGGGAGCGTTTGCGTCTACTGCAAGAATTGCCGCTGTGTTTGATCTGCCTCTTCCTAATCCATCGCTGACTTCTATAGTAGTAGACACGTGAGCCGGTGACGCCCAGGCAAGTACTCCCAGAATATTAGGATCGGCTTCTAAATACCTGGCGGTGTATGACGGAAAATAGCCCGGATCACCTGCATTTCCATAACCAGTTATTGTAATGCCGGGATGATAATGATATATTATTATCCCGCCGCCCGGGCCTGTATCGCCTATTTCGAGGCAATTTTCGTTACATTCATCGGGGTCATCGGGTGTAACAGCAGATGACAAGCATACAAT
>WQSN01000057.1 GCA_009787835.1 Treponema sp.
GGGGATTGTTACGCTTGTAAGGCTGGTGCAGCCAGAGAACGCACTATTGCTGATAGAAGTAACGCTTGCAGGGATTGTTATGCTTGTAAGGCTGGTGCAGTATGCGAACGCAGAAGCGCCTATAGAAGTAACGCTTGAGGGGATTGTTACGCATGTAAGGCTGGTGCAGCCAGAGAACGCATTACCTCTGATACTGCTGCCGCCGGTTACAATGACGGTTTTTAATGATGCTGGAATATAATAATTTTGGTCAACAAATGTACCTTGATTATTAATATAAATAAAATTATCTGTATAGCTTGATGCGCCGAATAAATAACCAAAATGCGTATTTGTAGTCCCGTTTAAACTTGCGCCGACAAACGGTATCGTTATACTTGTAAGGTTGTTGCAGCCTGTGAATGCATTACTGCCGATGCTTGTCACGCCTTTCCCAATTATTGCGCTTGTTATGCTGCTGCATCCTGAAAACACACTGCTGCCGATATTTATCACACTGTCCGGTATAATAATGCTTTCAAGGCTGCTGCAGTTTGCGAATGCGTTATCACCAATAGAGGTAACGCTGTCAGGTAATATTATACTGATTAAATTACTACATCCGTAAAACGCGGATGATCCTATAACATTGCTGCCTGTTATGATGACAGTATTTAATGTTGAAGGTATGTACGAGTTCTGTCCAAAATAACTGGACGCGCCGAATATGGAGCCTAAATTACCATTCCCGTTTAAAGCGGTGCCGACAAAAGGTATTGTAATATTTACAAGGCTTGAGCAGCCGGAAAAAGCGCTGGTTCCTATACTTGTCACACTGACAGGTATTGTTACGCTTGTTAAGTTTGAACAGCCGGAAAAAGCGTAGCTGCCTATGCTTGTTACCCTGTCCGGTATAACAATGCTTGTCATATTTGAATACGAAGAAAAGCCGTTGCTTGCAATCGCGGTCACAGGAAGTTCGTTATAAAAGGCCGGTATTACTACGTCGGCTGCTGTTGCTGTTCCTCTGGAAACCGAATATGCGTTACCTATTAACGAGTAAGCCAAGCCTTCTGTCGGCACCAGTTCATTAATAACATAAAAACTTGTTATACTGCCGGAATTACCGGAACGGGTTACGGTTACTGTAATCGGGAAGCCAATATCGGCAGCTTGTACTACATATAAATTACTGTTTGTTCCAATATTAACACCGCTTCTTTTCCACTGATAATAAATATCCCCGCTTCCGCTAAGTAAACTAATATCAGCTGTAAGTGTTTGCCCTACAATTACATTTCCGGTTATACTCACTATTCCGCTTAAAGCATGAAGATTATTATTGCCGCCTTGGTTACCTGTACCCTGATTACCAGTGCCAGAACTGCCGGTACCAAAAACAGTTGTAGAATTATCACTCCATGTTAATGTAATATTACCGGTAATTGCTATAATATTGTTACCATGTACAGATACTATAAACGTATTTGCTGAACCATAAGGTTTTAAAGTCAATGTACTGCCGGCAGTTTGAACCGTACCTGAGTTTGTTATATTGCCTTTCTTTAATACATAGCTGTCACCCTGTTGCGGTGCATAAGACGCTCTAGCCGGACCTGAGATAGTCAATGAATATTGTTCGCCTTCTATGTTACCTGAATACGTTACAAAGTCTACAGCACCTCCGCCCTCGCCTCCGCTTGACGGCTCGGCGCAGGAAGCGAAGAAAAACCCGATTACCGCTGTAAGGATAATAATTCCCGTCATTCTGATTGTCTTTTTCATATAAACACTCCTTTTTAATGGAAAATAAATCACAAATTATTGCCTTCTGCCTGCTCTCTGTTCCCCGTGTTTTTTCCTTCTTCTTCAATATCCTTTTTTACGCTCTCAACTAATGAAATAAACCCTTCTTTCAATGTCTCCGGTAATTTGCTATATTGCGCCCAAAAACGAGATATCCAAATTAAATCTGTAAGCTCATCTTTTTTTTGAATCATATACTTAATATATATGCGATATTAAGAATATATATTAATTATGTCAATACATTTTCATAAAAAATAATATTTTATTGATAATTAAGTAAATTTTTGCTAATCTGTTAAGCATGGGAAAGGACTCATTACCTGTAATAAACAGCCGAATTCAACAAATTCGGGCAAATTTAGGGCTTTCTCAGATAAAATTTTCATCTATTTTAGCGCTATCAAGCGGTTACATAGGGGGAATTGAAACAGGCCGGATACCTGTAAACGACCGTTTAATTAAATTAATTTGTTCTTCTTTTAACGTTAGTGAAGTATGGATAAGACACGGAGAAGGTAATATGTTTTTGGAAACTCTGCCCGATGACTCCCGCTTCAGAAATCTTGTTAATACAGTAAAAGGACTGCCGCCCAAATATCAGGAATTTTTGTTTAATGTACTGGATATGCTTTTAAAATTAAAGGATAAATAATAAAAATATAATAATTACTATAAAAATTAAGTCCTGAATGGATAAAGGAAATTAAGAACTTTCCTGTTATTTATAACGAAGATTCTCCAAAACTCACAGCCGGACAAATCGCCCGCATGAAACCAATGCATCCTGAATACTAGAAAATTGAACCTGTATAAGTATCGCTTTCAATAAAAATTGACGCAGATGTACCGGCTTAGTACAAATTAAAAGGAAAAGGATATCAAACACGAATTAATAAAACATTACGGGAAGCTATGACGCAATCAATATAGTACCGCTGTCTTTACACTGGAAAATAACACCTAAGCCATATATAATATTTTAATCAATAAATCGGAGGTTATTATGAAATACGGTTATTTTGATCCCGCGCAAAGAGAATATGTAATAGACAGGCCCGATACGCCCGCTCCCTGGGCTAATTATCTGGGGTCTCCGGCTTACGGCGCGATTATTTCAAACAACGCGGGCGGTTACAGCTTTGTTAAAAGCGGCGCTGCGGGAAGAATAATCCGCTACCGTTTTAATGAGCAGGACAAGCCCGGCCGCTATATATATCTGCGCGATGACGAGGATAATGATTACTGGTCGGCCTCCTGGCAGCCTGTAGGTAAACCGCTGGACCGGTATAAATCAAACTGCCGCCACGGCACAGGTTATACTATACTGGAAGCTGAGTACAAAGATATACAATCACAGGCGCTTTTTTATGTGCCGCAGGGCGCGGAATACGAAGTATGGAAATTAAAGATAACCAACAAAGGATCAAAACCGCGTAAGATTTCCTGTTTTGGCTACGCCGAGTTTACATGCGAAAGTTTTTATGAACAGGATCAGGTTAATCTTCAATATACTCAGTTTATTACACGCACTTATTTTAAAGAAAAGTTTATACTGCAAACCATAAACGAAAACTGCCTGAACGCCGTTAACGAAAGCCGTGTAGAGACGCGCTTCTTCGGTCTTGCGGGCGCGAAGACCGCAAGCTATTGCGGAGACAGAGCGAAATTTCTCGGCAATTATCATGATTACGGAAATCCCCTCTCTGTGGAAAACGGCAGGCTTGACGGCACGCTCAACTACAACTTAAACCCCTGCGGCGCTCTTCACACAACCTTCGATCTCGCTCCGGGTCAAAGCGCTGAATTCGCTTTCCTGCTCGGGCAAAAACGCGAAGCGCAGGCGAAAGAACTTGTTACGCGATATGAAGACGCGTCGCTTCCCGAACGCGAAATCGCAGAGCTTAAAACTTATTGGCATAAAAAACTTGATAACCTGAAAGTGACAACCCCTGATGACAACTTTAACAACATGATAGGCACATGGAACGCGTATCAGTGTTTTATTACGTTTATCTGGTCGCGCGCGGCTTCCCTTATTTACTGCGGACAGCGAAACGGTTACGGTTACCGCGACACGGTGCAGGATATTCAAGGCATCATTCATTTGGATCCGGAAATGGCTTTGGAAAAAATTAAATTCATGATATCAGGGCAGGTCAGCCACGGCGGCGCTCTTCCTCTTGTAAAGTACAACCATAACCCGGGGTATGAAGATAAACCGGAAGACAGCTCCTACAGGCAGGGAACAGGACACCCTTCCTACCGCGCGGATGACGCGCTGTGGCTTTTCCCGACTGTATGGAAATATATCGCGGAAACAGGCAATACCGCGCTGTTAGACGAAATTATTCCGTACGCAGACACAGGACAGGATACATTATTCAATCATCTTAAAAAAGCGGTTGATTTTTCATTGAATCATTTGGGCATTCACGGACTTCCCGCAGGGCTTCACGCGGACTGGAACGACTGTCTGCGGTTAGGCGCAAACGGCGTGTCTGTTTTTGTCGCAATGCAGCTTTATTACGCCTTTGAGATTATGATCCGGTTTTCTAAACACAAAAAAGATTCAGCGGCAGAAAAGCAAATGGAAGAGCTTAAAGCCCGCTTCAGAAAAATTATAGAAGAAAAATGCTGGGACAAGGACAGGTTTGTGCGGGGCATCACGGAAAATAATATGATTGTCGGCAAAGGCGGCGATCCGGAAGCAGGCATGTGGCTGAATCCTCAGAGCTGGGCGGTAATTTCCGGTTTCGCGGACGACGCGCGCGGCAAGGCGATAATGGATTTAGTATATAAAGAACTAAACACAAAATACGGCGCGCGCCTTATGGCTCCCTCTTATGTTAAACACGCGTTCGACGGCGCTCTCGCTCTGCTCTTTAATCCGTCTACAAAAGAAAACGGCGGCATCTTCCTGCAATCGCAGGGCTGGCTGATTCTCGCGGAAGCGCTTCTCGGGCGCGGAGGACGAGCAGTCGAATATTACCTTGAAAGCTGCCCTGCCGCGCAAAACAGCATTGCGGACATCCGCCTTATGGAACCGTATGTTTACTCCCAATTTACAGAAAGCTCCGACAGTCCGTTCGAAGGACGCAGTCATGTTCACTGGCTTACGGGAACCGCAAGCACAGTCATGGTCGGCTGCGTCGAAGGAATTTTAGGACTAAGACCTGACATTGACGGTCTTCGCCTTTCGCCTTCAATCCCGTCAGGATGGAAATCATTTACAATGGAAAAAGTTTTCCGCGGCAGTAAACTTAACATAAAAGTGAATAACAGCGGCGGAAAAGAAGGCATAGACCGGAAATCCGGCTGCAAAAAATTGACGGTAAACGGCGAAGCGATGAAAGACAGCTACATTCCCGCATCTATACTTAAAGCGGAAAATGAAGTAGTGCTGGAAATGTAATTTAATTTTTGTATTTCTGTCTTTGCGGGATTTACATGAAATTAGTTAAAAGGAGACTTACATGATATATAAAAATTTCGGAAACACAGGCGCGAAAGTTTCCGCTCTTGGCTTCGGTGCGATGCGGCTTCCGATGAAGGAAACCGGCGGAAAAAAAATTGTTGATGATGAACTTGCGGTTCCGCTGATGCAGCAGGCTTTTAATATGGGAGTAAACTATATTGATTCCGCTCCGCTTTACTGCGATAAACAAAGCGAAATCGCTGTCGGAAAAGCCCTTAAAGGTTACCGTGACAAGGTTTACCTTTCCACAAAAAATCCAATCGAAGATAATGACGGCAATCACTGGATGGAGCGGCTGGAAAAATCATTAAAACAGATTGATGTTGATTATATCGACTTCTATCATTTTTGGGGCATCTCATTAAAAAGTTTTGAAAGCTGGCAGGGTTTAAAATTCGGCCCGCTTGAAGCCGCGCGAAAAGCAAAAGATCAGGGATTGATAAAACATATTTCTTTTTCGTTTCATGACGACGCGGGAAATTACAAAAAAATTGTTGATTCGGGATTCTTTGAATCGACTCTTGTTCAATACAATATGCTGGATCGCTCAAACGAAGAAAACATCGCTTACGCGAAATCAAAAGGACTGGGCACTGTGGTTATGGGGCCTGTCGGCGGCGGACGGCTGGGAGCGCCGAGCGAAAAAATTCAGGGACTGTTAAAAGATAAGGGCAGCGCGAGAGTCAGCACCGCGGAAATGGCGCTGCGTTTTGTGCTCGCCAACGCCAATGTGGATATCGCGCTTTCCGGCATGGAAAATAAGAAAATGCTGACAGAAAATTTTGATGTCGCATCACGAACCGGCCATCTGACTGAAGAAGAGCTTAAATACATCAACGCCATGATGGAAGAAAACAAAAAACTCGCGCAGCTTTACTGCACCGGCTGTAATTACTGTAAACCATGCCCTTCTGGGATTGATATTCCTTATCTGTTTGAAATAATGAACCGCTACCGGATTTATGATTTAAAAGAGCACGCGAAAGGAGCGTATCTTGAAATGATGAAAGGACAAAGCTGGAGAAAAAGCGCGGACGCGTCAAAGTGCACTGCATGCGGCGCTTGCGAGCAAAAATGCCCGCAGAAACTCCCGATCATCAAACAGTTAAAAGAAACGCATGAAACGCTTGCTTAAAAAGGAAAAATTATGAATATCAGCTTAAAGGGAAAGATCGCGCTCATAACAGGAGCTACAGGACAGCTTGGAAGGATTATGTCGCGCACTCTCGCTTCCTGCGGCGCGGACATCGCGGTCTGTTATAATAAAAACAGCGCAATGGCGGATCAGCTTGTCAGCGAAATTAAAGCGATGAACTGCCGCGCGGCAGCGGTACAGGCTGATATCACAAATGAAAATTCTACAAACAGAATGCGTGAAAAAATCAAAGCTGCGTTAGGTGATCCTGACATTGTCGTTAACAACGCGGTTATTCAGTATGAATGGAAATCCGTTCTTAATCAGTGCCCGGATGATTTTCAAAACCAGTTTGATTCGTGCGTCATGCAAAGCGTATACACGGCAAAGGCGTTTCTTCCCGCGATGATGGCAAAGGGAAGCGGCCGTTTTATCGGAATTAATTCCGAATGTTCAGCGCAATGCAGCGCGAAAACCGGCGCTTATGCTACGGCAAAAAAAGGGATGGACGGCCTTTACCGCGTTCTGGCGAATGAAGCCGGCGCGAAAGGCGTCACTGTAAATCAGGTCGCGCCTGGCTGGGTAATCAGCGACAAAGAAAGAGAATCGAAAACCATAGACCATAGAGGCTTTAATGATTTATCCTACATAAAAATGGTTCCGCTTGCCCGCCGCGGCACAGATCAGGAAGTCGCTAATGTTGTTTTATTCCTCGCCTCTGATCTGGCATCTTTTGTTACCGGCGTTTGTATACCGGTCAGCGGCGGCAATGTGATGGTATAAATCACAGGCGCGTGGAAGGAGGTTCCATGCGTCTGCCTCCTCTATCGCCCGGACTGGGAATATCTCCAGGGAAGCCGGGCATATTGCGAAAATCACCGGGACTTGGAATATCGCCCCGGAAGTTGAAATCATTAAAGCCGCCTCTTCCCATTGTATTATTACCGCCAGAGCTTGTGATAACGCTGCCAAGGGTAACATCAGTTGTTTTCTGATTATTAATAAATACTGAGTATGTTTCTCCTATAATGAAATCCGGCGATGTAAAAGCAGATATTCTGAATGAGGTAAGAGCCGCGTAATTTAGCAGCGTATTATTCTTTGCGTCTCTAATTTCGATATTTACTCCGGCAGGGAACTGCTGATTAAATGTCACATAGAGAAACGGCTGGGTTGACTGCCTGGATACATTCAACACGCTTCCGGCTGTAACAAGTTTTCCGCCCGTTATCAGAAATACGCCGTCAAGATCGACAGCGCCTTCCATTCCCATTGAGGGGCCGCTTACAAGCAATGTTCCTCCTTCAAGAAAAATATTATTATTAGAATCAATTCCGTCTCCCCGCGCGTTTACATTAATTGTCCCGCCTGTTATGCGCACATATATATCCGGATTGACCGGGCCGCGCATCATCGGCCTGCCGCGAAAGTCCGTAACGGCATTTCCGTCTCTTGCGTTAATTCCGTCGTCTCTTGCGTTAATGCTGATGTTCCCGCCCGTTATGGTGACATTAAGCCCTTCGATTCCTTCATAACAGTTAGCAATATTAATATCACCGCCTGTTATAAGAACCGGACCGTTTGATGTTATGCCGTCATCCGCCGCTGTAATCTGAAAATTTCCGCCGTTAATTGTGACATTGGTCTCACCCTGGATTCCGTCATCTGAAGCCCTGATGTCGAATGTACCGCCGTTTATTGTTATATATCCGTATTCGGGATTTGAATCATTATTTGACTGAATGCCGTCGCCTTCCGCTTTTAATGTAAATGTCCCGTCATTTATAATTACCCCGTCGCGTCCGCGAAGCGCGTCTCCGGCTGCCGTTATCTGAAACGTTCCTCCGTTTATTGTAAGAAAATCCTGAGTGCGTATGCCGTGATGATAATTGCCAGTAACATTTAACACGCCTGTGCCTGAGATAATAAGATCGTGCTGTATAAATATCGCGGCGTTGTTTTCCTCATCTTTATATACGCCGTCCGAAATATTATTTACAGTCCCGTCTGCAAGAATCAGTTCAACTCCCAGAGAGCGCGGCGCGAAAATTGCCTGACCGTTAGGATTATTAAGCGTTGCGCCGTCCAGTATCAATTGAACAAGATCCCTTCTTGTTGCTTCTATAAGAATCTGCCCCTCATGTTCGCCCGAAAGAATATATCTTCCTCCTGTTGTAATTCGCGCGATTCCGTCAGTAAATTCGATTTGTTTCGCACTGATGGCGACAATCTCCTCAGGAGCCGACTGCGTGTTTATGATGCCGGCCGCGTACGCTTTGCCGGTGCAGCAGATCATCGTAATCATTGTGCATAACAATAAAGCAAAGAATTTGATTTTACTGGTTTTACTCATTTTACAACTCCTCTCCGTCGCTGTTTCGGCTTAATTTGATATTTAAATTTCCGTTACGGCAGCGCAGCTCATCAATAAAAGATTTCGGCGTGAATGACGGTTTTAAATTCACAACATATATTAATTCAAAAAGACTTCCCATATTAGATGTTGTCACCGATTTTAATTCAGCGTTGCTTGTGTACTTAACAAAGACATCGTCAAAAAGTCCTTCATAATCAAGATTCTCGGGTATTTTTATTTTTAAAAAACGGATGTTTTTATTATCGCCGAATGAAAACGCTGTTAATAACAGCCATGTTCCTCCGACCAGAAGCAAAAATATAAAAGCGTAAAAGATATAGCCGAGCCCTGTTACAAAACCCAAAGCCATTGCGAAAAATAACGCGCTGATTTCTTTTGCGGTTCCAGGTATGGATCGGAACCGTATCAATGAAAACGCTCCTGCTACAGCGATGCCTACGCCGATGTTTCCGTTTACAAGCATAATGATAATCTGCACAATCGCGGGAAGCAGCACCAATGTCAATGCCATACTTCTTGAAAATTTATTCCTGAACATATAAATTCCCGCGGCCGCAAGTCCGAAAACAAGGGAAAAAATTGTGCAGATAATCATGCTGTACAATGTCGGAATTTCATTTATTAAACTGCCGGAAAAAAAATTAAGCGGCATTTCCTGCCTCCTTCGGGTTTTGCCTTTTAAGTATATGTTTGGTATAACAAGTTCCGTATTTGGAAAAAGATACCGGAAAAATCTTATTTTCACTGAGCATACGGGTAAGCCACAGAGGAATTGAAGACTCTGTTTTTATTTCCATAATAAAATAGCTGGAATCTCCGTTTTGATTATCCTGTTTTGGATCAAGAATCCGGCCGCCGGAACACGGACAATCGCGGGCGGCTTCTTCCGGATCAAAAACATTTAACGGACTATAGCGAAAGAAAATATCTCTGTCAAATGAAACACGAAGAGTCTGATCCTCCAGTCCGTTATAAGCGGTTCTTTTATAGGAGATATATATTTTTTCGCTGACATTCCTGTTATTCAAAAAAAAGTTAATTTCCCTGGAAATCTGAGAGCCGGCTTCCGATACAATTTCGCGAACGCACCTGTTTTTTATTTCACCCAATGAAAAAGCGATTCTGCGTTTATAAACAATACCGTCAAATTTCTTTTTCAATTCCAAAAACCCCTGAGATTCAGGATTATAATCGCCGTAAAACCTCAGGCGCAGTTTTTCCTTGTATAAAGGTTTTTCTATTGACTCGCGGATAATATCCCAATTTTCTGTATCGTAATAAAGATTCTGCACAAGATATTCGCCGCAGCGGTCAATTTTCATATGCCGGGCAAGCTGTTCCTTTAAAATAGCGCCCTGTTCCTGTGTGATAACATATTTTTTTTCATGCCGTTTAAAAATACTTTGCATACTAATATTTAACCACGACCTATTATTCATGTTACAATATAACAAAAATTTATATTTTTTCATTATTACAGCTTGTCTCTGTTTAATGCCGCCGCTACACTATCCTTATGAATGCGAATATCAGCCGCGAACAGGCATGGAAGCTGCTGCTTCAATACAATCAGGATCCGTTTCATCTGCGGCATGCACTAACTTTGGAAGGCGTTATGAAATGGTATGCCTGCGATCAGGGTTACAGCCAGGACGCGGAATTCTGGAGTATCGCGGGGCTTCTTCATGACATTGACTTTGAACAGTTCCCCGATCAGCACTGCGTTAAAGCGCGGGACTTGCTGAGCGCTGCCGGAATCAGCGAGGAATTGATCACAGCCGTTTGCAGCCACGGGTACGGACTTACTCCGGTTTCCTCAAAACCTGAACATCAAATGGAAAAAATCCTCTACGCTTCGGATGAACTTACAGGCCTTATTTGGGCTGCAGCGATTATACACCCTTCCAAAAGCGTAATGGACATGGAAATAAAATCAGTAAAAAAGAAATTTAAAACTCCCGCCTTCGCGGCAGGATGCTCACGCGATGTTATTGAAAAAGGCGCCGCCATGCTGGGATGGGAACTTGACACTCTCATTGAAAAAACAATTCTCGCGATGCGCTCTTGTGAAGCAGAAGTTAACGAATCTCCTATTCTTCGATCCTGAACACAACGTGCCTGCCGGGCAGAACATTCACGTCGAAGCAGCTTTCGTATTCACCTCCGCCGGTTACCGTGTTAAACGGGCGCACATAAGACTTTGTTAAAGGAATAAGTTTTACTCCGGATCTGTTTACGCGCACACGCACCTGTTCCGTTCTTTCAAGGAAAGACTGAATAATAAAAGTGTTGTTATCGTACAGGAACAGTCCGACGCGACCTGCGCATTCCAGCGTTACGGGCAAATCCATTTCATTGCGAAGCATTGTAAGCGTCTGCGCCGGATACTTGTAAAAGTCAGCCGGAACATCGGGCACTGTAAGCACATAGAGTTTTCCTTTGCCGTATGTGCCGCATAATAAAAGCGGATGGCTTGAATAAGGAGTAAGCGCCGATGAAAGCACCCACAGATCGTTTTCGTTATACGCAACATGAGGAATTGTGACAGTTCCCTGCGCTCTTATATCGCCTGAGTTTCTCTGGCCGAACGCGCTGTTGGTAAATCTGTCTGTAGTTACTTTCCTGTCAGTTATTTCTACAGGCAGAATATCTTCTATTCTGTCTCCTTCGGATCCTTTTTTTACAAGTTTTTTATATAAACCGCTTGTGATAAAAACCTTGCTTCCGTTTAAAAGGCTTTTTTTAATCTTGCCTGTAATTTCGCTGTCCCATGCCGCGTCAGCCGTTAAAAAAACAACTTTTGCGTTTTCCGGGTAATAAGGATAAGGATCGAGAGGAATGCCTGACATTCCGATATGCTCATGCAAAAGCCTCTCTCCAAAGGAATGATACGGTTTGTAACACGCAACGCCCGCCGGTTCCCCGATTTTATCCATGAACAAATCCGCCTCATCATAAAAAGCGCCCGCCGCCGCGGGATAAGGAGGATCGTTTACGAGTAACGGGAAGCAAAACATCATCTGTTCGCGGCATTTTGAAAAAAGAGTCAGATAAGCCTGCTGCAGATAATCTTCCAGGCTGCATTCAAAAAGATCGTACCAGCCTCCGCCGTTTTTTCCGGGCTTTATATGTTCAAAAAGACGCGGTAAAAAGAAACTTAAATACCGCGGAAGATTCTGATGCGTATAATGCGGATCGCGGGTTTCGGTTCCGGCGTATATTTCGTCAAACATTTTTGATTCATCTTCAAGATTGTATCCGTTAGCCTGAAAACTGTCATACCAGTTGGGATATTTTATAATCAGATTTACCTTAGGATTCGCAGCTTTCGCGTTTTTAATGATCACATTCTGTGAAATATCATTCATAAGCGCAAGACGGAATTCAGTCCAGCTTCTGTTTCCTTTCGCTTTAATGCAGGATTCGCAGCGGCAGTTAGTAAAATAAAAATCATCAAGTATGACTTCGTCAAACAGCTCCGCGGTATAGGCGGCGATTTCTCCTAATCTTTTACGGTTATCGGGATTTGTAAAACACATACTGCCCATCAATGTGCGCGTAACAGTAGTTGTGATTCCGCCTGAAATCATATAGCCGTTTGCTGAAAACAGCGCTTTTATTTCTTCCATCTTTTTGCGTTCTATCAATATTTCAGAACGGTAAGTCTCAAGGTAAATCTTGTCCAGTTTTATATATCTTGCAACCTTTTCTATATGTTCCTTAATCTGTCCGACAGAATTATCGTTCAAATACCCGGCAGGCGCGTAAGTAACCGTTAAAAAATTCCTGTAATGCATATTAACTCCTTAATTTTTTCCCATTGTTACAATAACTTTGTGGATTTTCCCGCCGCCTGACACAGGCAGCACATTTCCGTTATGCGGATTTCCGTCAACAGTAATTGATTTAACCCCTTTTTCCGCGCCCGCGCTGTTGTCAACCGTTATGTGATATTCAGCGCCGCGGAAATTGCGGGTAACAGTAAAACCTTTCATGTCTTTTGGTATGCACGGATCGATTAAAAGACCGTCGAACACAGGCCGCACGCCGAGAATGTACTGGGAAATACTGACAAATGTCCAGGCTGCGGTTCCCGTAAGCCATGAATTTTTCGCTTCGCCGTGGCGCGGCGCGTCCCTGCCCGCTACCATCTGCGCGTACACATACGGCTCAAGTTTACGGAGTTCACTGTCATCTTCGCGGTAAGCGGGACAAATTTTCGCGTAAGTTTCAAAGGCGCGGTCTCCCCTTCCAAGCATGGTTTCGGCTATTGTCACCCACGGATTGTTGTGGCAGAAAATACCGGCGTTTTCCTTGTAACCGGGCGGATAGGAGGAAATTTCACCTAACTCCAGATGATAATCCTTGTAAGCGGGCTGCTGAAGAACAATTCCGTATTTTGTATCAAGACGCTCTTTTACGGAATCAAGCGCTTTTGCCGCGCGCCCGTCATCAATGCCGATTCCCGCCATTACAGCGAAACCGTTCGACTCGATAAAAATCTTGCCGTCTTCACATTCCCTGCCGCCGATTTTTTTACCGTATGCGTCATACGCGCGGACAAACCAGTCTCCGTCCCATCCGTGCTTGTTAACAGCTTCAATTATAATTTTTATTTCTTTTTCAGCATATGCTGCTTCATCCGCGCGGTTTGTTCTTTTGCATATTTCAGCGTAATCAGGGCCGGTAAACGCGAATATCGCCGCTATTAAAACAGATTCGGCAACGCCGCTTTCAAAGTTAGCCGTTGTCTGGAAAGATTCGCCGGGAACCGCGGAAAAACAATTAAGGTTCAGGCAGTCATTCCAGTCGGCGCGTCCGATTAAAGGAAGCCCGTGCGGGCCTTTATGCGTTACGGTGAAATCGAAGGAGCGTTTCAGGTGGACAAAGAGAGTGTCAGCGAGTTTTTCATCATTGTCAAACGGGACTTTTTCTTCCAGTATGCTGTAGTCGCCTGTTTCCTTAATGTAAGCCGCAACGCCGCAGATGAGCCAAAGCGGATCGTCATTAAAACCGGAGCCGACTTCGTTATTGCCGCGCTTTGTAAGCGGCTGATATTGATGATACGCGCTTCCGTCGGGAAACTGAGTGGCGGCGATATCCAGAATGCGCGATCTCGCGCGCTGCGGAACAAGGTGAACAAAACCCAGTAAATCCTGATTTGAATCGCGGAAACCCATTCCGCGTCCGATACCGGATTCAAAATAGGAAGCGCTGCGCGACATATTAAATGTCACCATACATTGATATTGATTCCAGACTCCAGCCATACGCGCCATTTTTATATCATCAGGGCGCGAAAGGGAGGAGGCATCTACCGTGAATTTGCCAAGAAGATTTTTCCAGTACTCATTTAATTCAGCTAACGCCTTGTCCGCGGATTCCGCCGTTTTATATTTTTCAATGAGTGCGTTTGCGGGCGCTTTGTTGATGACACCATGGTTTCCGCCGGAAACCGGTTTTTCCCATTTTTGATCCTGCGGATTTTCGCAGAAACCCAGAACAAACACAAATGTCTTTGATTCGTTATGCGCAAGTTTAACCTTTATATGATGAGAGCCCACAGGCGACCATCCTGAAGCTACAGAATTTTTGGCTTCGCCTTTAAAAGGAACATCAGGAGAATCAAAACCATTATACAAACCAAGGAAGGACTGCCTGTCAGTATCGAATCCCGCGACAGGGCCGTTCACTGACCAAACAGCGTAATGATTTCTGCGTTCGCGGTATTCGGTTTTATGATAAATGCGCGAGCTGCCCTGTGAAAGGTCAATCTCTACTTCTCCGATACTGAAATTCCGCTGGAAGTTTGTCATATCGTCATTCGCGTTCCAAAGACAGAATTCAATAAAAGAGAACATGTCGATATTTTTTTCAATTTTAGATTCATTGGTCAGCGTCACCTTGTGGATTTCGCAATTGTCACCTAACGGAACAAAAGAAACCTGCGTAAAAGCAAGACCGTTTCGCGCCGATGAAATACGGGAATACCCCATACCGTGCCGGCATTCGTAGCGGTCAAGTTTCGATTTCATCGGCATCCACGAAGGAGTCCAGACATCGGCTTTTCCCGCGTTGCAATCGCACTTGCAGTCATCCGCAGCGCAGTTATCGCGCAGATAAAAATAACGCCCGCCTGAATCCGCCGGCACATTATTATAACGGTAGCGGGTAAGGCGCAGCATCCGAGCGTCGTGGCAAAAACAATAACCGCCTGATGTATTGGAAAAAAGACCGAAAAACTCCTCGCATCCCAGGTAGTTAATCCACGGATAAGGCGTGTCAGGACGTGTAATTACATACTCCCGGGCGTCATCGTCAAAAAAACCGTACTGCATGATATCCCTCCTGAACCAAAACAATGAAAGAATCTATTTTAAAAGAATTCTAAAATTATTCGGTTTTATTTCATTCAGAAACAGGATAATGCATGATTTAAGATAATTCAACTTTTTTATGCCAGTCATTCTAATTGCCGCTCATCATATCCAGAACAATTCGCCCTATATCCGCGTTGAATTCCTCCCATGCCGGTTTTTTTGTCCATGCAATTGTCTCAAATTCGCTTTGGGGCATTGTCGTTAATATCTCAGAAATATAAATTAAATCCAGTCCGGCTTCTTTTTGCCGCGCTTCATTAATTGTTAACGGCCAATTAATTTTCTCATGAAGAGCGATTTCCCGGATATCTGCAACATCTTTAGCTGCGTAACGGAAGATAGCGGACAGTTTATTAGTGAGCATATTGTGAACTGAATCTATCCTGTTAAATAAATTAGTTTTAATTATTTCTCCATAATGAGGCACTAAATCATTAACAAAATCAAGTTTTAAGAAAATATCTGTATCTTTTCTTACCTTTATAGTAGTAAAGTTTGGGGCCCTTGTATAATCATCTAAAGTGCTCCATGAAAAACCTGCTTCAATAAGTAACGCTAATACTTTATCTAACTGTTCATCATATGTTTGAGAATGGCTTAAAAAAAAATCAAGATCGTCTGAATAACGATGATTATAATACGCTCTGCTTAGAGCTGTTCCCCCGGTCAGAAAAAAATCTGAACCGCTCCGATCTAAAATACACATCACCCCATCTTGAAGGGGGTAAAGTTTCTCTTCGTAATACTGCGAGGGCAAAATCAAAATGATACCTCCTGTCTTTGGGCCAGATGCGCTTAGCGATGTCCGGCGTATAGAGTTCTTTTATCGTTTCTATCCCCCAAAGCGAAACAACATAATGCCAGGGGAGCCTCTCAAGAGACCTTACAAAAAGTTTATCACGCGTAAAAGCGCCTGATGTTTCAAG
>WQSN01000058.1 GCA_009787835.1 Treponema sp.
GGAGTGATCAACTCGCCGGCTCCGCTTCCTAACGGCAACACCGCTTTTATTCCGCTGGATATTCTGCAGGATGAAACAGGCATGATGCTGGAAGGAGCCGTTACTGAACTGATCATCAGGGAAAGAGGCGTGCCCGATGACCGTCTTCCCGGCGCGAGCGAGAGCAAGGCGGCGATTGCCGCGGCATTGAGGCGCGGCCTTTCAAGTATGGGATTAGGTTATCCTGAAGAACTTGGCGTGTTTACCTGGCAGGAGTATATGGCGGATTATCTGAGCTATGAAGCGATACAGACCGGAATGCCCCAGGTGCTTGCGTTCCTGTTACTTTTGCTTTCTTTCCTTGGAATCTCGAACACAATTCTTCTAGCGATACTGGAGCGCACAAAGGAAATCGGAATGATGAGGGCGATGGGTATGACAGACAGGGATATGGTTACTGTCTATATGCTCGAAGCGGGTTTCCTCGGTCTTATGGGTTCCATCCTGGGAATAATTTTGGGCTGCATTATCAATTATCCGATTGTAAAATACGGAATTGATTTTACAGCGATGGGAGATCTGATGCCGGATGGAATTGGTTTCCGTACAACGGCAATATTCCGCAGTTCGTGGAATATAGGAGTGATTTTCGGTTCGGGAATTGCAGCGACATTGCTCGCGTCGTTAGTTGCAATTCTGCCGACCCGCAGGGCGGTTAAGATGCCTATCACCGAAAGCCTTCGGTTTGAATAAAGGGGTATGAGATGACAAACGAATATAGACAGGGCGGAACAGGAGCGCTGATAAAAATCGCCTACCGCAATATATGGCGCAATATGCGGCGCACTCTCTTTTGTTTTACCGCGGTTGGGATAGCTGTATTTTTTATCGTGGTCTATTCATCAATGATAGACGGAATGATCAAATGTATTTTTGATACTGTGCAGGTGTACGAGCTTGGCCATGTAAGAGTTGTTTCCAAACAGTACGACGCCGAAAGCGAGTATATGCCTGTCCAGTATCCTGTAGAGAACGGAAGAAACTGGAAAGACATTACCGCGGACATTTATCAGATACCGGGCGTACGAGCGGTGCTTCCGCGGATTGCAACTATGGCGACCTTGCAGGAAAGTACAGTCAAGCACGCGGTTTTATGGGGACTCGATATCGAAAAGGAAATTCAAACCAACAATTTGAATCTTACAGATCGCAATGACGGTTTAATGCAGGGACGATGGCCCACGCCAGGAGCTAATGAAGTAGCGGTTGGAAAAGTTTTCGCGCATAAGTCAGGATACACAATCGGAGACAGGATTCTGTTTAAAACAATATCCGCCCAGTTCTCTGAAAAGTTTTTAAGGCCCGAGATTGTCGGTATCTTCAATTTTGATTACATCAAGATTGATGAACAGTACCTGGTAATGGACATAGAACGGCTTTCCAATCTGCTGGTACTGGATGGAGGAACTCAATCGCTTGTGATCTACGCCGAAGATGAAAAGCAGAGCGGCATTATCACCGCGCGCGTTCAGAATCTTCTGGGAGCGAACAATATTGTAACCGAATGGCGCGACAACTACTGGGTAGCTGTGATGAAAATGGTAACGCCTGTTTACACAATCGTGTTCCTGGTGTTCCTGATTGTCGCAAGCTTCCTNATTATCAACACNGTTGTAATGATCATTCATGAGCGTATCAAGGAGATCGGCATGATGGGCTGCCTTGGCATGACGCGCGGCGAGATTGTAAGAGTGTTCTTCTTTGAATCGATTTTTTTGGCCGCGTTCGGCGCGCTCGCCGGGGTTATCCTGGGCGGAGGCATCGTAGGAGCTCTTACCAATCAGCCCATTCGCATGATGGAGCAGTTCGGAAGCACATTCAGCGATATGCCTATGACCAACGCTCTGTTTTTTGAATTAAAACCAATGGTGCTCCTGCGCGCGTGGTTAATGGGTGTTGTAATAGCGTCGCTCTTCACATTGATACCGTCATTGAAGAGCGCATTTGTCGAGCCAGTCGAGGCATTGAGAAGATAAACAACAGGAGGAATTATTATGTTTAAGAAAATGTTACTTATTACATTATTGGCTGTTATTGCCATTCCGGTTTTTTCACAGACACCGTCCGCCGCGGAACTGCTGCGGCGGGTAGACAATAATGAGATCTATACCACCATTGAGTACGAAGGTGAGATCATTATTGAGTACGGAGGACGGCGTTTTGTAAAAGCCATGAAAGCCTGGGCAAGGGGAAATACTCACAGCTTTATTGAGTTTACCAATCCCGAAGACAGGGGAACAAAATACCTGAAAAGGGACGGCAGGCTTTTTGTATATTCACCCGATACCGAAGAAGTAATGCTGATATCAGGTCACATGCTGCGCGAGTCCATGATGGGTTCCGATATGTCCTACGAAGATACATTGGACAATGAAACATTATCGAGCCGTTACAATCCGGCCCATGCCGGCTCTGAAGTAATTAACGGACGAGACTGCTGGGTTCTTCAATTGACTGCAAGAAGGAGAACCGAAAGTTATCCGACACGCAAGTTGTGGATCGACAAGGAATACGGAGACCTGATACGTTATGAACTTTATGCTCTCTCCGGCGTAAAGCTTAAAGAGTACCAACTGCTAAAGGTCGAAGTTATCAGCGGACGCCGTTTTCCGACAGAAGGAGAGATGCGCGATCTTATGCGCAGGGATTCAAAGACCGTCTTTAGAATGAAGAATGTGATTCTGGACAGGCCCATCGCGGACTCGGTTTTCAGTCAGCGGAATCTGGAAAGGTAGGAGTAGGGAGGGAATAGGGAGTGGGGAGTAGGGAATGGGGGGAGAAGTTCGAAAGCAATGTTGTTTATTAACACGCATATATTGCAAACAACAATCCCGATTCCCTATTCCCTACTCCCCACTCCCCTTCATTAGGAGAATAATTTTATGAATAAGCCAATAACATTATTATTTGCACTATTAACAATTAGCAACATCTCCGCTCAGATGACAGTTTCCGGTACTTTGGATTCTACTGTCTCTCTAAAAGCCGGAGCGGGAGACGCGCCCGCGTTTTCTTATGGTATTGAAGAATACGCAAATATTCGATTCCAGACGAAGCTTCAGGACAAGGGTACAATTTACGGCGCGGTGAATTTAATCGCTGCCGCAGGTGATTATGCAGCGACAGCGGCGATGATGGCAGGTTTTGCTTCCCAGACCGCTCCCGGCATCAGCCCAACTGCTTATGTCGCTGGAGAAAACTATATCGCCGGAATAGAACTTGAACGTCTGTACTTTAAACTTAAAGGTGAATATACCGATATGGACGCCGGACTCTTCCGGCTGCCGTTCGGTTACGGACAGGTGTGGGGGCCTTCTGATTTTCTCAATCCTAAAAATCCGCTGAAACCTGACGCCCGCCTTCGCGGAATTTTAGGCGCGTCGCTTTCCTGGTACCCGAATGATGATCTTAAACTGCTTGCCTTCAGTGCCGCAGGACGCGATCCTTTTTTGGAAGACGGCGACGGAATGTTTGCCGGTATCTCAATGGATCAGCACTGGAGAAAGGTAAGTATGCAGGCGCTGTATTCTTTTCAGACTCCAATGACAGGTTCTGAATTCGGCATTCACCGCGCGGGACTTTCAATTAAAGCTGATGTAGAAGTGGGACTAGTAATGGACGCGCTCTACACTTATAACCATGAAGCGGAAACCAGGGAAGACGGTCTTTCTTTCAGCGCGGGAGCGGATTATTCATTTTTTGGCGGAAAATTAATTGTTCTTGCCGAATACCTTTACAACGGCAAAACCTCGTCAACAGCGGCAGGATACGGCGGAGGCTTTTCCAACAATCACTATTTGTACACAGGCTTTACATGGATAATTGATGATTTTACAAATTTGAACGCCGCGCTAATTTCCGGCCTTGATGACATTTCCTTCACGCCGGTTATCAGCCTGAGCCATGATCTGTTTCAGGGAGCGGTATTGGCAATCACAGCGCAGGTTCCGATGGATCGCGATTTATTTTCCGGTAACGGAAAGCGCGGCGAGCTGGGGCCATTGCCGCCTGATGAGCTGCAGCCATTAAAAGATTTAATTGGGCGCAGAGGCAGTTATTTTAATTTTAGCGCCGCGCTTAAACTGAAGTTTTAATTATTAGGGCAGTCTGTCTGTAATGTATCCGCATTACAGACAGACTGACTCTGAATAAATGAGTTGACAAATTTATAGTACTTTTTATACTTAAAATAAGGCGCATAAAAAATGAGTTTTCTCAATTTTTGGACAATAGATAATTACTTATCCCTGTTACTGATCATGGTTATGGCAATCGGCAGTATTTTCGCGTTATTTCAATGGAATTCTTCCATTAAGATTCGAAGAACGGAATTTCTGGATGAAATAATAAATAAACTTTGGTTTGACGCGGACATGGCGAAAACCATGCATATGATTGACAATAATCCCAGCTGGTATACAGAAGATTTTAATAAAAGCTATTCTGATTTGGGATATCAGATCGATAAATTACTCTCATACTTTGACTTTATATGTTACTTGCGTTATATAAAAAATTTAAGCGCTAATGAATTCAGTGTAATAAGGTATGAAATTGACAGAACATGCGCTTCGCCTTCCGTTCAGGCGTATTTGTGGAATTTATACCATCACTCAAACAGAATTGAAGCAGGCTGTTCCTTTATGTACATAATAGATTACGGAATTAATGAACATATTATTGACAGGGAATTTAAAAATAATAATGAAAATTTATTCAGAAAGTATATGAAATTTTAGTTATAAATCATATATGCGGCGCTAAAAATATCCTTTCCCTGCCATAAATCCCAAAATACTGATTAATCCAATCATGATAATAATCATTACAGGCAGTAATGTTGTTATTTTATTGTGTTCAAATTTTATTGACAATTTCAGAATACCAATGAATAAAAACACATATATTATTGCTTCAGGATAACCCCAAAAATGATATTTTAGCGGCATTGTCATAAAGATGAAGCCTTCAAATGAACTAATTACAGGACCGATGGTTGATAAAAGCGACAATCCTATAAATATTAATCCAAGTTTTAATAAACCATTTTTTTCTTCAAAAAATACTTTTCTGACAGGCAAAATAACCAATCCAATGATTAGTCCGCGCAATAACTGAAGAATTGGCCCCAATGCCACAACAGGATCATCCGCTGAACGCAAATAGGATGATACAATTTCCCTGTCATATAATTCCTGATAAACAAAAAGTCCGATAAAACCGGCCAAACAATACGCTATTGCATGTGAATACGCCATTTGCCAAAGATATTTTCCAATATTATTTTTATTTTCCATAAATTAACCGCCATAAAATTCCTTGTATGATTAAAATATAAGAATTTTTGATATAACCGTCAAGAAAATTCAATATTTATGATTTTCCATTACTGTTATATATATTATGACTCTGTAATATTTTCACTTTTAAATTAACAAATTTATTAATAAATATATTTATGTTAAAATTACACTTGAAAAAATAATTAATATAAAGTAAAATATAATTATACTATATAAAGGAGGCAAATATGCCAAAAACAGCCAATCCCCAAAACCCTGGAGCAGTTCTGCAGTCATTCATTGATAAGTATCAGATTAACGCATTTTTTTTGTCAAAAGAAATCAGGGTAAACTATCAGACAGTTACAAATATTTTAAAAGGAAAAGCAAGGATAACAGTTAAAACCGCTTTACGTTTGGCCGCGTATTTCGGAAATTCTCCAAAATACTGGATTGATATTCAGGTTGCATCAGAAATTGACGAACTCTCCGCCGATAAAAAGTTTATATCAGTCATAAAAAGCATACCAAAAGCGGAAGTAAACGCCGGTAAAGCCAAAACCGGAAAGATAAAAACCGGCGCATCAGCAGGTAAAGTTAAAAAGGGTCCTAAAGCTGCGGCCGCAAAAAACGCAAAGGGAAAAAAAACAGGCAGACCTGCAAAGAAATAACCGCCTTAACCAGCGGTCAAGAGTTTGATTCATGACCGCTGGTTAACATGGTTTTTATACTGTTTATATCAATCATTATTTGTTTTTTTAACAATGTTCAGTTTCAATTTTATTAAATGAAAAATATTTATTCCAATGCCATAGGTGTTTATGATTATTACCGGAATGCTTCCAATTATAACACCGTAAATTAAAAAACAGATTGAACCCGCTAAATTTAGAACACGGAAATAAAACCCGCCTTTTATGGTTATGGATACAGCGACAAGAGCTGAAGCCAAATAACCTATCCATTCATACATTCCGCTCTCCTGTGCCGGAAAATATCACTATTCCTTTTCTTCCGTTTTATTAGTTTGGCTGATAATTCAGTCGCGCGCCCTGTTTTATGAATTGCGCGGAATTTTTTTTAATTCCCCATAGCGAAAACAGCTTGTTACATGATCATTAATTATTCCTGTAGCCTGTAAATGTGAATACATTATAACGCTGCCAAGAAATTTAAATCCCCTCTTTTTCAAATCCAGTGAAATCATGTCAGAAATTTCAGTTTTAACGGGTATTTCGCTGATATTTTTCCATTTTCCGGTAACAGGCTTTCCTTTGGTGAAACTCCAGATGTAGTCTGAAAAGCTGCCGAATTCTTTCTGGATTACCAGGAAATTTTTGGCATTTGTTATTGACGCTTCAATTTTTAACCGGTTACGGACAATTCCCGCATCAGCCAAAAGTTCGGCCTTTTTTGCTTCACCGTAACGCGCGACTTTTTTGGGATCAAAATTATCATAGGCTTTTCTGTAGTTTTCCCTTTTTTTTAAAATTGTTATCCAGCTTAAGCCCGCCTGCGCGGATTCAAGCACCAAAAATTCATAATGTTTATGATCATCATAAACCGGAACACCCCATTCGGTATCATGATAATCCATATACAATTCTGATCCTGTACACCATTCACATCGTTTCATTTACTGTCCTGTCAGAAGATCAATTTAGTTTTAAAATTTTACCAAGTTCTGTTTTCCAGTCATCGGATTTCATAATAATGGCTTTTACTCCAAGCGATTTATAGTGATTTTGCTTTTCGGAAACATCGTTGGAAGTTACAACAATTATTGGCGTTTTCTGAGGCAGGGTTATAAGCCGTTTGAGAAGTTCATCGCCGCTCATATCAGGAAGTTCAAGACCGGTTATTAAAAATGATGCCTGTCCGTCAGCGACCGCGTTTACAGCGTCTTCGCCCCTTTCAAAACCTTCATACTCCAGTCCTTTCTCTGACAGATATGACTTCATTATTTTGCGGAAAAAATCACTGTTATCTACATGGATTACATGTTTCATTTTTATCTCCTTTTATAAAAGCATTCATGGATTTTCGGCATTTTCCGGAACTAATGGTAATAAACAAGGCGACAGATGCCGGACAAGCTCAATTATATACCAATATATTAATTTTGTATATTGGACTTGTACGGCAGCTATTGTCAGCCGCAGGAAAAATCATCCGCCCAGCAGCCAGGATGCCAGGAACATTACCGCGGTAATTACAAGAATGACTGGTATAAAAACAATTAACGCCGCGATAATCATCGCTTTAAGGTCGTTTTTCTCAAGTTCAGGTTTTACTTCATTAAAACTTTTTATGGCTTCTTTCTCGTCAACGAGTTTACTGAACTTGCGTTTATGCAGAAAAAACATACTAATTTACATGATGATGACAGGCGACAAAGTGCTCATGTTTATTTTCGGTAAGATGCGGCTCTATTTCCCTGCAAACGCCGGTAACATACCGGCATCGGGTGTGGAATTTGCAGCCTTTCGGCGGATTGATTGGGCTGGGAATATCGCCTTCAAGCACGATGGAATTCTTGGGTTTGTCAACATTGGTTGAAGGAATTGCGGAGAGAAGCGCTTCCGTGTAGGGATGAAATGGAGACCTGAAAATTTCTTCGGAACGCGCAATCTCAACAATATTTCCCAGATACATAACGCCGATTCTGTCACTGACATATTTTACAACAGACAGATCGTGAGATATAAATAAATATGTCAGATTCTCCTTCTCTTTCAGTTCAGATAACAAATTTAAAATCTGCGACTGAATTGATACGTCAAGAGCCGACACAGCTTCGTCGCACACAATAAACTTTGGCTTTACCGCGAGAGAGCGCGCAATTCCTATGCGCTGGCGCTGTCCGCCTGAAAATTGATGCGGATAACGGTGAATCATATACGGCGCAAGACCGCAGTCTGTCATTACATTCATTACATGTTCCTGAAGCGCCTCTCCTTCAGACTGAAAGAAACCGTGCGCCAAAGGGCCTTCTCCAATAATCTGTCCGACTGTCATGCGAGGATTCAGCGAAGAATATGGATCCTGAAAAATAAGCTGCATATCACGGCGCAAATGGCGCATCTCGTCGTATGTCAGGCGCGCGAGATTTATTCCGTCATCACGAAATTGTTCAAGTTTGCTGAAGTTATCAGCTTCTGTTACGGAACTGTCCGCAATGACGCGTCTTTGCTTTTCAAATGTATTTAACCTGTTTTTAATTTCTTCTTCAGTTACGCCGTTAAATGTTTTATATTGTTCCGTATACGCGGCAATAACCTTGTCCTCGTCAGCAGACAAAAGGAGTCCGCCGAAAATGTAAACAAGATCAAGGAACATGTTATTCGCAGCTTTCCGGTTTGTCCCGTACAGTTTCAGTAATTTCTGTTTTTTACCGTACAGATCCTTAATTGAGTTATGCAGATATTTCGGCGATACCGTGTCAAGAGTCCGTCCGTAATATAAAGTGCGTCCCTCTGTCTGCTGATAAAGCTGCAGTAATGTTCTTCCCAAAGTTGATTTGCCGCATCCGCTCTCTCCGACAAGGCCAAGCGTTTCGCCCTCGTATATGTCAAGGTCAATGCCGTCATTGGCTCTGACAAACATGTTCCTGTTGCCTTTAACGGGAAAATATTGCTTTAAATTTCTGATGCTGATTAATATTTTTTTTTCGCTTGTTTTTTCGTGCGCCGGAATACCCGCGCCAAGATCCAGCGCTGCGGCCTTAAAAACATCAGGGAAGGCGGCTTCAACCGGCGCCGCGTTTTTTTGATTCGTATCTTCCGGCGCCATTTTATTTTTCCTTCCTGTGTGTTTCATTTAACACAGCGCCCGGGCGGGCGGTGAAAAATTTACTGCGTTCGACTTTTCTCGGGTAGAAACAGCGTACGCTCTGATTGGGCATTACCTGCAAAACCGGAGGGCTGTTCTTTCGGCATCGTTCCTGACAGTACTTGCAGCGCGGTGCAAACCGGCAGCCGGACGGAATGTCCAAAGGATGCGGAACGCTTCCCTGTATCGCTTCCAGCCTGACGCCCTGGGGAGTGTCAAGACGCGGAATTGATGTCATCAGTCCCTCGGTGTACGGATGCGAATGAAAATTATCCCCGAAAATTGCGCTGACAGGCGCTGTCTCCACAACCTGTCCGCAGTACATAACAGCGACATCATCCGCCATTTCATTAATTACGCCAAGATCATGGGTAATAAAAAGAATTGACGCTCCGTTTTCGCGTTTTAATTCATTCATCAATTTTAGTATCTGCGCCTGAATTGTTACGTCTAACGCTGTTGTAGGTTCATCCGCTATTAATAAACGCGGACGGCAGGCCAAAGCCATCGCGATCATAACGCGCTGGCGCATTCCGCCTGAAAGCTGGAACGGATACTGCTTTGCCACCTTGTCGGGATTTGGAATTTGCACATCAGAGAGCATCTCTACGGATTCCTCGTACGCTTTCTTTTTTCTCATGCCCTGATGCACCATAAAAGATTCGCCTATTTGTCTTTCCACTTTGAATACAGGATTAAGGCTGGTCATCGGCTCCTGAAAGATAACGGAAATTTTGTTGCCGCGTATTTTTTGAATTTCCTTTAACGGTAATTTTGTCATGTCCCTGCCGTCAAAAAGTATTTTGCCAGATTCTATGTACCCGTTCCCGTCAAGCAAACGCAGGATGCTCATGGCGGATACGGATTTTCCGCTTCCGCTTTCGCCGACAACGCCGAGAGTGCGGCCCGATTCAATGGCGTAAGAGACTCCGAAAACGGCTTTCACAATGCCTTGTTTGGTTTTATAGTAGGTATGTAAATCTTTTACTTCTAGTAAAGCCATTTGTTTCTACCGGTCATTTGATTTGGGATCGATGGCGTCGCGGAGGCCGTCGCCCACTATATTGATGCTGATTACAGCCAGTCCCAGAACAAGGGACGGGAACACCCAGCGCCACCAGTATGTTCGTATAACAATTGAATCAATGCACTTGTTCAGCATATTACCCCATGTAGGCGTTGGTTCAATAACCCCGAAACCCAGAAATGAAAGCGTCGATTCCAGCAGTAAACATGTGGCCATACTTACGGTAAGGCTGACAAAAATAACAGGCAGCACATTAGGCAGGATGTGTTTAAAAATGATAATCCTCTCGCGGATGCCCATCGCTTTTGCGGCCATTATAAATTCATTTTCTTTCTCTGAAAGAATCTGCGCCCTTGTAAGACGCGCGAGACCTGACCAGCTTAAAAACCCCAGGATGATCATTATCATGATTACGCGCCCTGTTTCCGGAACCTTATTCGATACAATCGCCGCGAGTATGATGGCAAGAGGCAAAAACGGAATTGAGTCGACAACCTCAGCGAAACGCATAAGGAACATGTCGGTCTTTCCCCCGAAGTACCCGGAGAATCCGCCGATTGTAATTCCGATAACCGCTGAGATAATTACAGCGATAAACCCGACCGTAAGGCTGACACGGCCGCCGTATACAACACGGGTGAACACATCGCGCCCCCATTGATCGGTGCCCATTATGTATCCGTGCTGTCCCCATGTCGTTATATTGCCGTTTGGATCGATAGCCGCGTTCTGGTAGTAGTCTATTGTGATCTGACTGTATCCGGTTAATTTAGGAAAATATATTTGGCCGAACATATTATCGCCCCAGGAAAAAACAGAACCGTCATTTAACAGAGCGGTAAAATGAGTGCGGCCTCCTCTTATGATTTTTACCCTGCCCTGAATCTCATCAGGCACATTTATTGCGGGCAAATGCGCGCTGCCCCATGTTACGACAGTTCCGTCATTTAAAAGCGCCGCCGCGACATGATCTGTGGAAGCGATATCGACAGTCCGCCCGTTGACCTGCGGCGGAACCCTGGAAAACAGTGAATCAATATCTGTAAGCGTTATAACATTCCCGTCGTTTGTAAGCGCTATTGCGGTGGAAATATTGATGGCGAAATCCCTATAATTGCCCTGATTGCTGCCTGGCCGGAAATGGTAATTGTTTTCGTTACCCCAAAAATGCAGATATCCATCGCTGTCAAGCGCGGCTGTTATCTGGTGGCCTGCCTGTATATCAACAATGTTTTTTCCGCGGATAGAATCGGCAATTCTTAAAATTCCCAGGCGATCATTTCCCCATGCGAAAATCTGTTCGTTCTCGTTGACAACTACAATATGATCAAGCCCGCATGTTACAAGCCTTAAAGGCCCCATGTTTTTGGGAACATTATTTTTTACCTTATCCGGCATGGTTCCCCACATGTATAATTTACCGTCCATATCGATCCCCGCGCCGAAGGTGGAACCGAAATCAATCATCTTCAAATTATTACTTAATGCTTTTGGAATGGATATATAATTCAGCGCGGGCGGAAGATTCATTCTGGTAGAATCTGTATATGTAAGGTCGATAGGCAGAATAAAAGATAGAATAAAGCATGAAAGGAATATGAAAATAAAAACAATCATTCCGGCAATGCTCAATTTGCGCGAAAAAAAGTTACGCATGGCTGTCCGGCCGGGGCTTTGCACAAGCTCTTCTTCCGCAGAAGATGCGTTTTCATAATCAATTTCTTTGGCTTTTTCCATGAAGTATTCCTGTATCCTATGTAAACCTAATCCGCGGATCTACAAATGTGTACGCGATATCAATAATCAGGTTTCCAATAAGCCCGATAATTACATAGAACATCCCGAGTGAAAGAGCTACCGCGAAGTCAAACGATGTAATTGAGCTTATATATAATTTGCCCATTCCGTTCCAATTGAAAATCTGCTCAATCATAATAGATCCGCCGAAAAGGCTGATGAACCAGCTTATTAAAATAGTCATAAAAGGGATCATTGAATTGCGGAACGCATGAGAATAGATAACAACTTTTTCTGTTAAACCTTTTGCCCTTGCTGTACGGATATAATCCATGCGAAGGGCGTCTATCATTGTAGCGCGAATGTAGCGCGTAAGCGATCCAAGGCTTGTAAATACCATAACGCTGATGGGCAGAACCATATGTTTAGCCTTGTCAAGGAATGATGCCCATCCGCTCATTTGCATTCCTGGCGTATATGCGCCGCCTATCGGCAGCCATCCAAGCAGAACAGAAAAAATTATAATAGCAGCAAGGGAGATAATAAATGAAGGAAGGCTTAACCCCAGAATTGTAATTACCTGAACGGAGTTATCGTAGATTGTGCCTTTTTTTACCGCTGTCGTTATTCCAAGCGGAATGGTTATCATAAAAACGAACAGCATTGTTATCGCTTCAAGGCGTAATGTATTAGCCATTGGCGCTTTAATGATTTCTATAACCGGTTGTCTGTATACCAAAGACCGGCCAAAATCGCCGGTGAGCATTCTGCCCATCCATTTTAAATATTGAATAACGAGAGGCTGATCAAGACCCAGCATCACCCTGATCTGTTCCTGATAACGTTCATAATCAGCTGGCCGCATGTCATTCTTTAAACCTTCGGTATACATCCTGACAGGATCGGACGGTGACAGTTTAAACAGGGTGAACATAATAACGGAGACAATTAAAAACACGAAGATGATGTATAAAATACGCCGTAAGATATAATTTAGCACTATTGTATGCCTTTGTCTGACCGCCTGTTTTTTACAGACGGTCAGACGGATATTTTAACTGCGTTTATTCAGAAACCCATGCCTCAACGATAGCGGATGTCCACGGATAGAGCGCATTATGATTGTAGCCCTGAAGCTTGTTGTTAAAGATATCATAATACTGATCCGAGTAGAGCGGAAGGTCAGGCAGATTTTTGTTAAAATGCAGAACGAATTCCATCCAGCTCCTTGAGAAAGACGCATAATCGCCAGGCGTGGTATTTCTCATATTTTGAGTGTATCTGTTAAGATCATGATCTATCAGGAAGTTGCCGTTCCATGAGCCGAACATTTCCGGATCCGGCTGATAATAATACCACGGTGAATCAATTATCGCGAAACCGGAACCGCCGTTGATCATGTTATAGCGTTTGCCTATTCCGTCAAGAGCGTTATAGAAGGCTGTTACATCGCCGAAATCCTGATTTATCTGCATACCAATGCTGGCAGCGTTGGCGGTTACGAAGGTAGCGAGCATTTCACCTACAGTGTTTAAATTATTGGAGAACCATTCGACAATAAGCGGCATAAGGGTGCCGTCAGACAATCTTTTATAGCGCACGCCTGTAGTGTAAGCGCCGCCCTGCGCGTTAAGAGTCCATCCGTCAGCGACAAGTTCTTCCGCCGCCTTTTGAAGGTTAAGAGTATAAACCGTTAAATCCCTTTCAAGAGCTGTTTTATTTTCTGCGTACATCCATTGAGCAAGACCGATGCGGCTATGCACTATAACGCCGTAACCGCCTGTATACTGCCTGACAAATTCCTCGCGATCCATACTGTACGCGATAGCGCGGCGGACTGCCGGAAACTGCGCCGGTCCCCAGTCGCACTGGAACCAGATGCAGCCATAACCGTTTCGCGCGTAGTTAATCTCTTTGTATCTGCCGGTATCAACAAGATCAAGTCCCGGATTGATATTTCTCGCACCAGATAACTGGACAAGAAGATCAATCGTGCCGGAACCCAACATATCCATCTGTGTCGAATCTTCTGTCATTTGCAAAACAAGAGTTTTAATCATTGGTTTTATCCTGTCGGAACCTAAACCTAGATACCTTTCATTAGCTTCAAGGATAGTAGTGTTATTACTCACATCGTAGCTGACAAATTTATAAGGAGCGGCGGTGACATAGGGGGTATACCGGTAACCTCTGGAACCATTGTCAATTGTGGATTGAAGTAGTTCAAGCGTAAATGGACCTGTAATTTCTGCGCCGGTACCTCTGTCTACAACATCGCAACCAGGCGCTAATACATGCAGCGGAAACGGGGTGACATCTGCGTAAGTTATCTCATACCAGAACGGGAAAAGCGGGTCGCCGTAACTGTCTTCATGAGCTATTCTGACAGAGAATTCATAATTCCCTAAAAGACGAACACCGCTGAATATATTGGTATCACCTTCATTGTAGGCTTCAAAACCATAATAAGTATCCATACTAACCCATCTGTTAGTGCCTAATTCCCTGATCAGCGGATTGCCGTCAAGCAGCAATGCAAACACATAGTCTTTGGCTGTAATGGGGGTGCCGTCATTCCATGTCAGGTTGTTGTTGATTTCGAAGGTATAGGTCTTGCCGCCGTCAGCGTTTTCTGTGGTGTTCATTGATTTGACAACAACGGGGTCTACAATAAACCTGTCATCATCGGTGTATATAATTGTCTTGTAACCATTGATGAGCAGTTTAATATCGGCATTTCCCCCAAGGTTATCCCAGCCGTCGAACATATTGCCGTTCATGGCGTTTACGCCGATTACGAGCCTGCCCTGAGGGGCGGTTGGTTTACCTGTAGCGCCGCCGCCAGCAGCGGTTTCGCTCTTCTTACATCCTATGATTACAGAGCCTGCAAGCAGTATTATCAGCGATAAAGTGATAATTCTTCTTAAATTTTTCATGTTTTTCCTCCTTGGATAGATAATTTACATTTTTGATGCAAAACTGGTTTTGTACATAATCATTTTATTTTTGATTTTTATAAAAGTCAACATATTGTAATCACTCATGTAGAATATTCAATAATTATTACAAGGCGTGCAGCGCAAATCCCCGTCAGTGTCATATACGGCCGTGGCCTTCTACAACGCACGCTTTGGCGTGGCATTGTAGGTGATCCACGCCGAATGACCCTGCCGGAGATTTGCGCTGCCC
>WQSN01000059.1 GCA_009787835.1 Treponema sp.
CATCACCCCATCTTGCAGGGGGTAGAGGTTCTCTTCGTAATACTGCGAGGGCAAAATCAAAATGATACCTCCTCTCTTTAGGCCAGATGCGTCTTGCAATTTCCGGCGTATACAGTTCCTTAATGGTTTCTACGCCCCAAAGGGCTACAACATAATGCCACGGGAGTCTTTCCAATGAACGTACAAAAAGCTTATCCCGGGTAAAAGCGCCTGATGTTACAAGCCTGCCTTCAATAACTTCCAGCATATCCTCTTGTGTATCAAGATAGTCCCAGTTGAGATTTCGCATGAGTTTCAGCTTTTCGTCATTTGTTAAGTGCATCATATCCATTTACAGTATATAAGGCATACACTGAGCGGTCAACATTAAGCACTATGGTAAGTTTTTTAATGTGGGACATCACGGAATAAGGTATAATTTTTTTTCCCCCCAACACAAAAAAAAGAAGCCCGCCCCATCTGACCGCTTACGCGGACAGACGGGCAGGCGCCTTTCCGAGAGACGTTTCTGCTATTGCAGAAGCTGAAGAACCGACTGGCCTCTTTGGTTGGCCTGTGCAAGCATTGCTGTGCCGGACTGACTTAAGATCATGTTCTTCGTGTAACCGACCGTCTCATTCGCCATGTTGGAATCACGTATGCGGGATTCTGATGCCTGTAAGTTTTCTGCTCCAACGTCGATACCGCGGACTGCGTGTTCGAGGCGGTTTTGGTAGGCGCCGAGGTCAGCCCTTTGTTTACTGACGATCTTTAACGCCCTGTCGAGAGTTCCAATGGCACGGTTGGCACCGTCCGCTGAGGACAGTGAAATAAAGGTATCGTCACCGACATTACGGATGCCAAGACCCTTCGATGTCATAGTGCCGATATAAACTTGTTCGCGCTGATCCATGTTGGCGCCGATATGGAACCACATGGAAGCTGCAATCACATTTTCGCCGATTGGCCGGCCGAAACGTCCGGTCAATACATTCATTCCGTTAAATTGCGCATGAGATGCAATCCGGTCTACTTCGTCAACTAACGCAGAGACCTCAATCTGGATGTAAATGCGGTCCTCTTCGGTATAAATACCGTTGGCGGCCTGCACTGACAATTCACGGAGACGCTGGAGAATATCCTGGGATTCCTGCAGATAACCTTCTGTGGTCTGAATGAAAGAAATGCCATTCAAGGCATTTGCGGATGCCTGATTTAAACCACGAATTTGAGACCTCATTTTTTCTGATACAGCAAGTCCCGAAGCATCATCACCGGCGCGGTTGATGCGCAGTCCGCTGGACAGTTTCTCCATATTTTTATCCAGGAATGTCTGGGTAACCCTGAGGGACCTGTCTGCAAACATCGCACTTAAGTTGTGATTGATTATCATATACTCACTCCTTTGGCTTTTTCGGCGTCTCTGTCATCGACAGTTTGTACGCCGCGGCTTCCATGCCGAAAAAAAACCGCTTTGCAGTTTTTTGTGTAAAAAAGTTTTTCCGACGGAAAAACTTAATTCTGTTTGCGCCCGGCAAAAAAAATTTAATGCCGGACATGTGCCACTATTTCCATAAGGAAACAGAACCCTCGACCCACCGTTCCCGGAAGGGTGAGGATGCCGGATAAATTACAGATACCCAACGGGTTTATAATTCATTCCGGAGGGGAGCTTATCTGCTTTCGCAGAATTTTCCCTTTTCATTATTAATATCGGAATTACAGAATTTACCTTTAGGGAATTTAATAATTAGCAGCTAATGGCTAACTGCCGGCAGTATAGTAAAAATATCCGATCTTATACTAAGATTGATTCATGAATAATTTCCCATATTCGCAGGTAGATTTAATTCGCGAAGTTTTTCATTATCAGAGCCGTTTTGAAGGCTCCACAATGGTTTTTAAAATTGATTACCCTGTAACAGAAACGCCCGGTTTTCCAGGTCTTGTAAAAGATCTGGCTTTGCTTGCGAAGACCGGTTTTAAGGTGATTATTATCCCCGGTGTTAAGGAAAATATTGACGCTGTGTTGAAACAGCATGATATTGACGCTTCCTATGCGGCAACCAAAGGTTTTCCTGTCCGTATCACAACATCGCAAACCATAAAATATGTAGAAATGGCGGCATTCAGCGTAGCAAGCCGCTTTATGACATTTCTTTCTGGCAGCAGAATAGAAGCTCTGATTGGCAATTTTGTGCGCGCAAGAGGTCTTGGAGTTATAGACGGAATTGACACCGAGCATACAGGAACAGTGGATAAAATATACGCTTCATCGCTCAGCCGCGTGCTTAATTTGGGAATGGTTCCCATTCTTCCCTGTATCGGATGGAGCCCGTCCGGAAAACCTTACAATGTGCCGACCGATGAAATAGCCCTTACTGTTTCATCGGCTCTTGGAGCGGCTAAACTTTTTATCGTTACAATGCACAGCGGAATGCGTTCAGATATATTATCCAGGACCGATAATATTGAAAAAAGGGCGGACGGGAGCATATTACGGCTGACTCTCCAGCAGGCTAAAGATATTGTTGCGGCCAATGAAAACTGCGTGCAGACAATTTTACCGGAAAACAGCAAACCGCACCTTGGCGAAGCTGATATTGAACTACTGAAACAGTATCTGCGCGAACTCAAACTGGGCATAAAAGCAAGTCATGCGGGAGTTCATCGCGCACACATTGTCGACGGCAGGGAAGAAGGCTCAGTTTTAAAGGAACTTTTTTCCAACCTGGGAGTTGGTATGATGATTTATACCGATGAATATGATTCTATCCGCGCTTTTCATTCCAGGGATTTACCTGATATTCTGCGGCTTATGGAACCATTAATGCAAAAAGGCATCCTTGTCAGGCGCAACGCGGATCAAATTCAGGAGAAAAAGAATGATTACGCTGTGCTGGAAATTGACGGTTCTATCCGCGCCTGCGGAGCGCTGCATGACTGGGGTGGAACCCCGGGTTTCACCACGGATGGAACCCCAGGCGGCGAACAGGGTGAAATTGCGGCAATCGCCACAGATCCGCAATATACAGACCTTGGTCTTGGCAGGCGTATTGTCAGCTACTTAATTGATAAGGCCCGAAAATGCAGCATGCGCCGGGTTTTCGTACTAACCACCCAAACGCCGGACTGGTTTGAATCTTTGGGCTTTAAGGAAACTACAGTAGACACTCTGCCGGAGAAAAAGCGCAAAGTTTATAACCAGAGCAGGAACAGCAGGATCTTCGCGCTTGAGTTATAAAAATGAAATTCTTCTGTGTGTGAAAATTAAGTAATAATTTATATGTCAAGAACAGCCGTTTATTCAGCTTTGGTTCTCAGAAGCCGCCCTTCAGGAGAATCCAACAATGAAGTTACTCTGCTTACCGCCGAGGAAGGCATTATTAAAACAACGGTATTCGGCGGACCAAAGAATAAATTACGTGCGCATTCCGCGCCGTATAATTCAGGGCAGGTTTGGATTTACCGCGACCCGGCAAAAGATTACGGAAAACTGAGCGACTTTGATGTTCAATCATGGCGCCCCGGACTCAGGGAGCTTTATGAGCGAACCATGGCTGCAAGCGCCGCAGCAGAAACAATTTTAACTACCCACGGCGGCGGCGGCGACTGGGGCACTGCCCTGCAACTGGCATCTTCAACACTGGACGCTCTTGAAAGCGCAAACGAAGAACTCTGTTCACGTTTATTGATTCACTTTTTATGGAGATGGACAAAATTCCTGGGAATTCAACCGTATCTGGAAAACTGCGCTTCATGCAGCATGGGAGGAGACGCTTCTCTGTGGTACAACAGCCGCGAAAGCATTGTGTTATGCGCAAACTGCGTTACAATGAACAGAGAGCAAACAACAATCAATAATGAAACGAGAGCCGGGAGCAGCGGTTTATTGAAACTTAACCCAGGCTGCCGAAAGTGGTTTATAGCGACAGAACAGATTGAACCTTCGCTTTTGTACAGGTATTCAATGGATAATAAATCATTTAATGAAGCGAAATCGCTTGTTACCTCTGTCATCGCCGGAACGCTTGGAAAACGGCTGGCAAGCTGGGACTGGTGATTTTAGCTTTTTACCAGTTCTTTGAATAATGCGTGGCGCATTTCATCCTGCATTAAAAGATTAAATTTGAACTGACCGTCGCGGTATCCGCGGTTTATACAGGCTGCCTTGAAACGCTCAAAAGCTTTTGGGCCCAGAATGGCGGTTTCAGGCTGCTTCAGGCGTCCTGTACCGCGTTTTTCCTTGTACTCAGGATTATATTCCTGTAAACAAAGATCAACCTGGACTGTAAATTTTTCGGCCTCATCCATGGAAATATACTGATCCTCAAATTCATAATAATACTTATAGCTGGATTTATGAGGCTCGGCGAATCCCACAAAGAAAGGTGCCATCTTGCCGGTAATTTTTTCCGCAGCATGAACGGCTTCTATAAACTGATCTTCATGAAGTTTTTCGCCGGTAATGGTTGTGACTCCGTTCAGCTTCTGAACATATTTAATTTGGGGGAACTTGTTATAATGATTGGTAACTTCAAGCAGGTCATTCATATTATACCGGTACAGTCCGGCGCAGGTAGTGACTACCATATTGTAACGCTTGCCTTCTTCAAGTTCCCATGCCTGATAAATTTTTGGATTAGGATTATCAATCTCAGACTCATGGACGAATTCAAAATGGCTTTTATGGCAGAAGAGGGTTGTGTCAGGACAATTACTCTTCAGAACAAGACCTGCCCTGCATTCAGTGGCAAAATAACCGAACTCGTGGAAGACAGTATCATACGGGTATGAATCGCGGACTTTATCGTAATAAAGTTTCGCGTTACCGCAGAACCATACATTTACTATCTGCAGATTAGGCCAATAATGTTTAGGAAGAAGAGTGCCGTATCTTTCCCTGAGTTTTCGCAGCTCAGAAGCACGCGCCGGATTTGGTTTAAGCTTTTCTTCCAGTACCTTGCGGATTTCATCCGGCATGGGATACTTACCGCTTAATGTTCCATTTTCAATATCTTCGCAAAATTCATCAAGATAATCATTCGCGTAACTCTGCATTTCTACCAAAGTGCTCGGGTTAGCGGTCAGAATGATGTGAGTATCCCGCTCAATACCCATGCGCATAATCGCGTAATACCGGGACTTATAATCGGGAATATTAAACACATCACCCGGAGCGGTATGGAGCTTCAGCATAAATTTGGGTATATCCCGGAAAGTATATCCTGATATAGAACCGTATAAAGTACCGTCAGGCGCTTTGCCTTCAATGGCTTTTCCTACAATGGAAATACCGGGGCGATAGAACACTTTGGGCTTATTATGAATCAATGTCCAGAACCAGCCAAGAGACATCTTCCCGTATACCTCTTTGTGATATTCCCTGGTCAGAGGTATCCATTTTGGTTCTTTGGTAGTTCCGCTGGTTGTAGCGTAAAGAAACGGTTTACCAGGGAACAGGATATCAGGCTCGCCGTTTTTATGTCTTTCGATATACGGCAGCAGATCCGCGTACTCATTGATAGGGACATACTTATGGTAAAGTTCAGCCAGTTCTTCCGGCGTTTTAGCTTTCAGTATTTCTTCAAAATGATGTTCCTTGCCGTATACGGTGTCTTTTGAAGTTGTCAGGATGTGCCTTAAAGTTTTATCCGAGGCTTTTTTACAGTCCTTTGACTTGCTCTTCATTTCATTGATTACTTTTCCGCCGATAATTGTCAATAAGGTTCTTGTAAAAAAACTGTATTTAATATATTTTTCACTCATTTTTCCCTTCCTGTAAAATATTAGCGTCTGTCCATAAAACCGGTTACTCTATGGATAACCTCTCATCTTCTCAGTCTTCAGGCTGCGAAAGTACAGTATTTAAGGAAGTCTGTTTTTAATAAATTTTTAGTAATAAGACAGACTATTAACAATATGGTATTACAATAAACATGTTTTTGTCAATATTATATTTTATTGAAAAATAAAAATATAAAAATGTATATAATGTGAAAGGAGCAAATAATTGAAAAAAGTAATTATTGTAGGAGCGGGTATTTCAGGGCTTTCAGCAGGTATTTACGCGCAGAGAAATGGTTTTGATGTTACGATTTGCGAACAGCATAATATAGCCGGCGGAATGTGTACCGGATGGAAACGAAATGGATATTTTTTTGAAGGTGCGATTCATTGGATGACAGGCACAAGCGAAAAAACACCGATACATCAAATGTACAAAGACACAGACGCGTTAAATGAAAATGTAAAAATAATATTACGCGAACCGTTTTTGTCATCGGAATGGGAAGGTCAGGTATTTAATGTTTACCGCGACATAGACAAAACCGCTGAACATTTAATCTCTCTTTCTCCGGAAGATAAAAAACAAATTCTGCAATTTGCAAAAGATGTAAAAACAATGTCCCTTTTTGACAAACCCCTGAAAGATATAAAAGGCATAAAAACAGAATCTCCGAAAAGACCTTCTCTATTTACAATAAAAATGCTGCCTGCGGTTTTTACCGTACTTAGGTTATTCAATATGCCGGCGCGTAAATACTGGAACAGGTTTAAACATCCCGGCATTAAATGGCTGGTAGACAATTCAACAGGAAATGTCGCCGCAGTCAACCGGATTTATATGCTCTCTGTTTTAAACAGGGGCGACGGCGGTTATCCCGAAGGCGGATCTCCTGGAATGGTAGACAGAATGGAAAAAAGATTCACCTCTCTGGGCGGCAGACTATTGTTAAAATCGAAAGTAAAAAAAATAAACATGGAAGACGGAAAAGTAACAGGCGTTACACTGGAGAACGGAGTATTGTCAGCGGATATTGTCATTGTTACGCAGGACACCATGACCGCATCCAATCAATTGTTTGATCCGCCGCTTAAAGAACCGTGGCTGCGCCGCCTTTGCCGTGAAACAAAAGCGACAGTTTCAACTCTTGTCTGTGTAGGCATCCGCGCAGAGCTTCCGCTCTCCCCTGTGCCGGACTGGAGACTTGATGAGCCGATAAAATACGCCGGAATTACTGAAACAAAACTGGGTTTTTATAACTATGCAGGGTATGAAGGTTACGCGCCTGAAGGCTGTTCCGTTCTTACATCGATTCTCATGGGCGATACATACGATTTCTGGAAAAAAGCCAAAGAAGAAGGCTGTTACGAGAAAGAAAAACAATCTCTCGCGGATCAGATTAGCCGCGCCCTCTGTAAAAAATACCCGCAGCTTGAAGGTAAAATCGACATTATAGATATTGCAACGCCGTTAACTTATGAACGGTACACTAGCGCGTATCACGGTTCATGGATGACCATGCTCAACATTGGAGATAAATTCAAAGCATTCCCAGGATATTGTAAAAACGTAAAAAACCTGTATTTCGCGGGACATAGAGTTATGCCGCCCGGCGGTCTGCCTCTGGCGTTAGATTCAGGGCGGAGAGCGGTTCAAATGGCCTGCAAACAGTCCGGTATCGTGTTCAGGTAAGATCAAGCTATCACTTTATTTATTTACATGATAAACTTTTTCTTAACAAAGGCCCGCAGGAGGTAAACCAGTGCTTAATGATTTAATCAGTGCGCAAAAAAGCGCGTTTAAGGATTATACGGAATTGCGCGCGCAGGTAAACACTTCCAGAAATGTGTCATTTCTGGCAGGTAATATGACCACAAACGCGCAAAGTTCCGCCGGAGGCGTTTCAGCGCGCGTATATAGGGGAGGCACTTATGGATTCGCTTCCGGAGCTGAATATTCAAATGACAGTATAAAAAATGTGCTTGCCGCAGCAACAGAGAACGCGGCATTCATGGAAAAACATGTAAATAAAAATCTTCCGCCTTTGCCTGCCGTAAAGGGCGGCAAGTTTGAAGCAAAAATAAAACCTGACAATGATTTACCTCAAAGCGTTTTAATTGATTACGCGAAAGCTCTTGACAATCTTATAACAGAAAAATATAAAAAACTTTCAAGCCGCACTGTAATCGCAAACTGCCTTGAAATTGAAAAACTTCTTGCAGTAAGCGACGGCGCGGACAGCCACTTTTACCAGCCGCGCAGCATGATCTATGTATTTATGACAGCCGATATGGATGACGGCATTCCGGTTGAACTATATAAAGTGTTCGGCGGGTTTGGTCATTTTAACGATCACTTTACGGATCCTGCGCTGCTTTGCGCGGAACTTGACGCTCTTTACGAAGCGCTCATGAACAAACGCGAAGGAGTTTTTTCCAATGCTGGACTGTGCAAATGCATTATGCATCCTGAGCTTGCGGGCATTCTCGCCCATGAAGCGGTTGGTCATACTGTCGAGGCTGACATTGTTCTGGGCGGCTCTGTCGCGGCTCACAATCTGGGAAAACAGGTAGCAAGCGAGCTTGTGACAATGGTGGATTTCGCGCACACAGCTTTCGGAAAACCATGCCCTCTTCCCGTTTATGTTGATGATGAGGGAACCATCGCGGAAGACGCTGTTCTTATTGAAAACGGCATATTAAAAAATTTCATGCATTCAAAAGAGAGCGCCCAGCACTTCGGCGCAAAACCGCAGGGAAACGCGCGCGCTTTCAGTTTTTCCGATGAACCGCTTATCCGTATGCGCAACACGGCAATTCTTCCGGGAAAAAGTAAACTTGAAGATATGATAGCGAGTATCGATAACGGTTACTATCTTGTAAAAACCGGAAACGGCCAGGCTGATACCACAGGCGAGTTCATGTTCTCTGTCGGGCTGGGATACGAAATTAAAAACGGCAGGCTTGGAAAAGCAATCCGCGAAACAACCATATCAGGCGTCGCTTTTGAGATGCTTAAAACAGTAGATATGATTTCCAATGATATGTACTGGGAATGCGGCGGCTTCTGCGGCAAGAAACAACCCATGACAGTGGGCATGGGCGGCCCCGCAATAAGATGCGATGTAAATATAGGAGGCAGATAATGACGCGTAATGAAACTGCGAAATATGTTCTTGACGCTCTGATAAAAGCCGGCGCGGATAAAGCGGCATGCAGGGTAAGCTGCGGCCGCAAGGATGAATTCAATGTAGAAGCTAATAAATTTTCCCTTATGCGGACGCTTTTTAATGATGAGTTATTCCTGAAAGTAATCAAAGAAGGCCGCAAGGGGATGACATTTATCAACAAACTGGACAAACAGTCAATAGATCAGGCGGTCGCGGATTGCGTAAAACTTGCCTCATCGGCGTTACCTGAAGAGGCGGAAGATATCGCGGAAAAAAGCGGGAACAAAAATTTTGATCAGGGCGCAGGCGGCAGCGACATGGGAAAACTATTTTCAATGTCAAAAGATTTTATCGGACAGCTCCGGGATGAATTCCCGAAAATTGTTTTGGAGAGCATGATAACCGACTTTAACAGCAGTAAAACAATTTATGTTAACTCAAACGGCGTTGAATTTGAAAAAAACACCGAATATTACCAGATAGGGACAATGTTTTCCGCGAAAGACGGGGAAAAATCATCGTCATTTAACGGTTATGGCGCGCGCCTTGCATCCCTGAACACCCCGTTTATGAATCTTGATATGCACAAAACGCTGCTCCGTGAATCCGAACAGTCTCTGAACCCGCGAATGGTAGAAGAAAAATTCACAGGTAAGGTAATAGTAACGCCGGCGTGCAGCGACATGATATGGCAGACGATCATCGACTGCTTCCTCTCCGACTGGTCATTGATACAGGGAACCAGCCGCTGGAAAGATTCACTTGGCGCAAAGGTTGCAGATAACGCTCTTACATTCCGCACATCACCGCTAAATCCCGGCATTGTAGCGGGAGAACGCTTTACTTCCGATGGTTATGAAAGCCAGGACATGGACATCATCCGAGGCGGAGTGTTAAAATCTTTCGCGCTTTCCCTTTACGGCTCGCGCAAAACAGGCAAGCCTCGCGCAATAAATACAGCTTACGAAAATATTGAGGTAATGCCCGGAAATATATCCCTGGATGATATGATCAAAGGCATAGATCGCGGTCTTCTGTTAAACCGTTTTTCAGGCGCTTCCCCCGGCCCAAGCGGAGACGTATCAGGAGTCGCGAAAAACAGCTTTTTAATTGAAAACGGCACAGTAACAAGCGCTCTAAAAGAGACAATGATTTCCTTTAACATTTTGGATATTATTCAAAAAATAGATATATCCATAGAACGCTGCCAGAATGGCGTATCAGTTCTGCCCTGGTGCTGTTTTAACGGAGTAACAATTTCCGGCGCACAGTGAAACTGTGTAGAATAAAACATAATATTTTGTTACTCTGAACATACATGAAGTGGGAAAAAAAGGGGATTTCTTCTGATCAGGTGAAAGAAATTTCCGCCAAATACGGATGCGATCTTTTAACAGCATCGATCCTTTTGCGGCGCGGTTTTTGCACAGGCGATTCAATACGATATTTTTTAGAAGATGATCTAATGTCTGTGCGTAACCCGTTCGCTCTGGACGGAATGGAAGACGCCGTGGAGCGTATTCTGGCGGCCAGGGAAGAAGGTGAAAAGGTGCTTGTTTTCGGCGACGGCGATGTGGACGGCATTACCGCGACCGCGCTTCTTGCCGGCTATCTTGAAAACCTTGGCATGGCGGTAACCTGGCGAATTCCCACAGGCGATGAATCTTACGGACTCTCCGCAGAAGCTGTAAATGAATTTGCAGCTAACGACGGCACATTGATAATTACAGTTGACTGCGGCATTTCCCGGTTCGCTGAAATTAAAAGGGCATGTGAACTTTCTGTCGATGTTATCGTAACAGATCACCATGAGCCGCAGGAAGAACTGCCGCAAGCACTTGTAATCATAAACCCAAAACTAAAAGATTCAAAATACGCGTTCCGCGATCTGTCGGGCTGCGGAGTCGCGTACAAACTTGTATGCGCTCTCCGCTTCGCGCTGAAAAGCGAAATCTACGGCCAGCAAATATGCCTGCTGAACACAAGACCGGTAAATGACGCGTGGATAATTGAAATCGCGAAAACGCGCAATCTTCAGGTAATTGACACGCTTACTGAAACAATCATACCGGGAATGGTTTCGATTAACGAAACACGGCTTCCGGCTTTTCTGGAAGGGCAGCAGATTTTGGTATGGGATGCGGCTCTTCAGAAGCAGACGCTGGCTAAACTTTTTGGCAAGAGCGTGGAAGTGGGAATGCTGGACATCGCACAGCAGATCGGCAAAATGATCCCGCAGACAGCAGGCATCAGCCTGCTGCGCATCAGAGAACTTTCCAAAATCGCAAAATATTCAGATAAGGAACTGAGCGAGCTTGATGTCTTTGTCAATTTATTCACATCGTATGTACTGCTGCTGAATAAAAATTTATCGAGGGGCGAACCTTCATCCTCAGGATACGCTCCGGGTTCGGATGCTGAAGCGGATAATGCAGATATTCAGCTTGCCGCTCTTGGAACAATCGCGGATATTATGCCGCTGTTGGACGAAAATAGAATCATTGTGCGCAGGGGACTGGAAGCCCTGGAAAGAAAACCACGCCCCGGTCTTTTGCAGCTTCTTCAGAAATTGGATCTGACAGGCCGCCATTTTGAAGCAAAAGATATTTCCTGGAAACTCTGCCCGGTAATTAACGCGGCCAGGCGGATGGGAAGCGCGGAAACTGCAGCGGCTCTGTTTTTCGAAAAAGATCCGGTAAAAAGGGAAAAACTCGCGTCAGAACTTACAGTAATGAACGAAAAGCGCAGGGAACTGGAAGATGAAACCTGGACTGTAATGGAACCTGTTATATATAAAAACTTGAGCGAATATGACAATAAAATCGCGCTTGCTTTCAGCGATAAAATCAACAAGGGCGTAACAGGCCTTATAGCCCAGCGCGCTTCGCGAAATTTTGACATTCCGGCAATCGCGGTTTCCGCAGGCGAAGAAATCTGCACCGGCTCTCTGCGTTCCGCGAGAGGATACAATGTATGCGATTTACTGGAACAATGCAGCGGCCTGTTCATCGATTCAGGAGGACATCAGGCGGCAGGAGGCTTCACCATGCTGATGAAAAACCGGGAAACCTTTTTGGAGAGGCTGAAATCAATTGCAGCTAACATGGAATTTGATGAAAAACAGGACGAGCAGATAATTCAGATTGACGCGGAACTTCCGCACGATTATCTGACTCCCGATATTTTAAAATTGACAGACCGGTTTGAACCTTACGGCAAACAAAACGAACAGCTTGTTTTTATGGCAAAAAAACTCACTGTCAGGGAAATAAATTTTATCGGCAAACCGGAATCAAAACATATAAAAATAACGCTTGACGCCGGTAAACACAAATGGCCCGCTGTGTACTGGCAAAGCGCGGATCGCGTAACAAACGGGGAATTCGGCGTTAACGATAAGGTTGATGTTGTTTTTAATCTTTCCCGCGATTATTACAGGGGGAACGAAACGCCTCAGATGATAATTATGGATTTGAGGAAAAGCGAATGAAAATTCCAAAAATATCAATTCTGATAATATTATTAAATTTAATAATATTACTTCCGGCGACCGCTCAATCCGGCAATGTCAGATACGCTGTTGTTCCAGAAAATCCCGCTCCCGGAGAACCTGTCACAATAGGCGTAAGCGGCGGAGTAAAGCAGGCTGTGCTGACTGTAAACGGGAGAGCGCTTGCGAGAACGGCGTTTTTTTATGTTCCCGCAGGCGATGAGAAATTAACCTTTATGGCGGCTATACTTACAATTCCCAATACGTTAAATGCAACATCCGCTGAAATCAGGCTGGAAAATGAAAATGTAACAATGGCGGTAATACCGATAACGATATCGAGAAGGGAATTTGACAATGAGATATTAAGGCTGGATCAGGCCCTGACTGATATCAGAACAGACACAAGTCCTCAGAGAACAGAGGAATCCAACAGGCTCTGGGATGTTTTAAGCGCGACAGGAAACTATGTATATCATACAGGAAGATTCATTGCGCCTGTTCAGGCTACAAGAAGAACCAGTTCTTTCGCGGAGCGTAGAATTTATATATACTCAGACGGAGGGCGCGGCACATCAATTCATACAGGTCTGGATTACGGCATACCAACCGGAACAGAAGTTGTATCATGCGGCAACGGGAAAGTTGTGCTGGCATCCTCGATGATTGTTGCAGGTAACGCTATAATAATTGAACACGCGCCCGGCATATATTCACTGTATTATCATCTGGATAAAATTGAAGTCAAAGAGGGCGATTTTGTAAACGCTGGAACAAGAATCGGCTTGTCGGGCGCGACAGGGCTTGCGACAGGCCCTCATTTACATTGGGATATCCGCATTAATACAGAAACGACAGATCCGGACTTTTATCTTGCCCGCCCCATTATTGACAAAGAACTGATAATCAGTAAAATCTATAACACGGGCGATTAATTTAAGCCCTGAATAAAACCTTTAAGGAAAGGAGGTGATTATATTGGCGCACATTACCGTTGATGACAACGAACTGCTTGAAAAAGCCATCAAACGTTTTAAACGGATGGTAGAGAAAGAAGGCATAATCCGGGAATTTAAAAAACGGGAGTATTACGAAAAACCTTCCACTATCCTTAACAGGAAAAAGAAAGCAAACGCCCGTAAACTGCTCAAACGTAACCGCAAGGGCAAGGGCGAATATTAAAAAAAGGTTCATGTTGGAAAAATTGTTTTACCAAACTCCCCGTTCACTACCTGAGCCATTGCGGAATAGATTGCCGATAATCCGCAAAAAATTCCAACATAACCTGCGATTGTCGTAATAAATGGGTTTCCGGAAAAAGCGCCGGCTGATAAAAGGAAAAATAAAACCGACAGGGATAAAAACACTATTTTGGTAACTGTGTTATGCAGAATCGTTCCAAGAAACATAAAAAAGGTAAAAACACCCCATAAAGCAAGATAAAACCCCAGGGAAACGCTGTCAGCCGGACTTATCACCGCGCCGAAAGGGTTAATCCATATAATACACAATGACCACCAGAATAAACCATAAGCGGTAAACGCAGTTCCACCAAAAGTATCACCAATCCGCAGTGCGCTGATACCGGCCACAATCTGCGCTATTCCGCCAAGAGCAATCCCCATGGCAACGATTACGATAGAAAGCTCGATAATCCCCGTGTGATTAAGATTTAATAAAACAGTTGTCATGCCAAAACCCAGCAGCCCAAGAGGACCAGGATTAACGGTTTTCTTTTCAGATGAACTTACAGACATAATTACTCCTTCTTTTAATTATATACTATTGGTAAGAGCAATACCATAAGGTTCACATAAAAATAACTTTATTCATATATTTTAGTATTATCTTTTTCCTTGAAAATACCTTGAATTTTCTATATTATATAAATATGGAACGTTTGAATAATTAAAAACAGGGGATATAGCAAATAATCACCTTGAAAGGTGGCTAACGTTTTTAGACAAAGACACACCCGAAGAAATATTGAAGGAGGTAGTAAAAATGGATACCGCGATAAGCAAAGCCAATGACAGGCTTAATTTTGTTTCCCAGGACAAGGAATTTTAACATACACCATGTGCGTGTACCGGTTATTTGTAAAATTTAAAATAAATAATACCATCTTAAGTAAAGCATAGCTCATATACAACCCATATAAGAAGTATGACCTTTTTATGAAGGTATGATCTATTTCTTT
>WQSN01000060.1 GCA_009787835.1 Treponema sp.
CCATTCTGTTCGCTCCTCTTTATAAAAATATATGCTATAATTGTAAAATAGTCAAGTATGCATAATCGATTTTTTAAAAACAAGCCCTTTTATCTGGCGCCAATGGCGGAATTGAGCCATAGGGCGCTTAGAGAGTTAATAGAAGAATTTGGCGGCTGTGACGCCTATTTTACCGAAATGATCAGCGCAAATGCTCTTTTTTCGGGAGGACCTTACGAAAAATGGTATATTGATACCCTCCCAAACCCCCAAAAGTGCGTTTTTCAACTTGTTGGAGCCGATTCTGACGCTTTAGCCAAAGCCGCAGCCTATTTGGACAGTTTTGAATGCGCCGGAATCGACTTGAATATGGGCTGCAGCGCCCCCTTAATCCGCAAAACCGGCGCCGGAGCCGCCTGGATGGCATCGATAGACCGCTCAGGAGAGCTTATTTCAAAACTAAGACCACAGGTTAAACGCCGTCTGAGCGTCAAACTGCGCATCGGCTTTAAAGACGATTTTGAATACCTGGTACGCTTTTGCCGCCGCCTCGAACAAGAAGGGGTAGAACTTATAACTCTTCACCCCCGGCTGGTCAGCGAAAAGTTCAAACGCCTTGCCAAATGGGAATATGTCGCCAGACTGAAAAACGAGTTAAAAATCCCCGTAGCCGGAAACGGCGATATTTCCAGCGCACAGGATTTTATCCGCCGGGCGCAAGGAAACTGCGACGCAGTGATGGTCGGCAGAGCGGCGGTGCAGATGCCCTGGATTTTCGCGCAAGCGCGGGAGATTGAGAAAGAAGATAATTCCAACACCTGTTTACCAAGTCCTCAAGCACAGGCAGAGCACGACCTGCAAAAACAATTTTTGGAATACTCCGCTGTAGAGACCCTGAAAGGGGCTCGCAAGCGGGTTCCTCCAAATGTTTTTGCGGGGCGCGCGCCGCCTGCGCTTGAGGAGATAGGTATAAGATTTTTAGAATTGTTATCTATACACCAACCGCCGGATTTTCATATTTCAAGAGCAAAACGGTTTTTCGGATTTTTCTGCGATAATTTAAAGTGGGGAAATTATTTAAAGAATCAGATAAATCGCGAGGAGTCACTGTCAGGGATTGAGAAAGTCTGGAAGGAACATTTTAAAACAGCGAGTACCATTCCAGATTCGCATCCAGAAAATCTGTAAAGACCATATACTTTCCGTCAGGGGATACGGCAAGACCTGTAGGTTGATTGCGTCCCCAAATTTTTTCTCTTAGCGTTAAATCTCTGGCGTCCAGCATGTATACCGCGCCGAAATCAGGTCCCGGCAGAGTGTAGTCTTCCGGGTGATTTGTTCCGCGGCTGGAGGCAAAAACATAGCGCCCGCAGGGAGAAAGCACAATGGTGTTGATATTCATTCCGACTCGTTTGGAATGTAAAAGCGCTCCTGTTGACGCGTTTAAAATATTTACCGTCCCTCTGAGCATATCCGATACATAGAGTTTTCCGTCATTGTAAATTACATGACGCGCCGCTCCTGCTCCGGGATACAATCTGAAGCGCGATACAATTCTGTTCTGCTCCAAATTTACAACAACAATCAGCGGTTCATCGTAGATTGCGACATATAGAAGAGAGCTGTCAGGTGAAAACGCCATGCCTCTCGGCGTTCCTGTGACAGGAATACGGCGCAGAAGTCTTTTGGAGTCAGAATCAAAAACGCTCAAATCCATGCTGTCCCAGTTTGAAGCTATCGTCAATTTTGAATCAGGGCTTTGAACAATTACTTTGGGATACACGCCTCCTGTGTTTATTGACAGTTTATACTCAAGGGTATCAAGATCGTAAATGTGAACTTTGTTTTCCAGCATATTGGAAACCCACAGTTCGCGGCGTTTCGCGTCACATAACGCTTCTACAAACCCGATAGCTTTGCTGTTTGGAACTGTGAGCCGTTTCTCGTAAATTAAATAACCTTTTTTCTGATAAAACACATCGATTCCGTGCTGGTTAAGCAGAGGAACAAAAAGCCTTTTTCCGTCAGGCGAAAAATATACGCTCTTTGGCTGCGCGCCTGTTTTATATTCTCCCCTTAACTGCATGACGCTGCCTGTGTTTTCCAGTTTTATTCCGACAATGCCCTTTGCGTCAGGAAGCGATTCACTGTGAATAATCTGCGGTCTGTACCCCGCGGCGCTGAATTGCAGGGTTCCGTCGCCTGAAAGCCTGTAATTTCGCAAGCCGTTTCCGTAAGAGACAGGTTTTAATAATTCGCCGTTAAAGTATACGTCAAGATTATGCGGAGCGGATTTCAGCGTAATAATTTTTTGCGCGGGAAACTGTGTTGCACTTTGCGCGGGAAACTGCGCCGCATTTTGCGCCGCAGGTAAATGAGTTACATTTTGCGCATTCAGCTGGAAAGACACTGCAAAGAGAAGCGCCGCTATAAAATTAAATCGCCTGCGGTTCATATAGTATAAAATAGCATAAAATTATAATTAGGGCTATATTCCTGTAATTAATTCTTTTTGTTTGCGCCGCTCTTTAGCGCCTTTTACCGTAAAAATTGGCTTCATGGCGCGCGGATCAAGACCGGTATAGTACATCACCGTTGACATTGTTCCGGGGGTGGGATAAAACTCCTGAGTCTGTTCCGGCGCAAAACCCGTTTTTTTTAAATATTTTGCAAGTTCTTCCGCTTCTTTCATTCCTGCGCCGGGGTGAGCGCTTATAAAATACGGCAGCAGATACTGTTTTAATCTAAGTTTTTTATTAACTGCCGTAAAATCATTCCTAAACCTTTCGTAACAGGCAGAACCGGTTTTTCCCATCGCATCAAGAACGTTTTCTGAAATATGTTCCGGGGCAACTTTTAATTGACCGCTTACGTGATGCTTGCATAAAGTTTCTAAAAATTCGCTTCCGTGTTTTTTATCATGCTGAATGTAGTCAAAGCGCACGCCGGAACGTATAAAAACTTTTTTTATGCCGGGTATTTCGCGCAGAACTTTAAGCGTTTTTAAATATTCGCTGTGATCCGCTTTTAACTTCGGGCACGGAGCCGGATACAAACATTCCCGCTCAGCGCAAAAACCGCCTTGTTTTTGTTTTTCGCATCCCGGTCTGAAAAAATTCGCCGTCGGTCCTCCAACATCATGAATATAACCTTTAAAATCACTCTCTCTTTTATTTTTATGCTTCCTTCCGTGAACTCCGCGGTTATTCTCTTTATCTTTGTGTATCAATCTTTTCGCCTCACGCGTTAAACTTTCCCTGCTTCTTCCCGTAACCGCGCGTCCCTGATGATTTGTAATCGCGCAAAAAGAGCAGCCGCCAAAACAGCCGCGGCTTGATACAAGCGAAAAAGACACCTCTTTAAGCGCATTAATGCCGCCTGCTTCATCATAAACAGGATGCGCTTTTCGCGTGAACGGCAGTTCGTAAATTCTATCCAGCTCTTGCGAAGAAAGCGGCAGGGCAGGCGGATTTTGAATAACAAAACGTTCTCCGTCATTTTCTTCGGCTAACGGTTTCGCGCTCAGGGGGTCCGCGTTTTTTTTCTGCGTCATAAAGTGATCCGCGTACGCGCGAAGCGAAGCATTATCTTTTTCTTTTATAGTTTCGTAACCCGGTAAAAAAATAACATCTTTCCATTTATTAATATTTTCTTTCCCGTGAACGCGCACGCAAGTTCCCCGCACGTCGCAAATATTTCCAACATCTTCACCCGCCGCTAATCTGTTCGCAATCTGCAAAAGCGGTTTTTCACCCATTCCGTAAACTAGAATATCAGCTTTAGAATCTAAAAGTATCGAGCGGCGGACAGTATCCGACCAGTAATCGTAATGGGCGAATCTGCGAAGGCTGGCTTCTATCCCGCCGATTATTACCGTAATATTTTTATATGCGCGTCTAATGCCTTCGACATAAACAAGAGTTGCGCGATCTGGGCGCATTCCGCTTTTTCCGCCGGGAGAGTACGCGTCATCCGAACGCCTGCGTTTTGCGGCGGTGTAATGCGCAACCATGGAATCCATGCAGCCCGCTCCGGCAAGAAAGCCAAGGCGCGGCTTTCCAAGAGCGGTGTAAGATGTGTGATTTTTCCAGTCCGGCTGAGGTATTATTCCAACGCGGAATCCCGCGCTTTCAAGGACACGGCAGATAAGCGCTGCCGCGAAAGAAGGATGATCGGCATAAGCGTCGCCTGAAACAAAAATAAAGTCGCATTCTTGCCATCCGCGTTCATCCATGTCACGGCGGCAAATTGGAAGCAAGCTTCCTTGAAGCAGGCTGCTCTGCTTAAATGCCGACAACTTCTTTTACCTGGGGTATTTCCTTTTTAAGATAATTTTCGATTCCCATTTTAAGAGTCATTTGCGACATCGGGCAATGACCGCAGGCTCCTGTAAGTCTGACTTTTACAACGCCGTCAGCGTCTACAGAAACAAATTCAACGTCGCCGCCGTCAGCCTGCAAAGAGGGACGTACATTTTCCAAAGCAGATTTTACCTGTTCTTCCATAATTGTCTCCTTTTTATTACGGAGAGAGAGGGATTTGAACCCTCGGTACCCTTCCGGGTACATACGACTTCCAATCGTACACCTTCGGCCGCTCGGTCATCTCTCCTAACGGGTTTAATTTAACATAGTTAAAGGATTGTTACAAGGCGTAGACCTGAACATTTTGTCAATTGAAAAAAGACAATAAAATATAAAAAAAGCGAAGGCTTTTATGCCTCCGCTTTTTTTAACGCTTTTAAGCGTTGATTGCCTTACCGGTTTTATTCAGCTTCAATTAAAATGTCAATTCCTGTGAATGTAAACATTACTGTATTTGCTCCGGTATTTCTTGATTGAATCATAATTAAATCAAGATAGCCTGAGTCCGCTTTGAAGTTGTTTGTTTTTGACAGCTGCGGCGATGTAATATCTTTCAGACTTGAAGAAAGGTCCTTAGTAAAATCGCCACCAACATCAAAACCGTTCCACGTTGCCTCTGTTGGATGTTTAAAATTATACCTTATCTGCGCATCCGTCGTTGATGCTATTTGTCTTAAAACAATCTTTACTGTATAACCGCCATAAGCAAATACTTTTTCCAATGTTTCAATCTGCTCTTCCGTAAGAGGAATAACTATAGCCTGATCATTATTATTAGTTGTGAATGAAGCCGTACCGTCGGAATATGACGCGCTCTGAGCGCTTGCTAGTGCGCTGCCGATATTTGAATTAGTAATCGCGCTTATATCAACCGCAATTGTCTGGCTGAGGTCAATTATCCCCTCCTCCCAAACCGCGGTGAGTGATATGTTACCGTTGACAATTGTCGAGCTTGTTACCTGCGTTGAATCAAGTTTCCAGCCGATGAATGTATATCCGGTATAAGTCAATCTGGGCAGCTCGCCTATTGCGGTGCCGCTCAGGATTGTTTTTGGATCGCAATATTGATCGTGTTCCAAATCAACAAATGTTACATTGTAAAGTGTTCCCTTGGTAAATGTGGCTTTTGTAATTCTAATCGCGCCATCCGGGATATCGCTGCCGTAAGTATTTGCCTGTAAGCCAATGCCTCTTCTGGAATCTTCTAATCCGTATATTATAAATTTAAAAGATCCTGTCTCATTCAGATTTGGATATTGATTGCCGCCGGCAGTTCCATTTGTTTCAATGGGTAGGAAGTCTGTAGTTGTTCCACCTTGTTTCAGGATAACAGGCAAGCTGCCTGCAGTTTCATATTCCAATACAACATAGTGGTAATCATTCGCCTCATACGGGAACATATATCTTACAGCGCCTTCGCTGTATCCTGTAAAGCCATAAGGCACCTTTATAGAGGTATAACCATTCCAGTAGCCTTGAATATTGCCTTCCCCTTCATTCGTTGTTATTGACGGATATTCATGCACCAGGGTATTGCCGATTATGCTGATTTTTTCTTCCGGGGCTTTTTCGCATTTAATCGCATAAGTACCTGTATTGCCGCTGGTATAAGATCTCACTTTAATGTAAAGCAAACTGAAGGGGTAATAAGGATCACAAATATATGGCGAATCGTAGTAATCATCGAAATATCCAAGCTCATAACCGTTTTCATTATAGAGTTCTACTACCATGTCAACATTTTTTGTACCATCTCCGGCTGCGGCGTCGTTAGTCCAGAATAAGTATTTTGATCCGTATGTAACATTAAGCGAATACCAGTTTACAGCGTGCGGCGTATTTATACTGCCGTTAATCCATGCGCCGGTTTCTATCGGCGTAATCAAGGCAGAGACATATTCAGGTCTTTCACCGCCGGTTGTATTGTATACAATGCTATATGTGCCTATGCCGTCTTTGTCATACGCTCTTATTCCCAGATAAACCTTTCCTGTGAAATCCGCCGTGAATGATACGGGATAATTCCATGCGCTGTCATTCTCGTGATATTCATCCCAGTAATCAAGCAATTCAACTACTGTTAAATTTTCTTTGCGGGGGATGACAATAATATCCAATGTATCAACAATGCTGCCAGAACCGCCGTCACTCCACCAGAGATAGTATTTTTGACCTTGAGTAACGTTAATTGAATATATATCAAGAGCGCCGTTTTCGGTAATGTTTCCGTTCTTCCATGTGTTAGCCGTAAGAAGAACAGCTTTGGTTGAATCGAATTTGTTATTATGCCAGTTTTTGTTTGTGCTGTAGGCAAGAGCGAAAGTGCCGTTAAAGTTTTCTTCATAAGGCGCCGCTACAATGTATACCCTGCCTGTTTTCACCGCGGTAAAAGCGGCGGGAATATTCCATCCGTTATCAGTATCGGCAATGTTAATTACGGTAAAATCTTCATAGAAAGGCATGATACCGATGTTTGTTGTTTTGGTGCCGTCGCCTTCAAGCCGATCATTCCACCAAAGGTAGTATGTCTGCCCCGCTGTAACATTTATTGAATACCAGCCGTATTGAGAGAGGCTTGAGAGATAACCGTCAACCCATGTGTTAGGCGCAAGCGCTGTTGTCTCGTATTCAAAATTAAAGTCGCCTAAATGAATGTCCGTTTTATTTTGAACAGGAACCGGTATAATTATTTCTTTTGATTCTGCGAAATATAGCCGGAAATAAAGTTTACTCATGCCGAATAAGTTATCTGTAGTAATTTCCCACGCCGCGTTTCCATTAGTTCCCGTATAAGTAACAGGCACATATTCACTATCGTTGCCGTCTCCGCTTGTAAAGAGTATTCTAAGGGAAGGTCCGTTCGCCGCGGACGGCTGCACGCCGTTTATAAGGATTTTAATCGTTCCGCCGATTTTTAAAGATGAAGCGCCGAAATCAAGCGTTGTAAAAACATAATCGGCTTCTGTTGTCATCCTATTGTAGATGTGTACGATTTCATTGCGAATAACGTTATCTGCCTTAACGGTTAGGAAATAAATACCGCTTGAGATAAATTCGCTTCCTGTCAAATCCTGAGCCGACGTTTCTGTAAATACAATTGAAGGCGTTCCTCCTAAAGTTGAAAGCGTAATGGTGTTGCTTTTATTGGGAGACCTTACCGAATAGTTAAAAGTTCCCTGTCCCGCGCTGTCGGGAGCGTAAAGAAGAACATCTACCCATTCATTGGCGCTTTCCACAGTAACAGAAACAGAAGCGCTCGCCGCAGGATAATCAACGCCGCCTACTGTTACCATCGCGGTAACTTTTATAAGCCAGTCTCCGTAAGACAGGATTATACTGCCCTCATTGCTGTCTGTTATTACAACATCCGAAGGCGCTGACGCCGCATTACCCGTACCGGGTTTTGCGTTTAGAACATATTTGCTGAATTGGTCATTCGGAAGCAATGTTCTTGCGTTTCCGCCGATTCTTACATTTAACTGCGACATATTTTCGCCGTCTTTGAAGATGACAGTTTCATGCCCTATCATATCGCAGCCTGCGAAAAATAAAACAAGCGCAGTTAAAATAATAATTTTATTTATAAGTCTCATATTTAACTCCTTATTCGTTCACACGGAACGCGAATTCTTTAGCGAACTGCGCGCCATCCACGGTGACTATTACAAGCCCGTAATTCATCCCGGATTTAACTATACCCGGCGCAATACTTGATAAATTGTAGATATAGGAATCAGATTCATTTGTTAATAGCGTTCCATTTATATACCATTGGTAGCTAATGGATTTTTGATAATACGGTGAACCTACGCTTGCATAGAAATAACCACTAATACTGTTAATTGAATTGTAATAACCTAAATACATATTGCTATTCGCATCAAACGCAGTTTCGATCCAGGAATTTCCAATACCTACTTTGTAATCATATTTCGGGAATATAAATGACGGAGAGCGCGTACCGACTTCCGATTCAAAAGTAAATCCGTCGTAAACAACATTGTATAGCTGCATGATATTTACAGATTGTCCTGAAAGGGATGCTGTCTCCACGCCAAATGTAAGTTTTGGAGTGAAAGTATGATCGAACTTGACAGATGAGAAAGGCGTATTTTTGTTATAAACGCCGACCCATACGGAATCGTTCCAGTTAATTCCCCTGTTAAACTGCCATTGCCAGTATTTTTCTGTTATAAGCGGACTTGAGCTTATTACGGGAGCCGCAGGCGTTTGGGAAACAGACATAGTCGTTGTTCTATTATCATAAAGTAAACCAACATTGCTCCAGTTTGATCCTTTAAGCTCTCCAAGACCGCTTGACGCTGTTATTACAGCTTCGCCGATTGTTCCGGTACCGCCGAAATCAACCTGGAAGGTGTAGGTTTTTCCGGTTTCTACAAATGGATATACAATTTCCAGCTTGTCACGCTCGTAGAATCTTCCCCAACCTTCAGTCCATTCACCGTGGCTAAAATATAATCTGCCGCCTGTCCAGTCTGATGTATGGAATTGCATGCTTTGTGTACCGCTTGCAGGAACATATACTTCCTCATCAAAATCCCAATACCAATAGCCTTCTCTTGTTTTTGGGATTTTTGTTATATCAACGATGAGCCTTACTCCCTCTGTGAATGTTTCAGCGATGAGCGCGCCGGGTATTTTATTGGGATACGTAAATGGTATTGAATTATAACCTTTAGATGCGAATGAGCCGCTTGGATAATAGTAGTTATCGCTGTCGGGATAAATATCCGCATCATCGTAATTGAAATAATAATTTGAATAAACAAAACAGGTTTTCCCCATAATTTGAGTTAGATTGGTATACCAATTGTGTTTAACGGCTATATCAATAAGATCGATATCAGCAGGCGCGTCTATATTCACGTTAAATTGCCACTCCGCGTCAGGAAGGTCCCATGTTGTGCCTGTTACTACGCAATATCTGATTCTGCCATTTACTGCGACATTTTTATCATCGAAATTCAAGATAACAGGAGACGCATTGTACCCGATTTTATTGCCGTTTTTTACCAATGACAGTTGCGAACTGTTTTTAAATCCGAATTCACCGCGGCCTGTTAGTGCGGTAACAGGTTCTGAGTAAAGATTAACCATACTAATACCCTGCCATTGCAGGCGGAAAGTATATTCTTTTCCGGGATCGACATACGGGTATATAAAAATGTAATTATCCATGTAGCCTAGATTTGAATTATATACTTCAAAACAGTTGTCGGTATTTGTATCATAGATTTGTAAGCCGCTTATTCCCGACGGTAAACCTGTTAAGTCAATGCGAAAAACGATGCCGGGAGCAACGCCGTAATTTGTTACTTCACTTTGTGTAACCGCTTGCGCGTGAAAACGCGTATACGTACCTGTCGATTCAGGCGGCATATATTCGTTTGAAGGTATAATTCTTTTGAGTTTTATGTAAACAGTTTCAAGTTTTGTGCTGCCAACCCGGAAAATTAAAAGAGGGGAAGTATCTTGAGTGAATTTAACGGTGGAGATAATCTCAAAAGTATTTCGCGTTGCGCTTAAATCAAAAGATTTAGTAAGATATGTTTCTGTCGCCGGAATCTGGATGTATTGAACTTCCATTTTGCGTAATCCGCTTTGCGTCCATGCTTCAAATTCATACATGTATTTGATATGGTCTTCCGCCGGAAAATTAATGTGCACATTTTGCTTCCAGTCATCCCATGTGTTTGTATTTGTTACAGTATTTGATACGGTAAGAACTCCGTCCGCGGCGATCGAAAAGTTTACTTCGCTGTTATTGCCGCTGTCTGTCCATAACTTCCATACATAAGACGCATCAAGCGTTATTCCTGTATTCTGGGTTTCAGATACTTTTATAGTTTCTTTCCATATATAGGTTTTTAAACCGGCAGGACCGTTGCGTGTTTCATCGACAGTAAAATAAATGTCTTTTCCGGCGTATGATGACGGTACGCTTATTGCCCATGAACCTGTGTAATAGTAAGGAGCAGCTCCCATTTTGGTAAAGACCGGGATATCAAAGCCCGCTATACGGTTAAGGCAGTTTGCGTCAGAGTAGGCTGTTAGTACAGCCGAAACAATATGTTCGCCGTTTAATTCTCCGCCCTGCACAGCGCCCGATAATTGGATAGTGCCCTTAAAATCACCTAATGTAATAGTATGATTTGCCGCAGTTTCCTGCCCGGAATAAATATGCACAAGTTCATTCCAGATTGCCATCATATTATCGTATTTAGCTGTCAGGTTTAAAATATAATAGCCGGGCAGCAGATCAAAAAAGCCGTTTGCTTCGCTTTTAAGATTAACTTTTTTTCCGGTATTGGTATTTTCTATCCCGTGAAGATCGCTTAACGGAGCAATATCAAGAACGGCTTCAGTAACGTTGGAAGGATAGCTGATGCTGTATTTAAACACGCCGGGCGCTTCGTTAAAAATTCCTGTGCGCAGTTCGATGCCGACATTTTTAACGCCGCTCTTTTCTACCGTAACAGTTGAGCTTCCTCTGGCGGCTTCGTATTCCCTGCCTTCGATCGACAGGTAACCAATGGCGTTAATGCTCCATGTTCCTTCTTCTACAGTGATGCTTCCTGTTGTGTTTGGTTTAACGAGAGATAAAAATTTTACCGCCGTACCCTTGTTAAATTCAATTTCTATCCGCTCAAACGCGGATGCCGCCGTCACGCTGCCCGGACGGATTGTTCTTCCGGCTGTTTCTACCGAAACGATAACGTTATCGCCTGAAAAATTTCCATGCTCAAAAATTTCGTTCGTACAGCCTGTGATTATTAAAGTCAGGAAAATGCCAAAGGCAAGAATTTTTCCTGTTTTTTGCAGCAATTTAAATGTTGTTTTCATTATCTGCCTCCTGATTAATTAACTGAAAACCGTATTTCCTGAGAATACGGAATACTGTTTTTATAAGCCAGCAAAAGAATACGATAGACGCCGGCGCTGTAGCCCGAACCGTCTAAATAAAGGCTTTTGCCGTTTTCACCAATTAGTTCCAAGCCGTCAACATACCATCTGTAAGCCTGATAAGAACCATCTACGGTTACAGTTATGCTGCCGTTCTTAGGCAGAGATATTATGCCTGATTGTTCAAAACTTACTGTTACATCGCTGATGCCGTCATTAATTGTAACAGAGCCGTTCACCGTGCCTGTATTTGCAGGCGCCGCTGTTACCGCGGCTGTTTCAGAGCTTGTTATGCTTCCGGTGTTCCCTGTTCGCGTAACGGTTACTGAAAGAGTCTTGCCGATATCCGCCGTTACGGGCATATATGACGCGCTGACAGCTCCCGAAATAATTTCTCCTGCGCGTTTCCACTGATAACTGACAGGTCCCGCTCCCCAAAGGTTAGAGATATTCGCGGTTAATGTGCTGTTTTCCTGCGGGGCGCCGATGATTAACACGCTGCCTGTCAGCGCGCTGCGTTTTACGGTGACTGTTAATGCGCTGCTCTTTGAAGAATCCGCGGTTGATACAGCTTTAATTGTTAAAATTTTATCAGTTTCTTCGTTATGCGCTACAGTCAGCGTTCCGTCAGAGCCGATAACAGATCCTGCGGCGGAGCCTTCCAACGACCAGTTTACAGACAGAGGAGGATTATTGGTTCCGGTTACTGCCGCGGTAAACTTTATCGGCGAACCTATATATATGATTGGCGGATTCAGCGGATTGATTGTTACAGAAGTGACAGTAGGAGCGTTTTGTGCATCGATTAGATATGCAGTTGTGACGCCTGATTTAGTATTGTCTTCTGTGGATGCGGCTCTTATTGTTAAAGACGTTGCGGTTTCAGCTGCAGCTACCGTTAAAACGCCGGAATTTGAAATAAATGTTCCGGCTCCTCCGCCTGTAACAGTCCATGTTACCGATTGCGCCGGGTTATTACTTCCGTTTACAATCGCGCTAAACTGCTGAGTTGCGCCTTTTACTACGCTTGGGTTTAAAGGATTTACAATTACGCTTGAAACAACCGGCGCGGGCGGTGACTGAATTGTGACAGTCGCTTCGCCAAATTTGGATGTATCTACAGTTGATGTTGCGCGAACCTTTAATGTTTCGGCTGTCTCTCCTGATGCTACCGTTAAAAGTCCGTCGGTTATGGTTGTTCCCGCTATTTCGCTTGTAACAGTCCATGTTACAGACTGTGAAGGATTATTCGCTCCAACAATGGTAACATAAAACTGCATAAATCCGCCTTTGCTCACAGTTGGAGAAGGGGGAGTAATATTTACGCTTGTAATAACAGGTATTGGAACAGTGACTGCCGCAGTGTCAGATTTTGTGTTATCTGCAACGGAAACGGCTTTTACCGTTAAAGCAGACGATGTTTCTCCCGCCGCTACTGTTAAAAGCCCTGCCTGCGTCAGTGTGGTGTTTTGTGAAATATTTCCGGTTAAACTCCAGATTACGGCTGTGTCGGGGTTATTTGTTCCTGTTACAACGGCGCTGAATTGCTGTTCCGCCCCTCTTGCGACATCCGCAGTTTTTGGTGAAACGCTTACCGATGTGACAGTCGGCGTAGGCGCGTCAGACGATAAAACTATTGTTGTAGAAGCGCTGGTTACGCTGCCGATAAAACCGGTTCTGGTAACGGTAACCCTTAAAAATTTTCCCGCGTCAGATGGGGAAGGCGTATATGTTTGATTAACCGCGCCTGATATATCTGTAGTAACTGCCGAATCTGCCGTGGTCGAGCTTTTCCATTGATAGCTGACATTTCCGGTTCCTGCAAGATTTAAAATATTTGCGGTAAGTGGTATGCCCACTTTCGCAATTCCCGTAATGCTTACTGTCCCCGATAAAGGCGTATTAGGTGACAACACTGTAACTATGGCAGTTCCTGATTTGCCGGAATCGGCGGCAGAAAAAGCCGTAACAGTCAATGTTCCTGCTGTTTCGTCCGCCGCTACAGTTAAAAGACCGGATGAATTAATGTTAGATGCATTGCCAGTAACATCCCATCTTACCTTCTGGGAAGGTCCGTTTTTTCCCGCAACTGCGGCAGTAAATTGCTGAGTTGTTCCTTTTAGCACTGTTACGCTTGAAGGGCTGACGGTTACGCCGGTAACAGTTGGACTACTGCTGCCTCCGTCTCCGCACCCAAAAAGCGCAAAAACCAGCGCTGCCAGTAAGAGAAATTCGAAACACATGGAAATAATTCCGTTTTTGTTTCGACCCACGTTTTTGTTCATACTTTGCTCCTTGATTTGTTAATAAAAATTTTTAAAATAATAATTCTCCCGCGCCGTAATACATGGAGCGTGAGAAAAAATTAATTTTTTGTATAATTGTCTGATTTTTAAAAGTTTTTTTATATGTGGGG
>WQSN01000061.1 GCA_009787835.1 Treponema sp.
AACAGGGACGATCTGCCCTTTTGAACACAGAAAACGGTAAGGCGCGTTTCATGTCCTAATCCTTGCAAACGGCATTGAAAAACGGTCTTAGGTGTCGTTTTCGCATAATGCAATGATTAAGAACGCCCGTTGTTTGGGAAGTTCTGCATAAATCCTTATTACATAAAGAAATATACATATGCCGGCGATCAGACTCGAACTGATACCCCATTGCTAGGAGGGGATTTTAAGTCCCCAGTGTCTGCCATTCCACCACGCCGGCAAAAGCACCCCGTCAAGGGGTGTCTATAAAAAAAATGTAACATGCGTCGGCGCCACACACAAGCTTAACTGAATAAAATAGTAGGCTGACTTTAGTCAGCCGTGTGCGCCGCGCCGGCAAAAGCACCCCGTCAAGGGGTGTTTAATCCAAAATAATCCACATGCGTCGGCGCCACACACAAGCCTCACTAACCAAAACTGTAGGCTGACTTTAGTCAGTCGTGTGCGCCGCCGGCAAAAGCACGCCGTAAGACGTGTTTATCAGATAAATGTAACATGCGTCGGCGCTATATACAAGCCTAATTAACCAAAACTGTAGGCTGACTTTAGTCAGCCGTGTGCGCCGCACCGATTAATACTATTTTCATTTTACTATTTGAGGCTGTTCCAAAACTTTCTAAACGAAGGTTTGTGTATTTGGAACAGCTGCCTTAAATGTAATCATTAATTACTCTGCAGCCAGTTTGTAAATCGCCTGTGCGTCTTTTTCATCTAGTTTACGGTATTGGCCGATTGGGCCGAAGTGCACAACGCGTTTTGCCATTTCGGGAATACGGGAAAGGTCGATGTTTGTTTCTGATAAACGGACCGGCATACCGATGGAACGGAAAAAGTTTTCCATGCGGAATACGCCTTCCAGCGCGGCTTGTTCCATGTCGTAGAATGCGCCGTCCACTCCCCATACTTTCGCGGCGAAACGGGCGAGGCGGGGCGTGTCTTCCTTTATGTTGTACTTTATCCATGCGGGGAAAATTATGGCGAGTCCCGCTCCGTGGGCAAGATCGAATAACGCCGACAGTTCGTGATCAAGGGCGTGGCTGGCCCAGTCGCCGACCCTGCCAGTGCTGAGAAGATTGTTATGCGCTAACGCACCCGCCCACATGATTTCCGCCCTTGCGTCGTAGTTGTTTTCTCCGCCTGAGAAAATTTTCCGCGCGTTACGGATGATTGTCCGCATTACGCCTTCGCACAGTTCATCTGTCAGTTCCACATGAGGCTCTCTTGTAAAGTAGCGTTCCATAGTATGCGCTAACATATCTGTAATTCCGCAGGCGGTTTGATACGGAGGCAGGGTGTAGGACATTTCCGGATTCATTATGGAGAATACCGGGCGGTTACACTCAAAATTGATTCCCCGTTTCCACGGACCTTCTTCATTTGTAATAACGCAGCTTATGCTCGATTCGCTTCCGGCTGCGGGAATTGTTAAAATTGTGCCGATTGGCAGCGCGCTGTTAGTACTTCTTTTTCGTTCAAAAAAATCCCATATATCGCCGTCATTTCTTGCGCCAACTGCAATGGCTTTTGCGGAGTCAATCGCCGACCCGCCTCCCACGGCCAGAACCAGTTCGACATTTTCTTTTTTGGCGATATCAATTCCTTCCTTCACAAGCGAAAGGCGCGGATTGGGCTGCACGCCTGTCAGTTCTGTCCATTGGACACCAGCGTTTTTCAGGCTTTCCTTTACCCTGCCGATTAGACCTGAACGGACTGTTGAACCTCCTGAGTGGTGCAGCAGAATCTTTTTCGCGTATTGCGCTGTTTCGGCTCCAGCCTGATTTTCCGTTCCCCTGCCGAAAATTATTTTTGTTTTATTGCAATATTCAAAGTTTTGCATTTTAATCTCCTGAAAGATAGAATAAATTGGTTTATCAGGAATGTCAAATAAAATATTTAAGCATACATTTCTGCCGTTGTATCAGTTTTGTATAAGGCTTACTTCCTCGCTCTTTTTGATTGTTGCGGCGTAAATGCTGTTAATAAGCCCAAGTATCGCGGAGATTGTAAAGAGGGTTTCGATGCCAGCTACTTTCCAGATCCAGCCGCCCAACAGCGCAATTAAAACGCTGAAAATGTGGTTTACGGAAATGCCTGTTGATAATGTAGCTGTAATTTCCTCCCTGTTAGACGAAATTCGCTGGACATATACGTTATTCGCCATGCTCGCGATTGAGATTATCTGATCCAGGATGAAGTTAACGCAGACAACAATATACGCGACTCCCGGAGCGAACCACCTGTGCGCGAAACCGTATAACAGGCATACTACAATCAAGATAAGTGTATCCGCTACCATGACTGCCTTGTATCCGACCATGTCAATTAGTTTGCCGATTAACGGGCTGCATATCATTACAAAAACGGCACAGATAGCGAAAAGTATGGACATGACAGAAGCGCTGGCTCCGTATTTGAGTATCAGCACGTACGGGGCAAAGGTAAGAAAAATCTGCTTCCGCGATCCGTAAAATACTTCCAGAATATAATACTTGGTGAATTTCCTGGCGAAATAAAAACGCTGTCTTGGAGCTTTCAGCCTGGTTTCTTCAAGAGCCGCCGCTACCATTGCCGCTCCCGCCATTAATCCAGCGGCTGCGCCAAACACAATTCTGTATCCGATTATATCCGTTCTGCTGTAACCTGTTTTTTCCAGCAGTATAAAAATTCCTGTTACAATAAGAAAACCGGCTATATTTCCAAGCTGGTTTAATGATGTAGTTATACCCAAAGACGCTCCGGCTTTTTCCCGTTTTGCCAGATCCATGGCGATTGTACTGCGCACCGGCATTGTGATATGTTCACCCGTGCTGAATATAACCATAAAAAGCACTACCAGGGTTTTTGTCATCAGCATTTCGCCTGAGCAGGTAATTAAAAGGCCCGCAGCTCCCGCTGTCATAAGCGCAATGCCGATTTTAAAAACCTTGCTGTCCGCGAATCTGTACATCAGCGCGAGAATAAATATCAAAAGAAGACCCGGAAGTTCGCGGAAAAATTCCACTATTCCGCGTTCAAAAGGCTCTATGTGTATTATTTCCGCCAGGTAATTATCCTGTACTCCGCGCTTCAGCCCGAAAGCTATGCCAAAAAGAATCAGTACGCTCAAAAACCGCCCTACTTTCGCATCGGAGCGGTAAATTTCATCCAGAAAAACCGGACGCTTCCATTTTTTTATAGTATTGTCAGTCATTGTGTTCCTTTGAATAAAACTACCATAAATTAAGAAAAATTAATATATTCATTAAGTGCGTTTTTTATCCGCCCGGCTGTTTCTTCATCGCTGCCAGAGCATTCTATCCAGTTTACACCGGGTATTCCCGCGAAGAATGTTATCTGGCGTTTCGCGTAACGGCGGCTGTTCTGCGCAATCAGGGACTGAACGCCGTCAATATCCTGTGATAGTTTCCATTTGCCGGGTTCACCAGGCGTTTCAATAAAAAATTCACGGTAGCCTATTGCGCGCAGGCCGGGATCATCTGGCGTGTATCCCGCTTCGTATAAAGAGCGCACCTCCTGTACAAGACCATTGCGGAACATTTGAGCGCATCTTTCGTTTATGCGTCGGTAAAGCGTTTCTCTTGGTCTTGATAAACCAATGATGATAAACCGGAAAAGCGAACGTTTATTTTTAGCGTTGACTTCAAATGATGAAAGGGGGCGGCCTGATAAACGGTACACTTCCAGAGCGCGTAACATGCGGTATTCATCGTTAATGTGAATGCGTTCACCGCTTGCAGGATCGCAGACTGTAAGTTCACGCGCAAGAGCGGTTATTCCTTTTTCTTTTAATTCCTGCCTCAGTTCCGTGCGGATTTTAAAATCGGAGGGAGGCGCTTCGCTTAAACCCATAATAAAATTTTTTAAATAAAACCCTGTTCCGCCTGAAACAACCGGCAGTCTGCCGCAGGCTGCTATTTGTAAACAAGCCTCGTCCGCAAGACGGACAAAATCACCCGCGTTAAACTGCTGATCCGGATTGCGAATATCAATTAAATGATGGGGAAGAATTTCGCGCTCCCCCAGCGAAGGTTTTGCGGTTCCAATATCCATGCCTTTATAAACCTGCATGGAGTCAGCGGAAATAACTTCAGCCTGTAATTCATCATTGGAGTTGAAAAGTTTTTGGAGTATGCCGGTCTTTCCTGATCCTGTCGGTCCGAACAGAACGAGGACGGCAGGGGTACTAATATTTTTCTGGTTTTGAAGAAATTTACTGTTATTGGGCATCAAGCCTGAAGTCTACTTCCTTGGAAAAGATCTGCCGCGCTGCCAGGGATACTACTTTACCGTCGTTATCTTCTATTTCCGGATCCTTCAGCATTGAAAGCTGAAAGCTTCTTCGTGAAGCTGCGGTGGTAATTTCGTACATATTTTCATCATATTCGATGAGGTCTTTTAATGGGAATATCATGTGTGGATTATATCAAATTGACAATTCTATGTCGAGTGCTTGCGCACATGACCTAATGGTTTATTTTGAACGGTTTTCAGGGTTGTCCCAATTTTAACAGCGGAATTACCGGTTTTGTAAGCTCCATTGAAGCGGGGAAATCGCCGGGTTCAAGAAGGACTGTTTCGCCGTCCATTTGCGCCAGAATTGGGTGTTTCCCTGAAAACTCAAGGCGGTTTGCATTCAGCATAATTACTTCCGGGTTGTTTGTGTGAGTTCCTTTTGAAACCTGTCCTTTTATTAATAGTTTTCGGTGTAACAGCATTTGTTTTAAACATGCGACATTGCGATCATCCGGGAGTATTTTTTGCTGCGAACCATACGACCTGCGGCCGGAAGCGCCCATAGCCATCAGCAGTAATTTTTCACTGAATGAAAGTATTTCGGTGTTTTGTCCGTTAAACGCCTTTACATCAAGATAATCAACTTTATACAGGCGGTCATAAAACAGGGCGGCAATGTCTAACCACAATTTGTATGAATCGCCCGGAAGCTTTCCCTTCATTTTATTGGTCATGTGGGTAACGTAGGCGTCCAACCCGACGGATAGAATATTAAAAGCCAGATACGGTCCTTTCGCGCTTGCGGGACCGCCTGAAGCTGTTGTTAACTGTACAGCGGGGCTTAGTTCAATATGGACAGGACTAATAAGCAAATCCAGAGCCTGCGCCAGATGAGCGCCGTCACTGCCGTCATTTCCTGTTCCCATCGGCAGTTTTAAAACCGCTATATTTGATCTGACATTTTCAGGAGCATTATACAGGGCGTACTGAATCTCGCTGTGGGTTCCGTCACCGCCAGCGCTGATAATTAAATAAAACGGATCCGGATTTTTTTGAGCCATGCCGATTAAGGATTCCGCAATCTTTCCCGCGGCTCCCTTGTTTTCTGTCAGATTAACAAGCGCGTTCCTGTCCATTTGCCTCTGCGGATTTGCCTGCGCTTTCTGTCTGTATTCATTTAATATTTTTACATTATTTTTCCATCTGGAAGGGATGGTAAATCCGCCGGCGACAGGATTGACGATAACCATGCAGCGCAGCGGACGGTTAACAGAAACCATTGAACGCCCGCAAATATCAGTCAGTGATTGAGCGAATATATAATCCATAGTTATATTACCAGCATACAATTAAATTATTATCAAGGCACCTATTTCTTTCCTGAGTACAGTGTAAATTCCATTTTGTCTTTATTTTTTGAAATCAGGTTTAGCCAAATATTTTTCTTTTTGGTTATTGCGTGGCTTTTGCGTCCGATTGTCAATAATTTTTTATAAACCTGGGAACCGTTTTTGGCAGCAAGCCAGGTTTTATAATTATTACCCTGAAATATATCTTCAGCTTTTTCATCAACCTCCCTATCGATGTGGACCTCAAAAGCGTCAAGGATGAATTTATATTTATTGACAATTCCTTTCATGTAATCAAGAACCAGCCTGTCAAAATTGGGCGCTTGTTCGCTTATATCTACCAGGCTTTGAAGGAAATCCAGAGCCATGTAATAATCTTCTTCCGTGCAATACGCCTTCATTGCATTGCGGCAGAGTTCAATATAAGAATCATTGGTTATGGTTTGCATTTCATAGATTGGCTTGGGCAGCGTTATAGAAAATACCGGCATGGTTCTGGCGACTTTGATAAGCAGTTCCAGCATATCCTGAACAATTCGCTGCTCCCACAGATTATCGCGAATGGACGCGAAAAGTTTTACCATCTCTTCGCTGAATTTTTCCTTGTAACGCTGCTTTTCATCAAAAACAACTTCGCAGGCGGGGATCATGACTCCCTTAAATTCGATAAGCCCGGCATCGAAAAAAAATATCGCGTTATTTCTTGCAAGAACGCCCTTGTTGTACGCGTTTTCTTTTTCATAATTCATCATAACCTGCCTGGCAATCATGATTCTGGAATCTTTCGGCGAAAGTTCATTCGCTCTTGTTTGCAGCCTTGCGCCTGAATTTAAAAGAAAACCGGAAAGGTTTCCCCTTTCGGTAATGATTAACGGGCTTTGCGTATTGCCGCCTGTAATTCCTGCGGTTATTTTGAAAACAGGCAGAGCTTCTGCGTTGCCTGTGCGTTTTACCGGTACATTTGGATCGCAGACGACATTTGTTTTTCCAAAATAATCAATTATGCATAATGTGGTTTTTAATGCGTCTGTAGCGCTGGCGGCGACAACAACCATTTCATCGCCCCGTTCACGCTGCATTACCGCGCCGCATAGCGTGGAAATTCGCTTGATTTCATTTTCTATCGCCCAATCCAGAGTATGCATCATCGAAAGATTTTTTCTTGATTCCATGCAGAATTTTGTATAGCCGTGAATGTCCAGCATGGCTACATACAGATCGGATATTTGAAGAGTTTTTTTTATATCGCCCGCTTCGGGGAAATCCTTATCGGGAATTACAAGTTCTTTCCAGAGTTTTAAATGCGTACCCGGGTTAATGCCTGAAAAGAAACCCCAGTTCATCCGCTTTAACAGCTCAAAAACTTTCATGATTGCCGGCTGCGCCTGTTTATCTTTAAGCGCCGCGGATGCAAGTTCCTTAAGCTTGGAGAAAGTTTTTATTTCCTTTGATAATACTTTATCGTACAGAAAGGAGAACAGTTCATACTCAGTTGTAGCACTGCTGTATTCACCTATATCTTTCAATGGTTACTCTCCTCAATTATTATACTATATGCCATTGTAATATGACAGTAAAAAGAACCCAAATCAGGTTGTTATGACGGTTTGTTTGAGATATACTTTTATATATGGAAACTACCGCCATTTTGAACAATTCCGGTATTGCTTTAACCGAAGCAAACCGCCCGTTTGAAGCAATCCCGCTTTTCCGTGAAGCGCTGACAATTGAGCCGGATAATCCGCTGCTTTGGTTAAATTTAGGCATTGCACAGCAGAAAACAGGTGAATACGCTGAAGCGATTGAAAGTTTCCAGAAAGCTCTATTATTTGAAAATGATCTTGCCGAAGCATGGCTGTCCATGGGATTAATTTATTATGAGCTGAAGGAACTTGAACTTGCGGAAGAATGTTATCTTGCGGCTATATCACATAACGATAACGATCCAAAAAGCTGGAATAATCTGGGCGTTTTATATTTTAATGAAAGCAACATGGAAGAAGCCCGCAATTGTTTTGAAAGATCAGTATGTATCTTCCCTCAGTATTATGATGCCCTGATCAACCTGCGGGATACATGCAGGGAACTTGGCGATTACCGCGCTGCCGCGGAATTTGAGCGGGTAATTTCTGACATTGACGCGCATAAAAGACATTCATAAAAATTTCAATGAAGGTTCTCTATGTAGCCGAGCTGGTTGGCAAATGCGGCGTTTATACATTCAGAAAAGTAATAAATGAGTTAAAAAACCGTAAACCTTTTGATTTCCTGATTGTATGCGCCGACGGAGCAACCGGTGGAAGCGGATTGGGACGCACTCACGCTTCCTATATTCACAAGCTTGGAGCGCAGGTAATTACTTTGGGTGAATGCTGTTTTTATAAAAAAGATTTAACAGAAAACATCGAAAAAGTTCCCTATGTTTTACGCCCTGAAAATCTGAACGTCGAAGCTCCCGGAATTGGGGCTAAAATTTTTAAGGCCGGAAATGACAGGATTGCCGTTACAACGCTTATCGGCCAGAACGGTTTTGGACGGCTTCACGCGAATAATCCCTTTACCATGCTTGTGCCCCTGCTTGAACGGCTTGGTAAGCAGACTCAGTATATAATTGTTGATTTTCACGCTCAGGCAAGCGCCGAAAAAAAGACTTTCTTTTTCGCCGCCGACGGCCTGTGCTCGGCTGTTATCGGTTCGCACACAAGAGTTCAAACCGCAGATGAAACCATCCTTCCCGGAGGAACCGCCTGCATCAGCGACGCGGGCCGCACCGGCAGCCGTCAATCTGTCGGAGGCTGCGATATAGATTCCCGCATCAGGGAATATCTTACCGGCATCCCCGACTGGACCCGTGACGCATGGGATGAGCCGGAAATGCAGGGCGTATTTCTGGAACTTGGCAAAGACGGCAAGGCGGTTTCGATTGAACGGATACGCGTAAATATTAACTGTGTTGATCGCAAAGAAGCTGATGAACTCAGCAATGAACACGCCGTACACGGCTCTATTTGCAGCTAACAATGTCAGATAATTAAATATTCTATTACCATGTTATCCATAATACTTGTTTTGTTCCTGTTAGGCGCTTGAAAGTCATTATATTTCATGTATACTACAAACCATGCCGCTTTTAAACATAGGGACACTGATAAAAAAACTTCGCATTCAGCAGGGGATGACGCAGGAGGCTCTTGCTTACCCTGTTATCGAACAGTCAACATTGTCGAGGATTGAGAGCGGGCAGACCATGCCGAATAAAAGCACGACGGAGATGCTGCTTGAAAGGCTTGGGTATAATCCGCGTAATATTGATATTGTTATTGACAAAAAAACTCAGGATATCCAGAAGGCAATGGATGATCTGTATGGATTGATAAAAACAGAAAGCATATATGATGACCAGGAAGAAAAAACCAAAAAAGCGGAAGCGATAATAAATGAGCTTGAAGGAGACGCGGAATTCATGTCGGAACGCGTTAATCGTCAGTATATTTTATTGAGTAAGGCCATGTGCGCATTGCACAGGAAAGAAGAATCAAGCAGCGTACTAAATACGCTTATGGAAGCCATAAAAATCAGCATTCCCGAGTATAATGAAAATGACATTGATAAATATTATCTTTCCAAACAGGATGTTCGCATAATAAACCTTACAACGATGGTATACCGTGACAACGGGCGTCTGGATGACGGAATAAACGTACTGAGCCTTCTAAAAAAGAACTTTGAGGAAACCAATATTGATAAGGAATCCAGAGGCGAATATTACGCCAGCGTTGTCTACGCTCTGGCGCAGCTGCTTTACTATGCCAAAAAATATGAAGAAGCCCGGAAGATGTGCGACCGCGCCGCGGAAATATGCATAGAAACAGGCGTATTCCGTCTTTTGCCTTTGGTAACCGCATATAAGGCTAACTGTCTGTATCATCTTGGAGACAAGGATGAGTGTCCCGAGCTTTTTAGACAATCGTATTACGCGTCAAAGATGTTCGGTTATCAAAACTGGGCGGAAATGGTAAGCGATGATGCCAAAAATCTTTTTAATATAGAACTGTAATTTAAAAAAATAAACTTTCGAACGATAAATATATCCTTTTCTTTGTAAATATGAGCAAAACAACATACATATACTCAGTACCGGGAGATATATTTTCCGAAAAGGATAGATATTACTGACTGACAATTCTTTAATAACACTGTCCAAATATTTTATTAAGGAGGTTTTTCAATAATGAAAAACACAACAAAATTATGGCAGTGTAACTTATATGCAATTGTCATAATCGCGTTCATCATGTTTATCGCAGTGTCCTGCGATGAGCCGCTCTCTTCAGACCCGGCAGCCCCGGCCATTACAACGGCATCCTTGCCCCCAGGCAGCGTGGGAGCAGAGTACACCGCAACTCTCGCAGCTACGGGCACCATGCCAATTACCTGGAGTATTGATACTGGAACATTACCGGCAGGCTTGGACCTTGATGCGGAGACAGGCGAAATATCGGGAACACCTACCGCCGCTGGTACGTCGAACTTTACCGTAAAAGCGGAAAATGCTATAGATAACGCTACAAAGCAGTTATCCATAGTGATTAACATTGCCGGAAACCAAGCCGTCTGCACGCACAACGTCACTGCATGGACAGTAGCCGTAGCCCCTCCTGCCTTCTGTACAGCCGACGAGCACAGTACCGGCACTGCAACAGGGACTTGTACCATTTGCCAGGAGCCAGTCACACACACCATTCACGGCGGCACAGAATCGCTTACCTTTACCACTGTCGGCTCCGGCGCAACTCAAACAAGACGGGTATCAGGTATAACACGCACAGCAGTCGTGTGTATTCCCGATTTTAAAGACGGGTATCGTGTAACAAGCATCGCCACTAATGTGTTTGGCAACAGTACTTCAGCAAATGCAGATACAGTCCTTACCAGCATACGGATAGGCGGTAATGTTACCGCTCTCAGTGATAATGCGTTCTATTATTGTACCAATCTGGAAAGTATTGAGCTTCCTGACAGCCTGACTAGCATCGGGAGTCTTGCGTTTGCCCACTCTGGCTTGAAGAGCATCACCATACCGGACAGCGTGACAAGCAGTCTCAACTCTACATTCAGGAGTTGTGCCGCATTGACCACCGTCGTAATAGGAAACAATGTGCCGAATATAGCCGGTTATGCCTTTAGGGATTGTACCAGTTTAGCTAACGTAACAATTGGCAGCAGCGTGACAACAATCCGTACAGATGCATTCCGAAACACGCCAGCTCTGGAGACCATCGTCATACCAAACACAGTAACACAAATTTGGAGTTTTGCGTTCTACGGATCCGGTTTGAAGAGCATCACAATTCCGAACAGTGTGTTATATTTTGGTAATAATAGTACTGATTCTATTAGCGGTGACAGCGGCGCTTCTGTATTCGGGGCTTGTCCTGAGCTAACCACCGTCGTAATAGGAAACGGACTGCAACGCATATCTAACGGCGCGTTTGCCAATTGCCCAAAATTGACTAACGTAACGTTAAGCGCCAATCTTAAGGTCATCGGCCACCAGGCATTCAATGAAACCGCTTTGACGAATATCAACTGGCCCGCAAGCTTAACGAATGTAGGCGGAGCCGCATTCAGAAATACCAAATTGACAGAAGTCGCGCTGCCTGAAGGCGTGACAACCATAGACTACAACTCGGTATACACTGGAGGTACATTCGCGAACTGTACCGAACTGACAACTGTCGTTTTGCCAAGCACAATAGAGAGCATCGGCAGTATGGCGTTCTTAGGCAGTCCCGCTCTTGCCAGCCTCACCGTTAATGCGGTAACGCCTCCTACTTTAGGAAATTCTGCGTTCGGAAGCACTCCCCCTGCTGCTTTGGTAATCAAGGTTCCGGCGGGAAGTGTAGATACATATAAGGCAACCACAAATTGGTCTAACGCTAATGTCGCAAACAAGATAGTCGCGATAGAGTAGTGATTTAAAAAAAGGAGGTGAGCAAATGGAACAGTGAACAGTGAAAATGAACAATGGTATTGTTAACGGTCCTGGCGGGTTTTTAACCAGCTTAGATTCAAAACGGGGACATTGTTCACCAATAACTGTTCACTGTTCATTTGTGTTGCCTTATGGATAAAAAAAATTATAAGGAGTTTAATTATGAAAAACTTAAAAAAATGTATAGGAATTATCGTATTGGTAACATTAGGCGTATTTTCAATAACAGCCTGCTCTACTTCCAGTGGATCAAATACCGGAAGCTACGCTGCAAGTACAGCCCATGCAGATACCGGGACAGGCGCGGGCCTTGAACCGAGTACGCTCACCATCACCGGGCTTGAGAAATGGAACGGGAAACGCATCCAGGCAGATAGTGACGACGGGGATCCTGAATCCATCTACGCCGCTGCCCGCGTGATTAACGGGGACGAATATGATCCAATGGCAGGTGCTAAAGGGGTCGGCGTGGTAATCGCGGACGGTACAGCCGCCTTAAACGTCTGGAATTTAAAAATTGGCGAAATGGATTGGGATACCGGAAGCGTCGATATTACCGCCGTCCCCTACACCGGAAACGACACCGTTGAATTCACTGTTCAAATATGGGATGGCGGCGAAACCTTCCATTACCATTCATTCGTAGCGCGCGGAACAGTAACCGCGGCATTTTCAGGCGGCGCGGCCCGCTCATCGTTTGTTTTCGAGTATGAACGAGATCCGGACATGTGGGACTAATCTAGATTGGTGACATCGAACCGCCTACGGCGGTTCGGTGCGCTTTTGTAGTGCTTGTCGCTATATGCATTAACGTGTTAAACAGAAAACATATTAAACATAAGGAAGTAACTTATGAAAAAGAAATTGCGTTTAATCGTGCTTGCATTTGCAATGTTCGCAATCATTGCAATCAGCGTACTGTTATTTTCCGGCTGTGATTCTTTATTGTTATCGCTTGATGACGGCGATGAAAATGACATCGAACAAGTACAAGTAGAATTTTTTAATCTTCCGCAGTTTAGTTTTCCCAATGATTTAACTTTTCCGGTAGTAATGCATTACGGAGCCAATATTGGATTTTTCCCGCCTAAAGCAAGGGATTGGATTATAAATGAAGCGTTTACAATAGAGAAAATGGAAAGAGCGTACATGAGAAATTCTTCTTTAAAAGCATTGTGGAGTGATGATAATAACGTTATTTTATTTGAAGCGTCATACACAATAGCGCCGGGATATGTTGGAGCCGGAACAAGAGAAACATGGGGAACAGAAGCAAAATACCATGGAGGAACAACCATATTTGATACTTACGGTGAATACGCATATTACCAAACATTAAGATTCAAATATGAATATGAACTGTACATGGAGTACTTATTAGAAGA
>WQSN01000062.1 GCA_009787835.1 Treponema sp.
TATGTAAATATTTTGGGGACAGTAGTGAATTATTAAATAACCCAAGGAAAAATCAAAGATATTGGTTTGAAAGAAAAGATAAAAACAACAGTAAACGGGGAGCAACATTTGAGGGCTCTTGGTGGTGGTGGTGGCTTCGGTCGCCTGGTCGAAATAATGTAAAAGCCGTGTATATATGGGGTGACGGCAACATAGGCATTCAAGGAAATAATATTTTAAAATGTAATATCAATAGTTGTTTTCACCCAAATGGTGATGTTAGAGGTGGTATTCGCCCTGCCTTGTGGTTGAAATTTTAACAAATATATTTTATGCAAATATTGTAATAAAATATAAAAAAATTCATTTATATATAATAAAGAATAATATACGCCCGTACTTCGCATAACAAACGGTAACTGCAAAATGCTCTGTTCGGGCATTTTGGGTTTCGTTCGGCTAGGTCATGGCTTCGCCATTCCCACGCCTCCCTCACCCACATTTTGCCAGCCCTGGTCGCGAACCATAGAACCTATGGTTCTCAGGTTCGATGCTGCGCAAGCCCTTATTCGGGCTGGCAAAACGTCAGTTACCCGTAACGTTATGCGCCATATTGCAATAAAAATATACATCACCCTAAAAATTTATAAAATAGTATATTTAACAAAATAAAATATTTGTATTATAATATTTACGGATATAGGAGACATTAAATGAAGAAAACTATTGTTATTATTATCATTTTATTTGTTCCTTTTGCCGTATTTGCGGGCGGTCAGGCGCAATCAGGCAGGGACACAAATACGGACACCATTGAAGGCGGTCAGTTTATTAACCCTGGGATGGTTGACGCTTATGAATACATAAACGATTATAAATTTCCTTATGAAGTTAATCCATCTGATGATCTTTCTGTTTTTGTCAAATTGGAAAAAAGAGAAGTATTAAGCATAGGGGATAATTTCAATCTGCTGATCGGATTAAAGGTTAATGAACAAAGTCATTTCAACAGGAGTGAAGGAAATTTTATTTTATTTATTCACAACCCAAACCTATTATTACAGCCACAATGGAGAAATTCCATTACAGCAGTGTTACAAAGAATACGGCAGGCTCAAACATCAGACGCTGTTCTTGGAATATTTAATTCCGCGACAAATGAAATAATTGAAATACCGGATATTAACGCTATTACAAGCGCACTTAACCAAATACAGAATACCAGAAAGGTATTTTCAGTTGACGCGATTTTGGATCAATCTTTCAAATGCATGGAAGCTATAGATAATGAATATAAAACCCGCTTTTTATGGATGACAGATTCTGACCTGTTGAGAAGTAATAATGCCGCGAGGGAGAGGGAATATTTTGACTTTTTGATGAAACTCCAATCTCAAAATAATATCAGTTTTTCCTATTTAGGATACGGAGAAGTTCCCAATTGGGCGACAATGAATCAATCATTAAAAAATGTAGGAGGTAATACATACTTTATTGATTCACCTGATGAACTGGAAGAAGAAATTTGGGGTGATTATGATCGTTTTGTTTATCCTACAGTTGAAAATATAAAAATAAATTTATCGCTTATGTCATGGATTACAGAAACCAGATTTGATTATCGTAATGAATGGTATCCTGTTACAAACTTTACTCCTGTAAACACAAATTATACACATACAAGATCAAACAATTTGAAAAATATGGATGCCGAAGATCATAGAATATTTCAGTATTATTTAAGAATAGGCGCTGAAAATACAACTGCGGCTAATCAATATTACAGGGAAATCTCGTTTGACAGAGCAGTGCCTGTTGGTTTTGTAAGCGTTGAATATTATTCATACACGCAAGGAAAAACAATATATCAAGTTTTTCCGTTACAGGTAACATATACTGACGATTATGATTCTTATGCGGTTCAAATTGATTATACAGTAAGAAAGTTCACGATATTGCAAAATACCGCCTTTATATTAAAGGAGCTTAGCAATCTTGTAAATCAACGGCAGTATTATACAGCGATTTTGCTTGTTGACAGTCAAATTAAACTGCTTGAGAATTTCTTAAAAGAAGAATTTGATAATGAAATAGCTGGAGATATTGAAATATTAAAAAGTAATAAAACGCTTTTAATGGAACAGGCAAGGAGCTTGCAATATATTCGATAATAAAAAATCGAATAAGAAATACGGCGCATAACAAACGCTAAACGCTTCTCCGCCTATCGGCGGCTCGGGTTCCGTAAAACCGCAGTCGGGCGTGCGCTGGCGGTGTCCGAAAAGTATGAAATACTTGTTTGGACACCTTCTTTATTGTAGTTTTTTCGTACTATTTCGCAGAAATAGGAGAAAAAACGAGGGCTGTTCAAGAAGTAACCAACTTCTTGGACAGCCCCTTGCGCTGGAACGCCCTTTATGCGGTTTCACTACACCAAAGTTTTTTGTACCCGTGGAAATACTGGACATCCCCCGAAAAAGTAGACAGAAAGATAAGACCGTGATACTGAACTTTACCGGCTGGGGTAAAGTTCAACGGTATCAAGAATCTGATCCAGAATATCCTTTTCTTTCTTTTTTCGTGCCATGACCATTTTTCTTCTGTAAGGTATTTCTACCGTTTTAATGGTCATGTATACATTTTTTAAGACAGGTTCATACGCTAATAAAAATAAATTGCTAATCTGCCAAAGATAATATACAATGATTCCGGAGTTGGATGTGCCGGTCATTATTTCTCCGGGGTTTTTATCCGCTCTTGCCGTTTTTGGCAAATAATACATCGTAACATCCCGCCTTTTTCAAGCGGGGGTTATTTGGGAGTTTTTTATGAAAAACACGAAGAAAAACACAAACAACCGGCGGTATTTAGCGGTTATTGCTATTGCTGCAATAATCGGACTCATCTTTACAGCCTGTCCTGATGGTGACGGGCCCAAAGGCAATACAACCAAAGAACCTAAATATGAATTGATAAACGGCTTGGAGTACGAGGTTTCTATAGTTACTGAAGATGCAGCTAATATAGTAATAGCCAGTACTTATAATGGAAAACCAGTAACCACTATAAAGCAGGAAGGATTTAAAGGTAGTCCTATAACGAGCGTGACAATTCCAAACAGTGTGACAACAATTAATTATGGTGCTTTCATGAATTGCACCGGTCTTACCAGTGTAACAATCCCGAATAGCGTTATAATTTTAGGTATTGAAGCGTTTAAAGGCTGTAGTAATCTTGCCAGCGTAACAATTCCATCAAATATTACGTTTATCGATAATGGTGTGTTCGGCAGCACCGGTCTTACCAACGTAACAATCCCCTCAAACATTACGGAAATCCGTCAAAATGCGTTCCTTGGCACAAAACTAACCAGTGTAACAATTCCATCAAGCGTTAGTGAGATCGGTGTAGCTGCGTTCCATAGCTGCACCGAGTTAGCCAGTTTGACAATTTCCGATGGCGTTGAAACCATCGGCAACGGTGCGTTCTATTATTGCACCGGTCTTACCAGCGTGACAATCCCGAATAGTGTTACGGAAATCGGCGATACTGCCTTTGGCGGCTGCGAGAACCTTGTCAGCATTACCTTTCAGCGAAATGATACTGTTATTGGTGATTATGCGAGCCCATTTGTTGATCTAAGTAATCCAAATGCATTGCGCGATGTATATCAAGCAGTCGGAGGCGGAGCAGGTACATATACCAGACCTGATAACACAAGCGATGTCTGGACAAAGCAGCCGTAGTTTTCGCGTAACATTGAAACAGGAAAGATTCCGCATTGATTTCTCAGTATCTGTCAATTATTCTCTTTAAAGTATGGTCGTTGTGCCGCCAGTCTTTGCCGGTTTTTACGCGGAGGTCAAGGTCTATCTTCCATTCAAAGATGCGCTTTAGTTCCTTCAGCGCGCTAAGGCGTATTTCCTTAATCAGGTTTCCGCCTTTTCCTACAACCATGCCTTTTTGGGATTCGCGTTCTACTATGATAAATGCCCTTACCCAGAGTTTCTCGTCTTTTAATTCCATGTCCGCGATATCTACATACAATGAATGAGGCAGTTCCTGACGAAGCCGGTTGATTGCCTGTTCGCGGATTATTTCCGCTATGCGGAACTCCGCATCCTGATCAGTGTAATATTCTTCACTGTAAAAGGGCTGTCCCTCAGGCGCCATTTTGAATAACGTATCGGTAAGATCGTCAAGGCCTGAGCCTGTCATTGCGGAAACTGCAAAAACAGGCACGATGCTTGCCGCATTATCTTCCGTACTCTGCGCTGTTTCATTGTTCATGTTAGATGAAACTGGAACAAAATGCTGTAATACAAATTCTTTCGCGCGGCTGAAGTCAGCGCAGGAGACGTCCATTTTATTTACCGCGGCTATGGTTTTCCCGGCCGACGGGGAAAGAAAGGACGCGATTTCCTCTTCTTCCTTTCCAGGCGCGCGGCACGCGTCCAGTGTATAAAGAACAATATCGCAGTCAGAAAGCGCGCGCTGCGATACTTCCATCAGTTTCTTATTCATTTTCTTTTCGCTTGAGTGCCGTCCGGGAGTATCTATAAAGACCAGCTGCCCCTCGGGGCGGTTTACAATTCCGCGTATCGCGTTGCGTGTTGTCTGCGGCACTGCGCTTACTATTGCGACTTTCCCGCCGCACAGTTTATTTAACAGCGTTGATTTCCCCGCCGAGGGCCGCCCGATAATTGCAACAAATGCCGACTTTTTCAATATCACATGCCTCAATTAAAAAAATAACATTTTAAAGGGATTAATTCTACAGAATGCGGGTACCGGAAACAGGTTCAATTGACAATTGACAGGAAAGTGTTACACTGAGACCAAGGGCAACCATGAAAGTATTATTTATCGGCGGAACAGGCACTATTTCAGGCGCTATTACAAGAAGAGCGGCGCAGGTGGGCTGGGAGATATACTTACTCAACCGTGGAAGCCGTAACAGTGAGTTTAAAGGACCTGAATATAAATATATCAAGTGCGATATCTTTGAGGAAGACAGTTCTGCAATTAAGGAAAAAATTGTCAAGGCGCTTGGCAAGATAAAACAATTTGACGCGGTCTGCGAGTTTTTCGCTTTTACTCCCGAACATGTTCTGCGTGATTTTAATATATTTAACGGTCTTTGCAGGCAGTATATCTTCATTTCTTCCGCTTCTGTTTATCAAAAACCACTGTCATCGTATCTTGTTACTGAAAGCACGCCTCTTTCAAACCCGTTGTGGCGCTATTCCAGGGATAAAATCGCGTGCGAGGAATTCCTTATAAGCAAGTACCGTGAATGCGGTTTTCCTGTCACCATTGTAAGGCCGAGCCATACTTATGACGAACGCAATGTTCCGATCGGCGTACACGGAAAAAACGGAAGCTGGCAGGTATTAAAGAGAATTCTGGACGGAAAGCCTGTTATTATCCACGGAGACGGAACAAGTTTATGGACGCTGACACATAACAGCGATTTTGCCCGCGCATTTGTCCGGCTCATCGGGAATATACACGCTGTAGGCGAGTCGGTTCATATAACTTCCGATGAAAGCGTAACATGGAATCAGATTTATAAAATAATAGCGGATGCCTTAAACGCTGAACTGAAAGCTGTCCATGCTGCAAGCGAGTTTCTCGCTGAATGTTCAGGCGGCGTCTACGATTTCTACGGAAGCCTTTTGGGAGATAAAGCGAATTCCGTAGTATTTGACAATACCAAATTAAAACGGCTTGCGCCTGATTTCTGTACAAATGTGCGCGCGGACGAAGGCATAAGGTTAACAGTTGAAAACATCCTTGCCGACAGCGAATTGCAGAAAGAAGACCCGCAGTTTGACAAGTGGTGCGATGATATAATTGCCGCGCTGGAAACAGCAAAGAAAAGGTTCACATAGACACTATTTTTTTGCGCTCCCTCTTTTGTGCTCGCGCATGGCAAGAAACAGTATAACCGCAAAAAGTATAAGAAAGAACGTTATCGTAAAAATGAGGATAAAAAGATCACTGTCTTCTTCTTTTACCTCAACAGGTTCGCCGACTATTAAGGTAGACGGATCAATAACTACTGTATCATCAGTAAAAACAATAATCATGCATATTATTACAGTAAGTATCATTACGGCCAGAGCGCCAAGACATACAAGGCGGGTCAGGAAATTCGACTTTTTATTAACAGCCATGTAAGACGTGGCTCCAAATATAGCAATACCAAGTATAATGCCCAGAACTAACATAATAACCTCTCTGTTATAAATCTCGGCCATTTATTTACCTGCGGTTAGGGATTACTCCCCATATTCACGGAAATAACCTTGTCAGCAATTAACATATGTGATAAAATTGTAAGTATTCTTAATAGAGAGGTAAGATATGGCCCATAAAATCAGTGATGCTTGTGTTAACTGCGGTTCATGCGCCGGTAACTGCCCGGTAGAGGCGATTTCTGAAATAAACGGAAAATACCAAATCGATCCGGAAAAATGTCAGGATTGCGGCGCGTGCGTCAGTTCTTGCCCGACAGAGGCAATCGCACCAGAGTAAGATTTGTCTTTAACAAGGATTGGCAAGGGATTGACTCTTGCCATTTTTTTTATATTTTTCTGTCTGCCGGTTTGCCGCGCTCAGCAGTCGGCATTGGGTTTTCCCGAAATAAAAGAGCTTAATACCCGCGATTTGGGCTTCAGGCAGCTGATGAGCGATGTGGAAGCCAACAGGAGGCGCTTGGCCGCTTACAGACCGTCCGAAAACGCCGCGGCGCAAATGGCAGGCAATCTGACTATTTATCAATATGTAATCCGCTCTTCTGACGATATTCTTTTTCTCGCCGCCCGTACCAATATACCGTATTCGGCTCTTGTAAGCCTTAACAGGCTCTCAAGCCCTGCATCGCTGACAGCAGGGAATGTGATACTGCTCCCGTCCTGCCACGGCATCTTTATTCCGTCAGACGCTAAATCGGATCTGGAGTTAATTCTTGGAGCGGCAAGGGAAGGTTCCCAGGGGTTTGTTGAACTGACAATAATGCTGGAAGGCAGTCCCCAGGTTTTCCGGTTTTTCCCGGGTGCGGACTTTACACCGACAGAAAGGGCGTATTTTCTTAATTCAGGTTTCCGCTTTCCGCTTCATAATTATCGTATAACAAGCCCGTACGGTATGAGAAACGATCCCTTTACGGGAGAGCGTACAATGCATCAGGGGATTGATTTTGCCGCGCCGGAAGGAACCTCAGTCTACGCAATTGCGGACGGAACTGTAACAGCGGCCGGTTTTGATTCTGTATACGGAAATTATATAATTATCAGCCACAGCAACAACTGGACAAGCCTGTACGGTCATTTGCAAATTATTGAAACAGCCTTGCGATCGGAGGTAAAATCCGGTAACCTTATAGGTAGGGTAGGATCAACAGGCCAGTCCACAGGGCCTCACCTTCATTTTGAACTGCGTCAGGATGGGAGAGCGTTTGATCCGATGGGGAATCTTCGCCACTAATACGGATGGAGTGATGTTAAAGTTAAATTATACGTTAATACTCATTCTTCTCCCTGTTCTCTTTTTAAATGCGCAGACAGAGACCTTCCGTACAATTGTTGACGGAACCGCCGAAATAACACTAGACAGGCAGCAGGAAACTGTTATTGTCATGGGAATTAACTCCTCTGTAATAATTAACATTGGCCCTGAAGCGCGGTTTTTGAGGGGTATTGAGATTGAAATCACCGCTCCTCAAAACTGGCTGCAGTACAGGGGTTCTCTTGTTATGAGCATGTACAATAACATCAATCCCCAGAGCGCATCCGGTATAGCGGATATAACCGGCAGCCGTATTGCCTTTGAAGCTCTGCCTTCCAGATTGAGAAACATTTATCATGTCCCAATCAGAACCCAGCACGGGCTCAGAACAACCACTACTGTTACCATGCTTTCGTCTGTCATTCTGCCGTCTACATTTCCTGTAATGTTCAGATTAATGCAGGTAAGCAAGGGGCTGCCTGATGAATTTGAGTATATAACATTCAATTTTACGGTACGGCCCATTTTAAGCGATGAAGGAGCGGTAAGGCTGGCTCCCCGTTATCCGCCGCAGCTTAGAAACAGACCGTTTACAGTCCTTATTAACGATAATGTTATAAGCAACATTTCCGAAGAATTAATGCTGCGGGAGGGCGAACATCATCTTGTTATCCTTTCGGAAGATTACCGCAACGAAAGCCGCCGCTTTTTTGTGGAAAGGGGAAGGGTAGCCGAGTTAATAATTGATTTACAGGATCCGACTCCTGTAATCGTCTTTGAAGGCCCTCAAAATACGCGGGTTTTTCTTGATAACGTCCTTATCAGCAATATCCATGAGCCTATTCCTGTTGAAGCCGGCATCCATGAAGTTCAATATCAAATCGGCGATTACACAATTATCCGGTCGATTAACATTCAGCGCGGAAAAACCTACCGTGTATCGCTGGCGGTTGATTTAACAGTAAAGGAAGAAGATTGAAATTAACTGTTAAGGAAACCTGCCCCCGTATCCGATAAATTAAATGTCGGGATTGTAGTTCCCCTCCCAAATCACTATGGTTCCGATATGCCTCAAGGGCATTAGGGCTGTTCGATGTTATGTTGAACAGCTCTTTTTTTTTACGTTGTACACTAGAAAAGACATCTTAAATTTGATATTATTACTCCTTAATGAAAAATAAGTCAGCTGATACGTCAAGTTCCATAGAAAATGAAGATAAAGTTAAGCTAAAACCAATTATGGGAATGCGTCCCGGTGTATATCTTACCGTTATTTATTCATTTATTCTGCTTTTGGTTCTGTTTTTCCTGTTTGTTTTTCCCGGTCTAATAAACCCGGGCTCGGTAATAATCGCTAAAACAGAGCCGGCAGGCGCCGCTGTCAGAGTAAATGATGTTTATATGGGAGTTGCAGGCAGCAGGATTTTTCTGCCTAACGGAACATACACAATCGAAGCTGTCATGCCAGGTTTTGAAAAGCAGGCTGCAGTCCATACAGTAAAGGGGCGGGTTTTAGGTTCTTTGATGTTCCCGCGTCAGGAAAAGCTTGAGTTTACATTTAAAACGTCAGATCCAAAAGCTTCTCTTGCTGTATATGCCGCGGATTTTTCCGAATGGACATTCGGAGGAGAGCCGACTTCTGCATGGCAGATTCCCTTAAGTCTTTCCGAGGGTGCGTACCGCATCGGCCCTTACGCAGACACAGCAAAAGAAGAATTAAATGAAATATTAAAAGCCGCTTCCCGTTTTACTGTAACACGGGCTGCCTTGCGCGACCTAATCCGGGCCAAAGCCCTGCTGGATAATATGGGCAACGCGCCTTCTCCTTCAGCATTGCTTTCATCGATTTCTGATGTTATAGCCTTTGTTTCGGAAAATCCCGTAAACGCGCAGTGGATTTTAAGCCTGATGCCTAAATCTCCCTCCGCGGCGGCGGTTGAATCTTCACAATGGTATAAATCGTCTGTATATACTCCAGAAATTATCCACGGCAGCACATTCAGATTTGATTTTGCCGTTGAAATAATGGGACTAGGTTTTACGAATATCCCGCCTTCATCAATAACCTTAAGCGGCAGTCCTTCTTCAGCCTTGAGTCGTATAGATACAGGCGAGTTTTATATCGGCAATACTGCTGTAAGCAAGTCATTATTCAAGACATTCCTTGAAGAGAATCCGCAGTGGAGCGAACATCAGACTGATTATTATCCGCAGGATTTGTCAGTCAACCCAATGGACTCATTTAACAGAGACGCTGTAACGGGGATCACATGGTATGCCGCAGACGCTTTTTGCAAATGGCTTACAGGCTTTCTTCCCCCGTTTTTAAATAACATGGAAGTAAGGCTCCCGACAGAGAACGAGTGGTCAGCAGCGTCCCTTGTTATTAATAACATGAGTGGTCCGGGCTGGATATGGTGCGCCGATCTGTATGTCCCGCTTCCCTACATTACGGCGGAACCGGAAGCAATAAAGGCCGTAGGCTCTCCTGAACGATCCCTTCGCGGAAGGCAGTCTTTAACATCTGCGGAAACAAGAGCGTCTCTTCCTCCGGACTTTTCATCTCCTTATGTAACTATCCGGCCCGTTATCGCCGCAGCGCAGCCGCTGAAAGAAAATAAACATGAGTGAAAGCGTTAAGATAATTGCGCAGAACCGTAAAGCCAGACACGACTATTCCATTGATGAGAGTTATGAATGCGGCATTGAGCTGATGGGAACGGAGGTAAAATCATTCCGCGACGGGAGGATATCGTTTCCTGACGCGTGGGCCGAAGTTAAAAGCGGCGAAGTCTGGCTTCATTCTCTTGTGGTAGCCGAGAATCCCTTTTCGTCGGTTTTTAACCACGCGCCTGACAGGCTTAAACGCCTTCTTCTGCACAAGGAAGAGATAAAAAGAATCAACCGGAAAGTTGAGGAAAAAGGCTATACACTTATTCCCCTGTCATTTTATTTTAAAAAGGGCAGGGTAAAGGTCGAATTGGGCCTGTGCAAAGGAAAAAAAGCGTTCGATAAACGCGCAGTAATCCGCGATAAAGACCTTAAACGGGAAATTGCCCGCGAGTTCAGAAATAAAATGAGTTGATAGGGTGCTATTTCAGGAAAGCTGAACTGTATCCAGTTTTTTGCTGTTTGATTCCATTATCATGCTTGAGTTATAGTTTGAAAACTTGCCTTATAGCATAAAAACTATACTCGCAAATCATCAAATCTTAAACTAATGGCATTTAATACAGCTTCCTTTATATCGTCCAATAGCCTTTCTTGAAATTGGTTAATTATTTCATTTGGGAATGAATCCATTGAAAATAGCTGGGGGCTGTCAATTTCCAGTGCGGCTGCTATTCGTTCAAGCATCTCAGGCGTAGGGAATTTGTTTCCCAGCTCAATTTGCCCAATATAATGGGTACTGGTATCCACTTTTTCAGCTAATTTCGCTTGAGTTATCCCCAATACCTGGCGTTGCTTTTTTATATTATACGATAGTAAAGTGCGTAAATTCGTCACAATCGCTCAATCTACCATAGATTATGAATAATGGTTGACAAACTTCCGTAAAGATATTAATATTCTTTATACTTCCTTATAGGAATGTTTGTTGATTACGGAGTTTAGTATTGTTATGGCTCAGGGAAAAATCGCAAATATTGTTAGAAAATATTTAAACGGACATTTGAAAGTAGCGGAATTCGCAATAACAAATGCATGTATCGCGAAATGCTCATTTTGCGAAATTTGGAAACAACAGCCAAAAGTATTTGCTGATCGGCAAAAAGCGCTTGAGGTAATTGATCGTTTAGCAGATCATGGAATTGTTCATCTGACAATTACAGGAGGTGAACCGCTTTTACACCCTCATGTAATTGACATTGTAAAAAAGGCTACAGAACGAAAAATACATAACGCTGTGTTAAACGCGGCGCCGCAGCTGCTGCTGAAGAATGACATTGTAAAACGCCTTGAAGATGCCGGAAACGACATGATTAGTATTTCATTTGATTCAGGCGATCCTGTAATAATGGCGGAATCAAGAAAAATTCCTAATATTATTGACGATATGGCGCGCGCCATGGAAGTGATTTCAAAAACAAAAATTAAAACAATGGCTTCCGTCCTTATCTGGAATAATAATTACAACAAAATGGATGACGTCTGCGTCAATGCCAAGAAAATGGGCTTTGATATTATTTCGATTAATTACCCTACATTTTCTCAATCTCAGGTTTACCCTTTGGGTGGAGAAGGAATAAGCATGTCAAGAGAAAATGTAATTCAGGGACTGGAATCGATAATAAAATTGCGTAAGAACAAAAAATACGGAATTATCAATTCGCCTTCATCAATAAAAAATATTATAAATTTTCTTAATGATCCAAAATTGGTAAAATACCATTGTTTCGGCGGAACAAAGGTTATCTTCGTTGACTGGTTTTTTGATGTTCACCCGTGTATGCAGATTCCTCATACGCTTGGCAATGTATTATCAATGGACGAGAAGGATTACAAAATGAATCCTTGTAATGAATGCAATATGAGCTGGTACAGGGATTTCAGTGCAATGTTTCATGGAATAAAATCTGTTCCTGTTTGGCTTGATTCTCTTCAAAACTTTAAAAGATTATGATTCTATTTTTCAAATGAAAGAACTCACATGGGAGCGCATTAGTCTTTTATTCAAGATAAATGCGGTTCTTTGTGAACTCTTTTCGAGTTAATAAATTGGTTGAGGAGGAATGTATGAAAAAGACATTCAAACTTATCGGGATTGCCGTCATTGCAGCGGTAATAGTATTCTCGTTCGCCGCCTGTCCGCAGGAAAGCGGCCCTGCATCAATGACATTCAGGGGAAGCGACGGGGGAGGCGATTACACTCTTAAAATCACCCAGGACGCAGCCAATAAGGCTGTGTTTACAATCAAAGCCAACGACGCCTATGAACTGACATATACAGGCGGCGGCAGCAGCAAAGGTAAAGTGACACCAGTCAGCGGAGATACGTTTATATTAACGCCGAATGATACCAGCAAGCCTGCCATTACCGCAAAAGTATCAGGCAGTGACACATTAACAGGCTTAACAGCCAATACAGGAACCAATATAGTATGGGACAACGGCAGCCAGACTGCCGCTCCCGG
>WQSN01000063.1 GCA_009787835.1 Treponema sp.
ATTTCTTGGAAGATGGGGGAGCCGCGCGGCGGGGGAAGGGACAATATATGCAAACCCAAACCCACCACCGAACTACGCTTATCTTGTAGGTTAATCGGGTCTGGGTGGGTAAATAAAGATAATCTTCAACGGGCTTCAAAATGCAAATAACTGTTTCAATTTGCTTATTTAATAATTTGAAAAAATTGCAGAGTGCAACGGAGCAATTTTATCCGCTCATCTTTCTTGTCTGACAGAACTTGAACAGCTTAAAGGCAATAATTTGGTATAATAACGCAATTACGTTATACGACATATTATAAACAGCAAAAAACGGCTTAAAACAAGCTTTTAATTGGTTTGTAGTGAAAATGATACGGCAACAGCGGCTAAGAACGCGCTACGGGCTGATATAAGCTACATTTGGGGGTATTTTCATTATGTTCAGTGAGGTAAAAAAATATCGTTTTTGTTTCATGCTTTATGAGCATAGCAAAATATGTTATCAATTATGACATCAATTTTTGATAATAATTGATATATTTAGGTAGTCGTTGATAACAATTGTATTGACGTAATTCCTTATCTGGTATATACTTAGAGTAATTAAGCATACTACAGAGTAAGTGTTCCAAAACTAACCGAGTTTTGGAACAACCTCATTATAAACAGATTAATATACTTTATTATAATAAGCATTGAAATTTTTTATTAAAGTGGTATATTTTTACTAAATATATTAAAAGGAGATCATATATGAAGAAATTATTCACAATTCTTGCATTATTACTGGCAGCGGCTTTTGTTTACGGACAGGGGTTTGATTTTAGCGGTTTTGGCGATTTTGGAGGGATGGGCGGTATGGGCGGCGCTCCTGCAGGCGGCTCAAACAAGGCAAGGGATAAAGCCGATGATGCGATGGACAAACTTGCGGGTAATATACCGATGCGTTTTTTTAACGCTTTGAACAGAAATCCAATACCAAATGCCGCAATAGAGATACCCAATATCGGAAGTTTCAGGACAGACCAGGCTGGAAAGGTGGTTTTACCTCCAATGGCTGACGGCGCCTATACATTAACATTCACTTTGAATGGATTTATTACAACACCCATTAATTTCTGGGTAAATTTGGGCGGTGTGGATTTTAACTGGTACAATATTTCACCGGCAATTCCCAACACAGATTACCGTTTTGTACTTGAATGGGGTGAAAGACCTGCGGATCTTGACATTCATTTTGAAAAAACCGGCGGTTCGGGCGCTTATCATATATCATACTATAATTTAAAAAGAGCTGAAGACGGAAACGCAGTCCTTGATCGCGATGATACATCAGGATACGGACCGGAAACCATTACAGTGGGAAGAATTGATTTAAACGCGACATACACTCTGTATGTGAATGATTATACAAACAGGAACAATACCAGTTCCGACCAAATGGCCAGAAGCGGAGCGACTCTGCGCGTTTATAGTCAAAACAGACTGATAAAAACATATAATATCCCGGCAAACGGCAGAGGCACAAGGTGGAATGTATTCACTATCAACCGCGGCGCATTAAATGATGTGAACGCAGTGGTGGCGAGGTAACAGAACGTTATCCTGATTTAATACTTTCACGCTCTTTTTTTCATTATAATGTCTGTCTATAATGTATCCGCATTACAGACAGACATTCATTATTTTGGGATCTCAGAGTAAAATGCATAATGTTTAATAAAAAAATAAATTTACTTAGCGGCGGTATATATAAACCGTTAATCCTGTTCGCATTGCCAATTTTTCTCTCCAATGTTTTCCAGCAGTTATACAGCACTGTAGATATGGTTGTTGTAGGTTATTTTCTGGGAGAGAAAGCGCTTGCGGCAATTGGAGCCAGCGCGGTTATTTTTGAAATGCTTATTGGCTTTGCAATGGGTGTGGGCGGAGGTTTTGGCATAGTAGCGGCGCGAAGTTACGGCGCAGGCGATGAAACGCTGCTTAAACGCACAGTGGCGGGATCCATTGTTCTGGGCGGTTTACTGGTTGTTTTTATCTCTGTAGCCGGAAGCCTGTTTATGAAACCATTATTGAATTTACTGAATACGCCCGTGGATATTATCGATGAAGCATACTCCTATATATCAGTACTAATAATATTCGCGATTGTTCTGTTTATATACAATTTATGCGCAGGGCTTCTTCGGGCGGTTGGAAACAGTTTAACGCCGCTTTTATTTTTAATTTTCTCATCTGTGCTGAATATAGGATTAGACCTTCTCTTTATCATTGTATTTAATATGAGCGTCCGCGGTATTGCATTCGCTACTGTAGCCGCACAGGGAGTCTCCGCCGTTCTATGCATTGTTTATATTTTCAGAAAATGTCCCAATCTTGTTCCGAACAGAGAACATTTCCGCTATGACGGCGCATTGTACAAAGATCTCGCGTCTCAGGGTTTTTCCATGGGCTTTATGATGTCAATCGTAACATTGGGTTCCGTAGTGCTGCAGCGCGCGATAAACGGGCTTGGTTATCTCGTTATTGCAGGCCATGTCGCGGCGCGCCGCATTAACAGTTTCTTTTTAATGCCGATAGTCGCGATTACATTTGCCATATCCACATTTGTCTCGCAGAATAAAGGCGCAAATCAACTGCAGCGCATACAGAAAGTTGTGCGTTACGGCAATTTAACTTCAATGGCCTGGGGAGTATCCGCTTCAATAATACTGTTTTTTACTTCCGCCTCTTTAGTCAGTTTGCTTTCAGGATCAAATGAAAATATTATAATTGAAAACGGAGGGCGTTATCTGATGATTAACGCGCCCTTTTATATGGTTTTGGGCATGCTTTTAAATTTCAGATTCGCGCTTCAGGGGATTGGAAAAAAAATCATTCCTGTCGTATCAAGCATTGTTGAATTTTCAGGAAAAGTTTTATTCGCATTCCTGTTTGTTCCAATGCTTGGATATTTCGCAGTGATTATCTGTGAACCTTTTATCTGGTGCATCATGCTTATTTATCTGATTTTTTCATTTTATACCAATCCATATATCCGCGGAAAAACAAATGATTGATAATTGAGGCTGTTCCAAAACTTTCAAACCGAAGGTTTGCGATTTTGGAACAGCCTCAGGTATGTGTAGCTTTCAGGTAAAAATTAAGATAATATAAATCCATGCTTCAGGAAAATTATCCGCCTTATCTTGAACCGCTTAATCCGGAACAAAAGCAGGCCGTCCTTCATACCGGAAAGCCGCTGTTGATACTCGCGGGCGCGGGATCGGGAAAGACAAGGGTAATCACCACAAAAATCGCGTGGCTCATCCGCGAACACGGAATGGATCCGCGTTCCATTCTCGCAGTGACATTTACAAACAAGGCGGCAAGGGAAATGGCTGAACGCGCGCGGTTGATTGATGACAGGGCAGGCAGCGCGATGCTTCGGACATTTCATTCATTCGGAGCGTGGTTTCTCAGGCGTAACGGAAACCTTGCCGGCCTTCAATCCAACTTTGTTATTTATGATGATGATGATGTCATTTCGCTTCTTTCAGGCATTATGGACAATACGCCGAAAGCCGAAGTCAAGCAATGTGCGCATAACATTTCACGCGCGAAAGATTATTTTCTCTGTCCTGATGATCCCCTGCTTGCCCAAATAGATCACAGAAAAAAATTTCGCGAAATTTACGCGCGTTATGAGGAGAAGATGACGCAGATTGGCAATGTCGATTTCGGCGATCTGATAAAAAAACCGACAGAGATACTCCGCAATTATCCTGAAGTGGCAAAGCGTTTTCATGAACGTTTTTCCGTAATCATGGTTGATGAATATCAGGACGCGAATGTTGCGCAGTTCCGCCTGCTCAAGGAACTGTGCGGGTCTGATACTTATGTGTGCGTTGTCGGCGACGATGACCAGTCAATCTACCGCTTCCGGGGAGCGGAAGTAAAAAATATTCTGGAGTTTCCCTCGCGTTTTTCCGGCGCGGATATTATCCGCCTTGAACGGAACTACCGCTCAACATCGCCAATCCTGAAAGCGGCGTCCTCTGTTGTTAATTACAATCAGGGTCGTTTGGGAAAAACCCTTCAGGCAGAAAGAGGAGATGGGCCTCTGCCGTCTCTTGTTTATCTGCCGGATCAGGATGAAGAAGCGAATTACTGCGCGAATATTATAGAAAAATCCATTAAAAACAATTCAGCCGCATATTCAGACTGGGCAATACTTTACCGCACAAACGCGCAATCACTTGGTTTTGAAACGCTTTTTCTGCGCAGGGGCATTCCCTACCGCGTTATAGGTTCGCTGAAATTTTATGAAAGGGAAGAAATTAAAGACGCGCTCGCACTTCTTTCATTTCTTGTAAATCCGCGCGATGAAGTCGCTTTCCGCCGCGTGGTGAATAAACCTGCAAGAGGAGTAGGTCCTGTTACTGTTGATAAGATAGTTGACGCGGCAGGTGATAATGGCGGCGATATAATGGAAATCTGCCGCGCACGAAGGGAAATTAAAAATGAGAAACTGGAAATTGGCGATGACCGTCTGACAGATAACAGAATTCCTGAATTATCGCAGAAAGCACGCACGGGACTTGACGCGTTTATCAGGGTTATTGAAAAAGGGCAGGCTTTGCTGAATGATGTTTCAGCGGATAATGTTGCAGATAACGCATCGGATGATTCTTCGGGAAAAAAATCTTCAGCCAAAAAGCAAAAATCATCATCAAAAAAACAATCCGGCAAATCGTCTGACAAACATGTCAAGCTGGTATCGGGAGAAGGGCTTTCAGGACTTGTCACAATGCTTGTAAACGGCTGCGGTATCGCGGAGTATCATGAGGTGGAAGATGAAATCGCGGGAAATTCCAGAATCAGCAATTTACAGGAACTTGTGAACGCAGCAAGCGAGTACCCGCAAAGCCGCGAGGGCCTTCTGGAATTTTTGGAAGATATTGAATTGGACCGCTCCATGGAAGATAAATCCGGCAAAACAGGCAATGCGCAAAATTCTGTTACATTTATTACATTTCATAATACCAAGGGTTTGGAATTCAGGCGTGTAATAATGACCGGGCTTGAACAGGGCATCTTCCCGAGAGAAAATAAAAAAGGCGAAGATATTGAAGAAGAGCGCAGGCTTTTCTATGTCGGAGTAACACGCGCAATGGACGAATTATATTTAACAACATGCTCTGTCAGGAGGATGTACGGAAAAACCATGCCCTCGCAGCCGTCGCTTTTCCTGCGCGAAATTGACAGGGATTTTTTAAAAATAGAAAACCATTCAGGTGGTAAAACGCAAACGCAGCTGAACGCCCAAACAGGCTATTCAGGAGCATCAGTTCTGGGAAGAAGTTTTAATACTTTTAATTTTAATCAAACGCCGGTTGAAAACGAACTTGAAACGCGGGCCGGCTGGAAGCGCGGACAGCGGCTGTACCATGACGATCACGGCTACGGAGCTGTAATGGAAGTTAGGGACAGCGACGACGGTCCGGTTGTCCGCGTCCGTTTTGATTCCGGAAAGGAAACGCTGTTCCTGAGCGAATATCAGAGCAGGGCTTTTGAAAAAATGGGAGACGATTACTAGCGATGTCAATGTCAGCTAACGATGAATTCTCACTTCTGAAAAATGTTCCGAATGTGTTACGCGCAAGAGGTTTCCGCCTATACACGCAGGGCGGCAGGCGTTTAACCGATCTATGGCTGAACGGCGGCGCTGCGGTGCTTGGCCACACAATGCCTAATATGCTGCGCGAATTAAAGAACACTGCAAGCCGCGGTCTGTACGCCCCGTTTCCGCATTTTACAGAAAGGCGTTTTCTTAAGGCCTTATCACAGCTTTTTCCAAACCGTGTTTTTCGTATTTTTGCAGCGCCGCCTGAAGAATTGGCATTGAATATAATAAACACGGATAAACACGGATTTACGCGGATTAATAAAGAAGAAGATGGAAAATCAGGCGTCAGTATAAAATTTTGGCGGCCCTATACCGATCCATCTGACCCATTTGCCGCTGACTCGCCGCTCATTATCGCGGCGCTGCCCGGTATTCAAAGTTGGCGTAACGGTCTGCCGTTAGGGTTATGTGTAATAGCCGCCGCGTCTGAAGAACTGTTATCGCATCTGCCGCCGAATGATATTCTGCCGCCTGTATTACTCACCATGGCATCCCGCGGAGTTTACAATCTTCTTGCCTCACCGGAACGCGGAAAACCTGCGCTGCCTCGCGTTAATAAGGCTCTTAATAAAAGCCGCTGGCGGCGTAAAGGCATATATCTATACCTTAAAGAAAAACCTGACAATGATACGCGGATTTTGCTGTTTAATAAATTCCTTGAATCCGGCTTTCTTTTACCGCCAACTCCCGCTCATCCGCTGATATTACCCGCAGAACTGTCTGACGGAGAAGAGTCAAAGCTGGCGCAATTGTTGTTAGAATAAAATGTTTTAACCAGTTTATTCCGCGAATATCTGTTCAAGCGCGATATTCAACCCTGGAAAAGTTTTAACATCAACCGTATCTTTGGCTTTATAGTTTTTAGTATAAATTATATCACCCTGTAACAGGTAAACAGTAAGAGCGTTATTTTCCGGGTCTACTACCCAATACTCCTTAACTCCCGCCTCCCTGTACAGTTCCAGTTTCTGCTGCATTTCAATCGCGGTATTTAAAGGAGATAAAATCTCAATTACAAGGTCAGGAGCACCCCTGCAGCCTTCAGGGCCAAGTTTTTCTTTATCACAGATAACCACAATATCCGGCTGGACAACAGTATCATCGCTTTCATTTGCTTTATAAAAAAGCCGCACATCAAAAGGAGCGGGAAATACCTTGCAGGGTTTTCCCCGAAAAAACAAATGAAACTGGCTTGATAATTCCATTAGAATAGCCTGATGTTTTGTATTAGGCGCAGACATGGCATAAGCTTCGCCATTTAAAAGCTCAAACCTTTCCCCTTCATCAAGTTCCCATTCCTTATAATCCGCGTATGTATAATAAGGTTCTTCCTTAGGCAAAGCGCTCATGATTATCTCCTTAATAAATTATAATGTAAGGAACATTAAATGTATACTTATTAATTATTTCAAGTATACTCGTTTTCACCAAGATCGATTCCTCTATAGGTAATTGTCTGAGGTACATTTGTCGGGTTATTGTCGCATCCAATATATGAAATTCCGAAAGCTATTATCATTACTAATATTCTAAAACAATGTTTTTTCATTATCATCTCCTTAATAATTTTCCAACATTATTTTGGGTTTTGAATAATTTATCATATCCAAATATTTTTTTCAAGTATAATTTAATAACTCCTATTTTATATTGTTCAATTCTATTATTGCTGATTAATAAATAACCAAGTGATAATACAATTACTTAATAACTTTAAAATGCAGAAATGTATGCTCAATGAATTACTTGAGGGGTGTCAGAGAAAAAAGTGCCGCCTGTGCGCGGTGCTTTTTTCCCTGACAGGCCCCAAAATAATTTTTTTAAGCATACATTTCTGCATTTTAGAATAAGTTAAGTAATACCGTAATCCCTTGAATTTTTCATAAAATTCGCAATAATTATACTACATGAATAAGTTTATTTTCGTCTCAGGCGGCGTTTGTTCCAGTTTGGGGAAAGGCGTGGCGGCTTCTTCCATTGGCGCTTTACTGGAAAGCAGAGGGCTTAATGTCCGCATGGTAAAATGCGATCCGTACATTAATGTTGACGCCGGAACAATGAGCCCATATCAGCATGGAGAGGTCTATGTAACCGATGACGGGGCGGAAACTGATCTTGACCTTGGTAATTATGCCAGGTTTACAAAGGGGCGCTTAAGCAAGGCAAATTCCATAACCACGGGGCAGGTCTATGAATCAGTTATTAAAAAAGAGAGGGAAGGGCAATACCTGGGCAGATGCGTGCAGGTAATCCCGCATATAACGGACGAAATAAAAAGCAGGATTCTGGCGGCTTCAAAAGAAAATGCAGATACCGATGTGGTAATAATAGAAATTGGCGGCACTGTCGGAGATATAGAATCCATTCCCTTTCTGGAAACCGCCAGACAAATGATACATGAATGCGGCAGAACCAATGCCATCTCTGTACATCTGACGCTAATCCCGGAAGTGGCGGGAGGAGAATTAAAAACTAAACCAACCCAGCATTCAGTTATATCAATGCTGGAGATAGGAATTCAGCCTGATATTTTAATTTGCCGCTCTCCCGTGATGCTCGATGAGCCTACACGCAGAAAAATCGCGCTTTTTACCAATGTGGAAATGGACGCGGTCTTTACTTCACCCAATGTAGATACTACAATTTATAAGATACCGATAGTTTTCTTTGATCAGAAGCTTGATCAGGTAATTTTACGGAAAATGGGCGTGGAAAGCCGTCATGCAGATATGAAATCCTGGAATTCTGTGATGGAACGTTTTTCCGCCCGCAAGGGTAAGGTGAGGATCGGGGTTGTAGGCAAGTACATGGAATTACATGACGCCTACAAGTCGCTTTACGAAGCGCTTTTCCACGCTGGTCTTGAATGCGGCGTGGAGGTAGATCTGGTAAAAATTGATTCCTCGCAGCTTGAACAACAGCCAAGATCGTCAAAGATGAGCGAAGGTCCGCCCCTTGAGGGAGCGGAATGTGCCGATAATATTTTAATATCCGGCGCTCAGGACAGCTCGCCGTACGACGGCATTGATGGAATTTTAGTTCCGGGTGGTTTCGGCCACCGGGGGATTAACGGTATGGTAAACGCCGCCGCCTGGGCAAGGGTGAATAAAGTACCGTATTTCGGTATTTGTTTAGGTATGCATATCATGATGATTGACTGGGGACGAAATGTTCTTAACTGGAGCGATGCGGATTCTACCGAATTCAATAATGATTCAAAGCATCCTGTGGTTAGCCTTCTGGAGGAACAGGTCAATATCAAAAATTACGGGGGAACAATGCGTTTAGGCGCAAGTGAAACGATAATTGAAGACGGAACGCATATTCTGGCGGCTTACGGTAAGAAGCAAATATGGGAACGCCACCGCCACCGTTATGAGTTCTCCAATCAGTACCGCGATGAAATGATCAAGTCAGGATTAAAACTGGCGGCTTTTACTCCGGACGGCGCTTTGGTTGAATGTGTCGAATGGCCTCAAACAGGAGCAAGGAGCCATCCGTGGGGAGTCGCGGTGCAATTCCATCCGGAATTTAAATCCTCGCCAATGTCAGCAGCTCCGCTTTTCAGGGATTTTATCGCCGCGGTTATGAAGCAGGCAAAAAAAGGCAAAGATTAAAATAAATGAAAAATACCATCCTTACAGCGAAACTTCCGGCATTATGTTCTTTATTGGCATTATTCATTCTTCTTGCAGGATGCACATTTGATTATGGTGAGGATATATCATCAGGAGATAGTATACCTGATCTTGTAATGGATAATGTTGAATATGTACGCGTAAGGTCTTCAGACCCCATAGCGCGGTTTTCCGCTGAAAGAGCCGAGCGTTACGAGAATTTAAATTTGATGAAACTTATAAATTTTACATTTGAGCAATACGGCGAAGACGGCGAAGAAGTTAACGCGTATGGAAGCGCCGGAAGGGCTTCAGTGGATATAGAGACCAGTAATATCATTATGGATAACGGCATCAGGGTTGAAGTAGAATCAGAAGACATTATTATAGTAACCGAGCAGCTTGAGTGGAAAGATGAAGAGCGGCTGCTTTACACAAAAGAAGATAGCAAAGTAAATATTTTACAGAATAACGGGACTAATTTTATTGGTATAGGGCTTCGCGCGGATGCGCGTAAACGCACATGGGCATTTTACGGCGAGGTAAGCGGAACTTATATTTATGATGATGAATAAAATGCGCCCGGAAAAAACGCGGTTAATATATATATTAACAATCCTCTTCTTTTTACTGATTAATACTCAACATTTAATCGCGGACACTTTTACTTTCAGGGCGGACAGAATGTCCGGTACAAAAGCTCTGGGACGGGAAACAACCATATTAACCGGAAACGCCGAAGTACGATCTGATAATTTGCTGCTGCGCGCAGAAAGGATAGAGATTCAGGGCGATGACAATCAATTTGTGGATTGTTCCGGCGGCGTTTGGGGATATGAAGAAGAAAAGGATATCCTGTTCTACACAGACAGGCTCCGTTATGACCGAAAATTAAAAATTGCCAGGCTGGAAGGCAATTCAACTCTTGAAGACAGAAAAAACGAAATTGTCGCGCGGGGACGCTTTATAGAATATGATGATGAAAAAGAAATCGCGGTCTTTCAGATTTCCGTCCGCCTGTTTAAAGATGATATGGTTTGCCGTTCCGAATACGCAGTTTACCACCGCATTGAAAAGCTTCTTGATTTATCAGGTTTTCCAATAGTGTATAAAAAAAACGATGAGTTCAGCGCCGACAGAATCCGCGTGGATTTGGATACTGATGATGTTACCCTGGAAGGCGCAGTTTCAGGAACTATAAAGAATTAAGGCGCTTTGCATGGAAGAAGAAGCCGCTGTTGAAAAAGAGGGAAGCCTTCATTCAGCTTCCTTATATCCGGTTGAAGTTTCTGAAGAAAATATAGAAAAAACAGAAGTATCAGAAGAAATAATCGCGGCAATCGCGGCGGTTACCGCAAATAATCAGGCGAATAAAAATATAACTGTGCAAAATGAATCTTCCGGAAAATCTATTGAAGTGATACAAGGCGACGAAGGAAGTAATGCTGTTAATACAGTCACGGAAAGTAAAAAGGAACTTACAAAAAAAACTTATGATGTTCATACGCTTGGCGTGGAAAATTTACACAAAAAATTCGGGCGTAAAGAAGTTGTCCGCGGCGTAAATTTTGTAATGAACAATGGCGAAGTTGCGGGTCTTCTCGGCCCTAATGGAGCCGGAAAAACCACAATCTTCTATATGGTTGTAGGTTTTTATGCTCCTACCCAGGGTATAGTAAAAATGGACAATGTAAACATTACCAATAAGCCGATGTTTCGCCGCGCAAGACTTGGTATCGCTTACCTTCCGCAGGAAGCGTCCATTTTCCGGAAATTATCGGTAGAGAAAAATATCTGGGCGGTTCTGGAAAGCCGACGCGATATTAACAAGAAGCAAAAAAAGGAAAAATTGGAAAGCCTGTTAAATGAATTTGGCATTGAAAAGATATGTAAACAGTACGGATATACGCTTTCAGGAGGAGAGAGGCGCCGGACGGAAATTGCAAGAGCTTTGGCTACCGAACCCAAGTTCCTGTTATTGGACGAGCCTTTTGCCGGAATAGACCCAATCGCCGTTTTTGAAATCAAACAGATAATCCGCCGCCTTGCCCAAAAAGGAATCGGCGTCCTTATTACCGACCACAATGTTCGCGACACCCTGGAAATTACAAACGAAGCGTTCATCATCGCCGACGGCAACATAGTAGCCAAGGGTGACAGAGATAATATACTTAACAACGAGATGGTAAGAAGAGTATATTTAGGCAGTGAGTTCAGAATGTAATTCTGTGTGTAAAATATAACAAAAAATCCATTAAGATAACACTATAATCAAAAAATACAGGAAGTCACGATAATATACCCTACTTGACATTCGTAAATTTATGGTGTATTCTATTACATAGGTTTGAATTATTTTCGGTAAGGGGTGAATTGATGTGGATATGGTATATTATCCTCCCTCTTGCCGGGTTAACCTTAGGCTGGATAATTAGATGGCTTTACGCCAGATTTCAACTTACGGCATCTGAGCAATTTGCAGAACGAATAAA
>WQSN01000064.1 GCA_009787835.1 Treponema sp.
GTATTGTGATACTGGTCAAGCTGCTGCAACTAACGAACGCACCTTCACCGATACTCGTCACACTTGATGGTATTGTGATACTGGTCAAGCTGCTGCAACTAGCGAACGCATAATTACCGATACTTGTCACACTTGATGGTATTATGATGCTGGTTAAGTTACTGCAACCATAGAACGCATAATCACCGATACTCATAACACTTGATGGTATTGTGATGCTGGTCAGGCTGTTGCAACCAGAGAACGCATTATAACCGATACTCGTTACACCTTCGGGGATTGTAATACTGATCAGGCTGCTGTTACGAATGGCTTCAGTGTTTTCAATTAAGGTTTCTCCTTCTCTGCTTATGTAACTCTGCGGTTTTATAGGCGGCTTCTCAACTGTTCCAGTAGGAGCAAAACGGTAGACATAACCTATCATGGGTTTTACTGTTATATTAAATTTCGGAACCAGTTCCATTTGAAGGGATGCGGATATGTTTAGCCAGTCAAATAGAATTAAACCGGTAACAGCGTTAACGCTGAAAAATCCATTCATGGATTCGGATGGCCCATATACTCCGCCGCTAATGCCCAGACCGCCGTACCAGCCGCCTTTGCTAAACGGAACAAATCCGTTAAAGTTAACATTTCCGTTAAAGGAAAAATCCATAAACCCCAGGCCCAGATTAAAATCAAAGAATGTATATGGACCGGGTGAAACCGTTCCATATAACCGATAAGCCGAAATTGGATATGCCCGGATACCCCATTGAAACGCCAAGTGAGTTTAGATTGGGATTACGTTCCGGCAAAGCCTGCGCGGCTGACTGCGCGGGAAAATTTAAAGCTAAAGGCTGTGCGCCTGAGTTAATAATTTCTGTAGTTCCGTTTTCATACCTAATCGAAAGCACATTCGCCGCCGGAACAACAATGACAGACCCGTCCAGGTGGTTAAAACGTTTATACCTTATTTCTGTTTGAGATATTTCTGTAACTTTTGCTTCAATTGTATTTCCGTCTTTTAAAATAATTAAATCCTGGGCGTTAAGAGACAGTAAAACATCGGTAAATAAAACAGCCAAAAAACAAATGCATTTCATTACATTACTTTGAAAAATCATAAATCCCCCGCTAAATTTGAGCCATTAGAATGATTTGTTGTATTACAAGTATTTTATCATTTCATAGTGTTTATTACAAGTCGCTTTCAGTTTAATATTATACAAACTGACAGTTTTGTTTTTGTTGCATTCAAAATATTTACAATATGCGCACAATGTAATAATATATTCCACAGGAAGGTATATATGTCGGTAACAAATATTAATATTAGGGTAGCCAGTGATATAAAAACACAGGCGCAAGATGTTTTTTCATCTTTAGGATTGGATATGTCTACCGCGATTAATATTTTTTTACGGCAGGCGATCAGGCATCGCGGTATTCCATTCAGCATTTCATCTGAACCTGAAAAAAAATCTCCAAAGCCAGGATGTATGCAGGGGAAAATATGGATGGCAGATGATTTTAACGCTCCACTTGATGATTTTAAAGAGTATATGTAATGAAATTTCTTTTGGATACACATATAGTTTTATGGTTTTTTGGTAATGTAAAAAAACTCCCGGATAAAGTATTGGGAATCATAATGAATCCAAAAAATGAAAAATATGTCAGTATTGCTTCCGCATGGGAATTAGCTATAAAAATTAATCTTGGTAAATTAACTTTTGAAGGCGGAGTATCAAATTTCTTTTCTGTTGTGGAAGAAAATGGCTTTAAGCTTCTTTACATCAAGGAAGAGCATATTAAGCAATTGGAAACTTTGCCTGTTTTTCATCGTGATCCATTTGACAGAATACTTATTGCCTCTGCAATATGCGAAAGAATAAAGTTAGTAACCACTGATGATGATGTGATGCGTTACGGTATCTCTGATTATTAAGGGAATGAAAAATAAAATAGAGTTGTCCGGTAGTTAACCGAATTTTTGAACAAGTCTAATAATTATATATCCAAAACAAAAAATACTGAAAACAGCTAAACCGCGGGCAGGCTGCGCAAAGCTATGCCGGCGACATCTGCGTGGATCACCTATAATGCCATGCCAAAGCATGCGTTGTAGATGGCCACTCTTAAAATTAACCGCGTAAGCGGTTTTCCTTTCCGGAGCTGGTATAGCTTTGCGCAGCCTGTCTGCGTTTTAGTTATTTTCAAAATACCGGAGCAACACCGCCCCCATAATTTCTGTTAATATAATCTTTAACTTTCTGGCTGAGCAGGGCATTTCTTAGCGCCTGAATTTTTTCGCTGTTTTCATTTCCTTTCTGCACAACAACGATGTTAACATACGGAGAATCCGCGCCTTCTATTATGAGCGAATCCCTGATTGGATTAAATCCGGCTTCAAGGGCATAATTGCCGTTTATTGTCGCGGCATCCACATCCTGAAGGGAGCGGGGAAGCTGAGCGGCTTCCAGTTCCTGGAAGCGGAAATTTTTAGGATTGTTTATAATGTCCCTGGGAGACGCATTAAGTCCAGCTCCGTCTCTGAGAGTTATAAGCCCATTTGACTGGAGCAGTAAAAGCGCCCTTCCGCAGTTGGATGGATCATTGGGGATGGCAATGGAAGCGCCGTTTGGAAGGCTTGAAACACTGGAATACTTCTGCGAGTACAGACCGAAAGGCTCTACATGGACTCCGAATGCCGAAGTAAGTTTGGATGACCACTCCGCGTTTGATTCAAGATATGGAATATGCTGGAAAAAATTCGCGTCTAAATCTCCCGAAATTACCGCCATATTAGGCTGAACATAATCTGTAAACTCCACCACCCGTAATGTGATGCCATGAGATGCCATGTCTTCGCTAATCAAATTCAGTAATTGAGCGTGCGGTACCGGTGTAGCGCCTATTCTGAGGGTATTAGTTCGGTTAGCCAAACCGCTGGCTGTAGCAGTATAATTAAATACCAATAATAACGTTCCTGCGATAAGCAGACCTTTAAATGAATTTTTCATGTAATCCTCCATTTTGTTTTTATTTGTATTTTTCGAACTTGTCAATAGTGTTTATTTATACATTCATGTTGAGAGATTTAATAATTAATAAATACAGGCTGCGCAATTCCCTGTCAGGGTCATAAACGGCCGTGGCCGTCTACAACGCACGCTTTGGCGTGGCTTTGTACGTGATCCACGCCGAATGCCCCTGAAAGGGATTTGCGCAGCCCGCTTTATTCATTATTGATTAAATTTATAGAAAGTATCACTAACGAAAGAGAAATTTATTATTAATATCCTGCATATATAAATATTCCAGTAATTAATTACTTCTAAAGCGTGTGTGTGAAACTCTGCCGGCGACATTGGCGTGGATCACATAGACGGTCACGCCAAAGCGTGCGTTATACAAGGCCACGGCCATTAGGAGCCGGTAGAGTTTTACGCACACGCTTTAGAAGTAACTTTTTTTATGGGTCAAGTTTAATGTTTGCGACGGAGTATATTGATTTCCTGCGCCTGGTTTTCAAGTGAGATTTTTGCAACAGCGCGGACTGCGCGGGCGGCGGCTTCGCTTAATTTGCAGCTTTCGGATATTTCATTCACATCTGCTGCGGCAATGTTTGCGATTGACTCATATTTTTTCATTATAACGGCTGCGCGTTTTGGACCAATGCCTTCTACCGATTCCAGAACAGGGAAGAACAGATCTTTTGAGCGCAGCCTCTGATTTAAACCAGTGGCGAAACGGTGGCATTCATCGCGGACATGCTGCAGTACCTTTAACGCTTCGGACTGACGTGAAAGGACTATCGGCTTCCTTGCGCCGGGGAGCCATAGTTCCTCTTCGCGTTTGGCAAGCCCTACAACTCCGCAGTCAATTTTTAATTCGTCTAACACTCCCTTTGCGGCGTTTACCTGTCCAATGCCTCCGTCTATAAGTATTAAGTCGGGCAGTTCAGATCCTTCGCGGATTAAGCGGGAGTAACGGCGCTTTACAACTTCGCGCATGGAGGCGAAATCGTCCACTATGCCGACCACTGTGCGCAGTTTAAAGTGCCTGTAATTTTTTCGATCCGGAATTCCGTTTTTAAATGAAATTAATGAAGCGACAGGATGTTTGCCGTCAAGCTGCGCGATATCAAATCCTTCGATCCGTTCAGGCCTTGTTTCCAGATTTAAAACCCCGGCAAGTTCATCAAGAGCGGGTCCCGCTCCTCTTTCCTTCAGCCGTTTCCGTAAATCCTCAAGCGCGTTATGTTTCGCCATCGTCAAAATCGCCTCATGATGTTTTTCCGCTGGCGTTAACAATTCCGGTTCGTAACCAAACTTCTCTTTGAACCAGTAATTAAGGGAGTTTGGACTGATGTCAGGAGATGAGTTGCCGGCTGTCTGTAAATAAATTTTTACAGGAGGGAGCCTTGAAAAATCATAATAAGAAGTGATAAAAATTTCCAAAGATTCCCATTCGCAGGCGGCGGAACGGGTGCGGAATAAATTCCGGCCTGTCATCCTGCCGCCGCGCATGGAAAAAACAGTAAAGGTAGACAGAACTCCGTCCGCCGCCCAGGCAATATAGTCCCTGTCTTCAGGATTTAGATCTTCTACAGCGTTCTCTTCGCAGGAAATATTTTCAATCTGCTTAATGGCGTTTCTGATGCGGGCAGCCTGTTCAAACTGCAGCTTTTTTGCTTCTTCGTGCATTTGGACGGTAAGGTCGATAATCAGCGCATCAGTTTCACCTGACAGAAGTTTCTGCACGCGCTGCACATGAAGACTGTATTCGCTTGCGCTTATCTTCGCGCAGCATGGGGCCATGCAGCGGCCAATGTGGTAATACATGCACGGCCCCCTCTTTTTAACCGTTTTGCACTTGCGCAGCGGAAAAAGTTTATCGATAAGTTCCAGCATTGTATCAACGCCCTGCACATTCGGAAACGGTCCGTAGTAGAGGCTGCCGTCATGTATTACGCGGCGGGTGCGGAAAATCCTAGGGAAGTCTTCATGCGTTACGCGAATAACAGGATATGTTTTGCCGTCTTTCAGGCTGATATTATATTTTGGCGAATGCTGTTTTATAAGGGTATTCTCCAGAAGCAATGCTTCGTATTCGCTGGCTACAATAATAGTTTCAAAGGAACGGATATGGCGCAGCAGGGTAGCGGTTTTTATGTCTTTTTCGCCTGAAAAGTAGGACTTTAACCGGTTTTTTAGGGATTTCGCCTTTCCTACATAGATTATCTGACCATCATCGTTTTTCATTATATAGACACCGGGCTCTTTTGGAGCGTCCAGGGCGGCGGCTTTTAAATTTTCAATGTTTTCTGAAATTATTTGATCTTTCATCTCAATTTTTGCCGATAAAGAAATGGAAAACCATGAAAAATTTAATGATTTTCATACACATAATATACATTTTTCCGTTTGTTTGCGGTAGTGTTTCCGGGGTAGGTGAGAATACGCTCCTTATTGGAGGCGAAGCATCGTGGAAATTCGCCGAATATAAAAATGGCATAATAGAAGCCGCTTCTGTCAGATCAAATCCTGTATTAAAACTTTCCTCATCAGCGTCAGATTCAGGATACTCCGCTGCTTCCGGAGTAACAGGCAATTTTATTTCGCTTACAGAAAGTTCTTTGGATTTATCTGTTTCATTTGACGAAAAAACCGCTTTTCTTTTCAGGGACAGCATTGACCGTTACAGGGTTTCCGCACATCAGGAAATAAATGCCGCGGATCGCAGGTTTGCGCGCTGCGGATCAGGAGCCGCCTTGTTTGACGGAAACAGTCCCATAATAATTGAACCGCAGCGCGGCAATGCCGTTTTCGCTCCAGGCAGCCGCATTGGAGATTTTACTCTGGAATTCTGGATGTACCCGCAGTTGTTTGAAAACGGCGAACAGATAATTTCCTGGACAGCGATAAGGCAGGTTAACGGAAATTATGTTACTCAGCGCATAATATGTTCCGCTTCCAAAAACAGGCTTAACTGGACATTCCATAATTTTTTCGCGTCCGCGGACGGACTGTCTCATATAAACATTGAATTCTCAGGAGGCTCTCCTGTTGTTCCGAAAACATGGAGCCATCACTTGGTTCGTTTTGACGCGATGACAGGGTTAATTGAATATCTTGCAGACGGTTATAGCGAAGTAATCGCCTATGCGACTCCTTCAGGACGTGAAGGCGGCAATGTTTATCAGCCGATTGCAGGTAACGGCGGAGCGTTTATATTGGGCGGAAAGTATATCGGACTGATGGATGAATTTAAAATCCACAGTGCCTTTATTGAACGCGCGACAATTCAGAAGTACTCTTCATCAGGCGGCAGAATGGAAACTGCTGCGATTGATCTGGGTGAAAATAACAGCCGCCTTATAAGGATTAATGTAACAGGCGGCAGAACAGGTCTTTATAATGAATTCCACGACAGCGGCAGACTCCGTTTTTCAGATGATTCTGAAATACAGTTTTTTATCCGCTCAGGCGAAAATCCGTTCCGAATGAATGAGCGCACATGGACAAGTTTTATCCCGGGTTCTGATATTACGGGCGTTTACGGGCGTTATGTGCAAATAGCCGCCGATTTTTATCCTTCCGCGGACGGGGAGACAAGCCCCTATCTTGATGAAATACGCATTGTTTACATGCCGGGAAACCCGCCGCTGCCTCCCGTAAATTTAACAGCGGTAGCTGTTGACGGCGGAGTGCGGTTAAGCTGGAGAAGCAGCCCTGACATAAATACCACAGGTTACCTTATCTACTACAGCAATGTCCGCGGAGAGCTTTTCGGAGCGGGTGCTTCATTGGGCTCTTCTCCCGTTAACGCGGGAAAAACAAACAGCATATTAATAGACGGTCTTAAAAACGGAACGCTCTATTATTTCAGGGTAGTCTCGTATGATGAATACAACACGGGAGAATTCTCCAGAGAAGTAACCGCAAGGCCCCTTGCGGGGAATTAGGGGAATTCTGCAATCCAGATCATTAATTTAACAGATTAAATTCCACGCCGAGTTTTCCCGCGATATTTTTCATCTCTTTGAATGTTTTTTCATTTACGGGGATCTGTCCGTTTATTCTTTTGGACATCATCTGCGCGGCTCTTTCGCCGTGGGTGTAGATGCGCTCATGCCCTTCGGCTTTTTTGCTGTCGCGCAGTTCCTGTAAAAATTTGGACATATTCGCCTTTATGGATTTTTTATCGCCGAAGATACCGTAATCAATAGCCATAAAAAAATGACAGATGCCTGTGAGATCGCTTTTTCTGTTCACATAATTTGATGTAAGCCCGCCTGATAAAATGGCTGTAAAAAGATCCACAATAATGCTGAGTCCATAACCTTTATGTCCGCCGCTTAAAGTTCCCAGTCCTCCCAAAGGAGCGATGCCGCCGCCGGCTTTTCTTATGATATTATCAATAACAACCGCCGCGTCATTGCATGGATTGCCGTTTGCGTCTAACGCCCATTGATCGGGCAGCGGCTGCCCGTTCTTTCTGAATACCTCAATCGTGCCGCGCGGAACAACGGTTGTGGACGCGTCATACGAAAAAGTAAAAGGATCCGCGGGCATGGCAAGCGCCATTGCGTTGGTTCCCGTCATTGCCTGGGCGCCGAATGTGGGCACGCAGATGGCCTCTGTGTTTGTCATGCAGACGCCGGTTAAATCTTCTGCGGCTGCCATTTCTGTATAATAACCGGCTATCCCGTAGTGGTTGGAGTTGCGGACAGTTACCATTCCGCAGCCCGTTTTTTGCGCTTTTTCAATTGCGAGCTTCATGGCGAAAGCGCCCGTAAGCTGACCCATCGCCTTATTGGCTTCTATACAGGCGGAGATTCCTGTTTCATGGACAATTTCTGGTTTAGCGTTTACATCAACCTGGCCGGATGTTATTTCATCATGATAACGGACAAGCCGGTGTACGCCATGCGATTCAATTCCGTAAAGATCCGCCCGTATCAGCGCATCGCTTATTATTTTGCTTTCATCAGCAGAAAACCCATAAGCCTTAAAGAGAACCTCGCAAAAAAACCTCACCTTGCCGGTATCAATCAGCAAATTACCATGTTCATCTGATGCCACACGTCCCCCCCCGATATATTTATAGGAATTTTTAATTGAGGTTGTTCCAAAACTTCAGTTTTTGGAACAGCCTCAATTATTTTGGTTTTGGCAAAGCCTCATTCAACCGCTTTCTTCAGTTCTTCAACTTTATCCGTTTTTTCCCATGGGAATTCCGAGCGGCCGAAGTGACCGTAAGCGGCTGTTTTAAGGTAAATAGGACGGCGGAGATCCAGCGCTTTGATTATTCCGGAAGGGCTTAAATCGAAAACCTTTAATATCGCTTTTTCAATGCGGTCTTCGCCGATTTTACCGGTTCCGAAGGTATCTACCATAACCGATACCGGGAACGGCACGCCAATCGCGTAGGCAAGCTGAATCTCGCATTTTTCCGCCAGCTTGGCGGCTACAATATTTTTAGCGACATGACGTGCTGCGTATGCCGCAGAACGGTCTACCTTGGTTGGATCTTTGCCGGAGAAAGCGCCGCCGCCGTGCCGCCCCATGCCGCCGTAAGTGTCTACGATGATCTTTCGTCCTGTAAGCCCTGAATCGCCAAACGGCCCGCCAATCACAAACCGGCCAGTGGGATTAACATAGTAATTTGTCTTTTTATCCAATAAGCCAGTCGGTTCAAGCACCGGTTTGATTATCTTTTCGATTACTGCCGCTTCAATCTCTTTATAGGTAACATCAGGAGCGTGCTGATGGGAAACTACCACAGTATCGATTCGAATGGGTTTCTGACCGTCATATTCGATTGTTACCTGGCTTTTTGAATCGGGGCGCAGCCATTTGATTGCACCGTTTTTGCGCAGTTTGGAAGCGTTTAAAAGAATTTTATGGGCAAGCATTATCGGCATGGGCATAAGCTCTTTTGTTTCATTGCACGCGTACCCGAACATCATGCCCTGATCTCCCGCTCCCTGCTGCCCTTTAAATTTTTTAAGACCTGTGCCTGAAACTCCCTGCGATATGTCAGGAGACTGGCTGTGGATCATGTTAAGGACAGCCATTGAGTTATAATCAAGACCGAACGCGGGATCGGTATAACCAATGTCTTTCGCGATCTCGCGCACCAGATTATTGAAGTCAATATAAGTATTAGTGGTGATTTCCCCGCCGATGAGTACTAAAGAAGTTGACACAAAGGTTTCGCATCCAACCCGGCTTTCCGGATCATCCTTTAAACAGGCGTCAAGAATTGCGTCAGAAATCTGATCGCAAAGTTTATCCGGGTGGCCTTCGCCAACCGATTCTGATGTGAAAAACTGTCTCATAAATCGCTCCTTAAATCATTTTATGGTAGTATCTGATTTTTGATACCCGCTTAATGATAAACGAAACAAAACTTTTAAACAAGGGCGCTTGCAACTGCCTCTTGCCATCCGCAAATGGGCTTGGCAAAATATTAAAAGATAGTGTATAATACAGGGAATTATATAATTGAATTTTCAAAAGAGTTGGAATTCTTTGATCTGTTTTAAGGGATTACGGCTCCGGGAAAATTATAAAGGAGTAAGTATGGGTCAAAAAGTCAGCATGTTAAATAAAGTTGATAACAAAGTAATCGGCAAATATAGCGATAAAAGTATTCAGCATAACATTGCTACAAAACTGGAATTTAGCATTAATATTGCCGGCACTGATTTTAATGATCTTGAAGAAGCCATAGTTTTTGCGTACAGATGCGGATTGGCGGCCATGAGTTCTGAACAAACCAAAAAAACAAAAGAAGGCAAAAGCGCGGTTGATCAGGATGAACTCTATAAAGTTTTAAAGCAGGGTCACTCTATTGAACATAAAGCCGATTTTTTAAGGGAAATAGCCAAAGAATGGTTTCCAATAGAACTGCATAGTGAAAAGAAGATTAAAACTGTTCATCTTGAATTAAATGAACTGGCTGAATACCTGGAAAAATAAGCAGATCAGGCGCGGCATCTTTAATATTTTTTCCCTTAACAAGACTGCGTGTGATGGACGCTTCGCCTTTTACCCTTGAGACATTACCTTATAACCGTTATAGTGTGAGCAATGGCTCAGACTCAATTTATCCGAAATTTTTGCATTATCGCTCATATTGATCACGGCAAATCTACTTTAGCGGACAGGCTAATACAAAAGGCTAAGCTTGTCGATGACCGTAATTTTAAAGATCAGATTCTCGATAATATGGATATTGAGCGGGAACGGGGTATAACGATAAAAAGCCAGGCGGTAACAATTCCCTACACAGCCTTGGATGGGAATGAGTATACGCTCAATCTGGTTGATACCCCCGGTCATGTTGATTTTAGTTATGAAGTGAGCCGGGCGATAAATTCTTGTGAGGGTGCGCTCCTTTTAGTGGACGCGACTCAGGGGGTACAGGCGCAGACTCTGTCGAATATGTACCTTGCCCTGGAACATAATCTTGAAATTGTGCCTGTTATCAACAAGATAGATATGCAGGCCGCCGATGTTCCTCGGGTGAAAAAACAGATTGAAAAAGATTTAGGACTGGACGCGGATAACGCGCTGTTGGTTTCCGCCCGTCAGGGTACAGGGATTGATGAGCTTTTCGAGGCGATTGTAAGTTCCATTCCATCTCCTTCAGGCGATCCCTCTTGTGCGTTACGCGCGCTTATTTTTGACTGCCACTACGATCCCTATCGCGGCGTTGTGGTGCATCTGCGGCTCTTTGACGGAAAAATCAAAAAAGGCATGAAGATTGCCTTTATGTCAAGCGATTCTGTGTACGAGGTAGAGACTGCCGGTGTTTTTAAACTTGCGTTAGTTGAAACCGGAGAACTGTCTGCGGGTGATGTCGGCTATATCATAGCCGGAATAAAAACTGTAAGCGATGTGCGGGTAGGCGACACAGTGACAGGCGCAGATAACCGGTGTTCTTCTCCGCTACCCGGTTTCCGTGAGGTGAAACCGGTTGTGTTTTCATCAATATATCCCGTAGATTCCAATGATTATGAAGAGCTGCGGACCAGCATGGAAAAACTTAAACTTAACGATGCATCGCTTGTTTATGAAAAAGATTCTTCTGCCGCACTTGGCTTTGGTTTCCGCTGCGGCTTTTTGGGTCTTTTGCACCTGGAAGTCATTCAGGAAAGGCTTGAACGCGAATTTGATCAATCCGTAATTTTTACAGCTCCATCTGTCAGGTACAAGGTGCGCATTCGCGGAGGCGATGAAACTTTTATTGACAATCCAATGGATTACCCCGATGAAGGCCGCATTGAAGGCGCGCAGGAGCCGTATATCCGCGCCTC
>WQSN01000065.1 GCA_009787835.1 Treponema sp.
GACATGAAAAATGGACAAATGAGCAAAATACGGCGTTTTAACACAAAACAGCAGATGAATTCAAATTCTCTCTCTCTCTCTCTCTCTCTCTCTCTCTCTCTCTCTCCATTATAGAAGAAACTTGTCAAATTACCCCCTTTTTTACTCCCGCACTCACAGGGCGAAACTATTTACTCACAATATGGGGAAAAACCCATCCTTGAGGATGGATAAATTTAAGGCTTCATAAGAAGCCGGTGATTATCTGCCTAAAGGACAGGTAACACAAACAAAAAGGAGTGTTTTTTATGAAAAACACGTTTAAGGTTATCGGGATTATTGCACTTGCTGCGATAATCGGACTCTCAGTGATTGCTTGCGAAGACCCCGCACCTATACCGCCAGCCATTATAACGACTACTTTGCCGGGCGGCACGGAAGGAACAGCGTACACAGCCACACTTGCGGCAACAGGCGACACACCTATTACATGGAGCATCGAAAGCGGGGATTTACCGGCAGGTTTAGCCCTTGCGGCTGAAACCGGCATAATATCGGGAACACCAACCGCAACTGGCACACAAACATTTACTGTTAAAGCGGCTAACATCGCAGGAGACGACACAAAGGAACTTTCCATTGCAGTTAGTATTAACAGCGCCCGTCTTGTAAATGCGGCTAACGAAGCATGGATTGACGAAGCTATTGCGGGCAGCAAGGATGGGTTTGTGCTGAGGTCGAACGGAACCTATTTAGCGATCGAAGACAGTTCAACTGACTGGCTTCCCGATGGATACGGCACATGGACGGTAAGCGGAACTACTTTGACCTTACTCGGCAGCGGGTATTACGGGGATTCTACGGGCGCAATTTCATTATCCGATAACGATAATACATTGACATGGGGTCCGGCTACATTTACCAGAGAAACTGTAACAATCACCGGCGGCGTAGCTCCAACCATAACCACTACGGCATTGAATAGCGGCGTTGTTTCACATGCGTACAGCCAAAGCCTTGCAGCGACAGGTGATGTGCCCTATACCTGGAGTATTGCCAGCGGAACATTACCGGCTGGTTTGAGCCTTACGGGTAATACAATATCCGGTACACCAACCGCCACTGGCACATCTAACATTACTATAAAAGTGACAAACAATGTAGGAGAGGACACAAAGGCTTTTTCTATAGTGATTGGAGACGCGTCAAACCTTCCGATACCTGCCTTGCAGGCTGCAGAGCTATTTGCTGTAGCAGGCGGAGCGCACAGCGCCGCCATCGTGAACGGCGTGCTTTATACATGGGGAGCTAATGCGAGCGGTCAGCTTGGCAAAGGCAATATAACTCCCAATTCAACCACCGACCAATATGTACCCGAACAAATAGGGTTTGATACCGACTGGGCGTACGTGGCGTTTAGTTCCAACTTCCAGAGTGGGATGAACGGACATACTTTAGCCTTAAAAGCGGACGGCTCGCTGTGGGCATGGGGAAACAATGCCCATGGTCGTACCGGTCTCGGGACAGCGGACGGTCAAACCCTCGTGCCGACGCAGGTAGGGACGGACACTGATTGGAGAATGGTGGCGGCGGGCAGCGAACACAGCGTGGCGATCAAGGCGGACAGGTCATTGTGGTCATGGGGACATAATAGCTCCGGAAAACTCGGGCAAAATATTTCAGATTTTAACCAAACCGTCCTCACCCCCCAACGGATAGGGAATGCTAATGACTGGGCGTCCATTACCGTAAACGCTTCCTACAGCCTGGCGATAAAGACAGACGGATCGCTGTGGGCATGGGGACATAACAATACATTAAATGATATTGGAGACGGTACAAATACAAACCGCTCCGCTCCCGTCAGGATTGGAACTGATAATGACTGGAAACAAGTATCCGCAAGTGGCAGCCATATTATGGCTGTCAAGACGAACGGAACGCTGTGGGGTTGGGGACGAAATAACCGGTTCCAGATCATGCCCGCTAATGCAGCCAGCACACCTCGCCAGGTAGGGTCAGACACTGACTGGGAATACGTAACCGCCGGATCGAATGACACCGGAATGGCTTCGCAGGAAATTTGGGGTTTCACCGTAGCGATGAAAACAGACGGAACAATCTGGTCATGGGGATCTAATAGGGGCGGCAGAACCGGTCTTAGTATCCCTATCGAAGAACAAACCAACACCACCACACCCACTCGAATAGGAACGGACACTTGGGTAACCATTTCTTCGCAGTCGATGCACACCCTTGCAATCAAAGCGGACGGTACAATCTGGGGCTGGGGCGTGAATGACAACGGACGGATTGGAATCGGTTCTACTGTATCCCAGCACACTCCTGTTCAGGTTACACCACCTGCGGCGATAACCACCCCAATCATCCGACCCGGACTGTACTTCAAAGCGGCGCCGATTTTACCCAGCGATGTCCGTATTGGTAATGTTTCGTCAAATGACCTAAGCAGCGCCGTGAACTATATTACCAACAGCAGTAACCCTGACGGCGTATATACCCTGATAATAGATCGGGACGTTACCACGACAGGTTCTTCTCTGAACAGGGCAAACCGCAATCTGACTATTATCGGCTTGGGCGGCGAACGTACCATAGGCCGAACGACAGCCGGCAGCATCTTCACTCTTACAAACGGCTTTGCGCTCACGCTGGGAGAAAACATAACTGTCAGAGCTTTTGACGGTAATACCGGAAGTAACCTTATATCGTTGGCCTCAGGAAGCGCATTTACAATGAAAACCGGCTCGAAAATCACCGGATATTCTGCTTCTACCGCTACTATTAACGTGGTGTCGATAACCGAAGGTACTTTCACTATGAATGGCGGAGAAATCAGCGGGAACAGACACACTGGTAGTGCTACCAGCAGTATGACTGCCGCTGTACGTGTGTCCGGCGCCAATTCTACTTTTATCATGAACGGCGGAACCATTACCGACAATATTCTCACCGGTACCTCCAATCCCGTTGCAGCTAGCATCCATGCCGGCGGCGTAATTATTCTTGGTGAAGCTAACTTTACCATGACTGGCGGAACCATTACCGGCAATTTCAGAAATACCTCCACTGCAGCAGACGTGGGTATTTTAGCTGGTGCGGGTACAATCAACATAACAGCCCCTGCCGAAGCTATCGGCGAACTGGAAGACAGGAAGAATCCGTAAGTAAACTGAACGGAAAAAATTAAAGTGGGCAATGGGTTTTTCCATTGCCCACTTTTTTTTATTGGGATGGGGAAAACAAAAACGCTTTTTGCATTTTTTTTGTTATAATGAAAAATGTTAATATCTCCTTGAAAATATGCATGTAAAAAGATACAATGAGATGGAGATAGCGATAAAATGACAATCGAAGAAATTAACGAACGAATCAGGAACGACGAACATGGCGGTGAAAAGCTCATCAGCAATATCCGCTTAATAATGGGTATTATCTTTACGGCAAGCACATCAGGCGTAGCCATTATCAGATCCATAGGCGGCGCTGACTGGATTCCCTGGCGGGCACATGTAATTACCAGCCTTTTACTGTTCTATGCAATCTATCTGTTCATATACGTCCGCAGAACAAAAATACTTCCGGAAAAATTTAAATACATCTGTTCGTTTATCGACATGACACTTATTACCGCGATCATCTGGGTCGGCTGCACCTATCCGCAGTTGTCGCCGCCTCTCCCGTTTCTTTCTTTCAGAGCGTTATTTTATATGATATTGATAGGAGCCGGAGCGTTCAGGTACGACTCCCGCTGCGCGTACTGGTCGGGCTATTATGCGTCATTTACCTATATAATACTTGTTATCGTAAACAAGGATGTTCTGGATATACCCCATACATTTATGCTTGACGGAGAGCAGTATGATGTAGCGTTCCCCATTTATTACGAGGTTTTCAGGATAATCGGCATTTTAATAACGAGTACCACCACCGGTCTTGCAAGCAAGCGCAGGCTCAATCTTTTTTATTCTATGATAGAGAAAGAATCAGATCTGAGAATTAAAATTGAAGAAACAACCAAACAGCATCTTGCGGAATCGGATGAAAAAACCAAACAACTGAGCGAAGTTCAGGAGAGGCAGCAGGCAATACTCGATTTAGCGCCGATGATTTGCGCCATTTTTGACGAAAAATACAACACCCTTGATGTCAACAAAGAAGTAGAAAAAATGTTTGAAACCAACAGGCAGACATACCTTGAAAATTTTGAACGTTTTGTTCCGCCGCGGCAGCCGGACGGCACAGATTCAATGCAAAAATCCTGCGAGTTGATCAAGACCGCTTTTGATATAGGCAGCCACCGGTATGAATACACCTACCAAAACAGCAAGGGCGAGCCGGTTCCGGTCGAAGAAACCGCAACCAGGGTAACAATCGGCGGCAAACCTGTTGTTATCTGCTACACCCGCGACTTGCGCGAATATTACAAAAACAGGGAAAAGGAACTTCTTATACAGCAGAGTATTCAAACCATGTCGGAGCAGTTAAACGCGCATGTGTCGGAACAATCCGCCGCGGTTACGCAATCATCGGCGGCTATCGAAGAAATGATAGCCAACATTCATTCCGTCAGCAACTCGCTGCATAAAAACACGGAGAATGTAAAAGAATTGCAGGAAGCGTCAGAGATAGGACATGCGGGCATTAACGGCATTGCCGCGGACATTCAGGAAATTACCCGCGAGTCGGAATCCCTTTTGGAAATCAACTCCGTTATGCAAAACATCGCCGCCCAAACCAACCTTCTGTCGATGAACGCGGCGATTGAAGCTGCCCATGCCGGAGAAGCAGGCAGAGGCTTTGCCGTTGTTGCCGATGAGATACGCAAACTTGCCGAATCTTCCTCTGCGCAGTCCAAGACCATCAGCGCGGCATTAAAGAAAATTAAGTCGTCCATTGACACGATAACCAAATCCACCGGGGACGTATTAAAAAAATTCGATGCGATTGACGAAGGCGTAAAAACTGTTGCGGAACAGGACAAAAGCGTTCTGAACGCCATGGACGAACAGGGACAGGGAAGCAAACAGGTATTGCAGGCAATGGGACGCTTAAGCGAACTTACCGAAGGCGTAAAAAGAGAAGCCAGTCAAATGGTAGAAAACTCAAGAAAAGCCATGCAAAATATGTAACAGCCGAAACGCTTAAACGCTTCCTCTTCGTGATGCCGAGTTGCAGATTAAAACCGTATAGCATATACTTAATCATGTTGCCGGATATTGTTTGCAGACCGTCTGCTTTTAAACATGATGTTACTGAAGCGGATATCAAGTGGGCTTTTACTACTGCTGTGTATGACCTTCCCGATGAAGATGATGAGGAAAAGCGTCTCCTTATCGGTTTTAGCAGAAAAGGAAATCCGCTTGAAATAATGTATAATGAGTTGGATGACGGGAAGATTCACGTTTTTCATGCAATGCCGTGCCGGAGCATTTTTATTAATTTATTAAACCGATAGGAGGAAGGTATGAAAACAATGACCGATGAAGAAGCTGACGCTTTGGATGAATACTATACAAAAAATCCGCCCAGAGTAGATCCAAGTAAGAATGGCGGTTTTGCGAAGAAATCTTTTAAGTTGATAGCTATTGACGACCTTTCCGCCGATTACTTAATTACAAAGGCTTTGTCAGACCATAAAACACCCGATCAGATTATTAACGAAATGGTTAGGGAAAAACTGGCTGCCGCAATGTAGATTTACAACCATCATCAGTCACCTATAATGGCGGTACTATCGGCGCGTTATGGAATAAGACCGGAGAAATCGTATCGATGCCGACACCGTAAGGCAAAGTTAGATTGTTCCAAGACTGAAGTTTTGAAACAACCTCAAGTGGGCAATGGGTTTTTCCATTGCCCATTTTTTTTTGGGATGGTGTTTGTTTAATTCTTTAATTTGACATTATTTGTTAATTATCATAAAATGAGAACTAAGATATTTTATGAATACAGTTACATTATCAAAAAATAACCAATTGGATTTCCCTCAGGATATAAGCGAGATGTATGGTTTAGAAACGGGTGATACTTTTGAGTTCATTTCTTATAATAATAGAATCGAATTAATCCCATTAAAACCAATTAAAAAAATGAAAGGTATATTTCAAGGAATAAATACGAATATTATACGAGAAAATGACAGAATATGAATATTATTGATTCATCATTTTGGCTGGAATATTTTGCTGGCACTAAAGCAGGGGATATTGTTTCTGACATAGTTGAGAATACAAGAGAATTGATAGTTCCTGTAATTACGCTTTATGAAGTATTTAAAAAATTATTACTTGAACGAAATGAAGACGACGCTCTTCTCGCGGTTGGACATATGAAACAAGGCAAAGTTATTGATTTAACTGAAGAATTATCATTGTCTGCTGCCAGAATAAGTATAAAATATAAGCTGCCGATAGCTGACAGTATTATTTACGCAACAAATCTAAAATATAGCTGTACTTTGTGGACGCAAGATCAACATTTTTCAGGATTAAATTTTGTTAATTATTTTGAAAAGTTAACTTGAATGAGCCTTTTCCAAAACTCGGTTAGTTTCGGAAAAGCCTCGAATAATTATCCCATAGGTGTTTGTTTAATTCTTTTAAACGGTTCCTGATACTCATAAAATAGCCTAAAAAACTCTTTTGTATTTTTTTTCAAATATTGTCAAAGACATGGACATTTTCATTTTAGGCAGGTATATTTTACATAAGACAGGAAAAATAAACAAATGAGCAAAATACGGTGTTTTAACCCAAAACGGCTTATAAATTCAAGTTCCCTCTCTCCATTTATACCTCTCTATAGAAGAAACTTGTCAAATTACCCCCTTTTTTGCTTTAGCACTCACAGTGCGAAACTATTTACTCACAATTTGGGGAAAACCTACCAACTTTCCCGCTCCTGGCGAACAGTGAAGGAAAGAAAAGTGAGAAATTAGGATGAGGAAGGAGCAATTAAATAGCTGCAGCGAGTTCTTTGCGCACCATTTCCTCAACGATCTGTGCAGGGCTTTTATGCAGGGCATTGGCTTTGGTCGTAAGATAGTTGATGGTCAAGTTGGAAAAACCCAAAGAACGCATTTCACGCTGGCTAAGCCAATCGCTGCCTTCAGGGCCAAGGGTGTATTCATTATTGGTAAAATGATCGCTAAGAGCCCACGCTTCTTCTTCTGTCATTCTGGGCATTTTTTCCTCCTAAAGACCAAGTATTTTAATAGTGCTTTTACGAACTTTCATCGCATGAAAAATATTGATATTGTCATTATCAATTGGATTATACATTACCTCGTTAACATCCATAGGTTAAATATAGCATGAAAAAGAGCAGAGAGCAAATAAGCAATCATTGTATAGAAAGGAATGAGGAATGAAAATAAAAACAGTTGTTACGATTTTTGTAATGTGCGTATTGACGTTTTCCAATGCTTACGCCCAGGTAGCAAGAACCGGAAGGATCACGGGGCTGGCGATCATTGTGGAGTATCAGGATCAAAGGACTGTGCACACAAGGCAGCAGGTAGATGAACTTTTCAACCGTGTGGGCGGCATGAGGGGCGGTAATGTTCCCATGTCCATTTATGACTATTATAAGCATTTTTCCAACGGGCATCTTGAGCTTAACCATGTAGTGGCGCCGGTCGTTACACTGCCGTTTACACGCGCGCAAAGCGGCGGAGATTTCGGCGGTCTCCACGGTTTATGGAGGGAGACAAAAAAAATATTCGATACCATGAATTTTGATATGAGCGGCGTTACTCTTGACAGCCGGGGCAATCCGGTTTTAATCACTATGCTCGTTTCAGGCGGTTTTGCCAGTACTGCCGGAGCCGGCCTTTCGCGGACCAGAATGAACACCAACCAGAATTCGATTCCTCCTATCAGTTTTGGAGTACTCGCGCACGAAATCGGTCACGCATTGATGAGGTGGGGTCATCCCGGAGTATCCGCGGACGGGCGCTGTCTTATGGAAAGCGGCTGGAAACCCAACCCTTATTACAGGCATACTGCAGGCTGGATAGAACCTGTTGATATAACCAACGCGCCTCCCGGAACTTTGCTTACTCTGGAAGCAAACAGTCATCAGGCTTTCATATTCAGGAGAAATGAAAGGGAAGCGTTTTATATTGAAGCGCAAAATGCCGGCAGCAGACCTCAGGGGATTAGAGGACGCGATGACAGCGGGCTTTTGATATGGCATATCGATATGAATGCGGGCAGGTCAGGAGTAGGCGGCGGCGGTTTCTCGCGTGTAGAACTCGTACACGCTGACGGAATAAACAGTACTATAGGAGACGCGGATCTTTTCCGAAACGGCGTCGCAACTCAGTTTAGCGGCACAGGTGCCCCGGCAGCCCGCTGGCATGACGGAACGCCGGCAAATATAAATATTACCGGAATAAGCGATGCCGGTGCGGTTATGACTTTCAGGATAGGCGATATGCCTTCAACCCCGGTTAACAGACTGCTTTGGCAGCTATGGCCTTACACGAGCGGCAGGGGAAACGTAGTTATTGAACTTGATCAAAATATTACGCTGAGCACAACTATAAATATTCCAAGGCCCGCGACACCCGGCGCGAGGATAACCATTCGCAGCGCTAATCCTTCAAGACCTGTAACCCTAACGCGCGGTACGTCAGGCAGCCTTATAACGGTTTCTGACGGGGCTGCGCTCGTTCTGGAAAATATCATCATAGACGGCGGCGGCAGTAATTTTATAGATACTGCTTATTTTGACGGCAATGACAATGATAATTTGTATGGCGAGGATATCGAGAGCGCCGGCGCGGCAAACACAGACGATCCGGAGGACGAGACAGGCGGAGGCGGAACGATTGTGCGCGTGAACGGCGGCGGTACATTCACCATGAACGCTGGCGTTGTTTTGCGCAACAATATTAACATGACAGCTAACGCTGACGGCGGCGCGGTAATCGTATTGGGAGGAGGAAGATTCATCATGTCAGGCGGTACGATAAGCGGCAACAGCGTCTCCCGTAACGGCGGAGGCGTGTTTGTAAATACCGGCGGCACGTTCACAATGTCAGGCGGAGTGATAAGCGGCAACAACTCTCAGCAGCATGGCGGCGGCGTGTATGCTACCGGCAGCGGCGCTGTATTCATTATGTCAGGCGGCATGATCAGCGGCAATACTGCGAGCGGCAACGGCGGCGGCGCAGTTGTAACCGTTTCCGCTGTTTCCACCATGAACGGCGGCGAAATCTCAGGCAATAGAAGCGCGATTGGCGGCGGAGTGCGCGTCACTGCAAGAGGCGTATTTACTCTGGCTAACGGCAGAATCAGCGGCAATACCTCAACAGGCAATGCAGGCGGCGTTTCTGTGACAGGCGCAGGCAGTATATTCAATATAAACCACGGAGAAATCAGCGGCAACAATGCGGGCGGTTTTGGCGGCGGCGTTGCTATGGAAACCAGCAGTACATTTAATTTAAACGGTGGCAGAATCAACGGCAATACCGCGAGCGGAAATGGCGGCGGCGTAGTTGTAACATCTTCCGCTGTTTCCGCAATGAACGGCGGCGAAATATCAGGCAATACAGGCGCGGACGGCGGCGGAGTGCGCGTCACCGCAAGAGGCGTATTTACTCTGGCTAACGGTAAAATCAGCGACAACACAGCCAATCTCGGCGGCGGCGGCGTAAGCATATCCGGCAGCAACTCTGTATTTAATATTAACGGAGGCAACATCAGCGGCAACACATCTGTTACTAACCCCGGCGGCGGTATAGCCATGTGGAGCAATGCGATCGTCAATATGTCAGGCGGCGAAATAATTGGCAATAACGCCCCTAACGGCACCGGCGTGCGCAGAGCCGGAGGAACATTCAACTTATCAGGCGGCGTAGTGGCAGGAACAGGCAGGAATATTGCCGCAGTTGTTAACGGAACTCATAACCTTAACACCGCTTCACCTAACAACGCCGTAATAATCGCGTGGAACCGCCCTGCCGGTAACGTCCCGAATTATCCGGCGGGTACAAATACTAATTTAATCGTATCGGCAGGAGCGGCAGCAACATGGGCGAATCAGAGTGGCGTACTCGGCATTTCCTTTACGAATGGGGCGAATAGAGGGTGGATAAGATTGTGGTGATACAGAGGACAGAGAGAAAAAAGGAGAATTAAATGAAATCAAAATACGGCTTTATCGCAATTTTATTAATGCTTATGCCGGCGTTTTCCAACAGCAATTATTTGCAGGCGCAGCAAACGCTTTCGGTAAACTCTCCTGCGACTGTCAATATAAATAACGGGCAAAGGGTGCAGTTTAGTTTTACCGCGCCTTCTGCGGGAGCTTACACATTTGAATCAACAAATAACGGTTCGTTAGACCCGGTGGCGTTTTCGGCAGCGAGCGGCACGGCAAGTGCGGCGACTATTAACGATGACGGCGGGGAAGGCCGTAATTTCCGCTTTTCGCGTAATTTACGCGCGGGGGAAGTTATAACTTTCTTCGCTGGAGTTCACGGTAACAGGGGAAGCGGCAGTTATACGGTAACTGTTCAAGGCTTAAGCGCGGCACAGCCTGCGGCGCAGGCACAGCCATGGGTCGGCAGCAGCAATAGAAACGATATGGAAAGAACTATCGACAGAATCCTGCTTGAATTTTACAACAGACATCAATTGCGCGGAGGGATTTCTCTTGCCATTTCCCGTCGTGAAAGACTTGTTTATGAAGGAGCCGTCGGTTTTGCAGACCGTAACAATACAATAAGATTAACACCTCAGCATAGAATGAGGATAGGTTCTGTGTCAAAACCGATAACATCTGTCGCAATATCAAAATTATATGAGGAAGGAAGGCTGTCTCTTGACGGTAATGTTTTTGGCAGGGACGGCATTTTTAGGAACGCGTACGGTATGCCTACATTTAACGGGAGACCTGTTGATGTAACTGTAAGGCAGCTTTTGGAACACAGATCAGGCTTTAATAGAGACTTCGGATACAGCTCTCCTGTAACAAGATTAAACGTTGAAACCTCACTGAGGAGTTTACCCGGTACAGAATATTTCTATTCAAATTTTGCTTATAATGTCCTTGGCAGAATAGTTGAAGTAGTAACCGGAATGCTTTATGAAGAATATGTCCGGGAACATATACTCAGGCCTTGCGGGATAGACGGAATGAGAATAGGCGCGGATAGATCAGGT
>WQSN01000066.1 GCA_009787835.1 Treponema sp.
ATAGATATTTTTATGAAGGAGCAAGTAGCATGACGTTAGTTGACATTCGAGATGAAGCTGTCTCACAGATAAAAAAGGCTTTTGAAGAAAACAAAAAACTGCACATAACGGCGCATCCGGGACAGTTTAACGAAACGGAAATTAAACGGCTTGCAAATCAGACTCCGGCAGTACTGACGTCTCTTTTACGTTATACAGACGAGGATCACACAATTGATTTTGTAAGCTGGGTATTATACCGCGCCGACAGTAAAGATCGTTTATATGACGGCGCGTTAAAAATAGTATCGGCGTTGGTTCCGGTTATTAAAAATTTGGATGCTGAATGGAGTTTAGGCGGCGGCGAGCGTATAGAAGCCGAATGTCTTTATTCAGGAACGCTTGATCAAATTAACATAACGCTTTGGGGCGTTAAATGGAAATGGAAAGTCCAAGAATTGGAAAGCGCGCAGCTTTCCGATCTTGATTATTTTGAAGGTTATAACGCGGCGCATAAAATAGAAAATGCGATCGCTCAAGATAATGTAAATTTGGAGGTTTTACATGCCTGTACCGATTAGACAAATTCCGGCGAATCTTTTGGTTCCCGGACAGTATCAGGAAATCGACAATTCGCTCGCGGGTGCGCAGAGCGATATTAAAAAGGCTCTGATGATAGGACATAAACTTTCCACATCAGAAGCTGAAAGCGGAAAGCCTGTAAATGTAATTTCCGCGGCCAAGGCTCATCAGCTTTTCGGTCATGGAAGCTCTGCCGCTATTATGGCGGAAACATTTCTTTCGCTTAACAAAACGGAAGAATTGTACGTGCTTCCGATTCCGGAACCGGATGCAGGGACAGCATGGAATAAAAAGTTTACAGTCAGCGGCTCCGCTTCATCCGCAGGAATGTTGCACGTTATTGTAAATGGCTTTAATTGTAACGTGTTTGTTTCCAAGGGCGCTGATGCCCAGGCAGTTGCTGCGGCTATCACGGCAAAGATCAACGCCGAACTTACACTGCCGGTAATCGCCGACGCTGATAACGCTGTTGTAACCATTTCAGCTAACATAAAAGGCGAGACGGGAAACAATAACAGCGTAATCATTATTTCTTTTATCGGCGGTGTTTCAATTACAGAAACAGAAACGGCTGCCGGCGTTGGCGTAACGGATATAAAACCTTATCTTGAAGGGCTTGGCGAAACGCGTTACAACTTTATCGCAAGCGATTTTAACGATGTCAAAAACATTCGTACAAGTTCTGATGAACTTGAATCGCGTTACGGCCCTATGCGGCAAATTGGCGGCAGAATGTACATCGCGCTGACAGGCGAAATTGGAAGCAAAACAGAAGACGGCACTCTCCTTTCAAAAGCAGGCGAAGTAAATTCTCCGCACATCGTTCTTATTCCACACGGAAATAATCCGGAATTGCCTTGCGTATGGGCCGCGGCATGGTGTGCGTCCGCCTGCAGGATTCTGGCAGATGATCCAGCCGCAAATACTTACGACGCTAAAATAACTAATTTGTATGCAAGCGTTTCGTATAACTTTGACGATCGGCAAAAGTTACTTGAAGCAGGTGTCGCCACATACCGCCTGGACACAACCGGTAATGTATTAATCGAACGGCTTGTAACCAGTTACACCGAAAACACAGACGGCGGCAGGGACACAAGCTACCTTGATGTTCAGGTTACGGAAACTGTGGACGCTGTGCGCACATATATCAACGTTGAAGCGAAAAAGCGTTTTAAAGCATGGAAGCTTGCAAGCACAAGCGAAAATTTCGGAGCCGGAGCGCGCGTGATGTCGCCTGGTGTTTTCCGTTCATTCCTTGCCGAACTTTATCAGGAAGTTTTTATCAAAGAAAAACAGTGGTGTCAGGATTTTGAAAATTATAAAAAATCAATTTTTGTTGAAATCAAATCCGGCAGTAAAACAAGGCTTGAATATTCGCATGAGCCGAATCTGATTGGTCAGTTTTACATCGCAGCAGGGTTGACGCAATTCAAATAGGAGTAAGTATATGAAACTTGAAAGAGTACAAAGAGTTATCTCGCAGGCGTTAGGTGAACTTCCTATACAGGAAAAAGGGGCCACGTTCAAGCCCGCAGGCGTTAAACGCGAAACAAAGCCTGGTGAAGTTCCTGAAAACACGGGTTATACGGAAAGTCAGACATTCGCTGAATTAAAATTAAAACTTAACGCAACAGGCTCTCTTGGCGTTGAAGAATTATCAAATGTCGGCGAAGACACGCTTACCATTTTTACAACAGGCGGCAAACAGTACATGATGCCGAAGGCATGGGTAACAGAACCCGGCGAACTTGGCGACGCTGAAATGGATATCACCTACAATTCCGGCACAAGCCCGAGATTGGCATAAGGAAATATCATGGCAATAGAATACGAATTAAAACAGCCTTTTAAAGTCGGTGAGCTTGATGTAAAAAAAATCATAATCCAGCGCCCGAAAACAAAAGATTTTATCGCAGTCGGTACTATTCCGCTCGGCAGCGTCGCCGCGGATACAGCTCTTTTATCTTCTCTTTCAGGATTTCCCGAAAGCGTTATCACGCAAATCGATATAGATGATTTATCTGTTTTAAGGTATTACGTTACACGTATTTGGGACTCATATTTTTCTTCAAAACCGTATATCGAAAACCCTACCATCGCGGAGGAAACTCCGCAGAACATGATAACGGAGAAAGATACAGCTTAGAAGAAATTCGCGATCGTGTCGCGGAAATGGCCGCGGAAATTCTTGCGCTGCTTCCCGGAATGGATTTTTCAACGCTTATGGATATGCACTGGGAACAGCTTTCATTCTGGCATGAAAAAGCAGTAAAAGTTACAAAAGCGTTACGCGGGGTAAAATAATGGCGGAACTTAAAGCCAATGTATTATTATCACTAAAAGATATATTCTCGCAGGCTATGAGCAAAGCCGCGGGCGCTGCGGGCGGCTTTGCAGATAAAACACTCGGCGCTATTGATAAAATTGACAAGGCTGTATCAGGCACAGGAGCGAAACTTGCAGCTCTCGGCCTTACATTATCTCTAGGAGCGGCTGCCAAAGGCGTTATCGAACTTGATCATCGAATGACTCGGCTTGGTATTTCAGCAGGCGCATCAGCTGATAAAGTTTCAAAATTAAAACAATTAATTTTTGATACAGCGCAGGCTCCTGATATAAAAATTGACGCTAATAATTTGTTAGACGCCATTGATACAGTTGTAAATAAGACAAATGACCTTAAATACGCGGAAGATAATATACAAAATATTGCTTACGCGATTCAGGCGACAGGCGAATCCGGTGAATCGATTGGTAATATTTTTTCTGAATTTCAAAAATTTGGATATTCAACAGAACAGATCATATCGCTTATGGATGATCTTGCCGCGCAGGCGAATGAAGGTTCTTTCTCGTTAGCTGATTTTGCGAAGCAGGCTCCGGCGATATTTTCTTCATTAGAAGGCAGAAAGATCGGAACCGCGCCGGAAAACATCAAAAAAGTAAACGCAGCATTGCAGATTCTAAACGCAGGCATGAAAAGCCCTGAAAAAGCGGCAAGCTCTCTTTATGCAGCGATGAACGAGTTAGCGGACATTGAAACACAAAAAAAATTAAAACGCATGGGTATTGATGTCCTTGATAAAGATACAAAAGAATTCAGGGATTTTAACGATATCATGCTTGATATCGCGGCAAAGTCAGAAAACGCGCGTGACATGAATTATCTTAACAGTATTTTTTCTAACTCTACTTTGCAGGCGATACGTTCTTATACAGCGCATGGCGAGCGGATGTACGAAAACCTTACAGACCTTGGCGATACTACAGGATTATTGCAAAGACAATCCGCGGAAATGGCAGACACACTTCAATCAAATATTAAAAACCTTCAGACAGCTTTTAATAGTTTTGCAAACAGTAACTTAACTAAGCCATTAGAATATTTAACAGGGTTGTTAAATAAATTATCTGAAGATCCGGAACGCTTAAAAAATATTTTTTCCGGGATCGCTTACGGGATTGGAGCCATAGCCGCTGTTAAAGGAATAGCCGGAATAACAAGATTTATAGGAAGTTTATCGCAGTTGCAAGGCGGAAAAATTGATCTTGGGTCGTTGAGCATGGCTTCCGCAATGCCTGTGTATGTTACCAATTGGGGCAGCAGCGGGATTCCGGCAGGAGGAATGGGCGGCAGCGGAACAGGCGCGCCGCTTCCGCAAACACAATTAGGAAAAGGCACACCGCTAACTAATGCACGTGCTGCTGTAAGTAATTTAAAACCAGCGCAATATGCTGCAGGCGGAGCTATTGCAGGCATTGGCGCTGCTTTTATAAAAATTCCTCAAATGGTAAATGAACTTGATCAAATAAAACAGAATGAAGATTTAACTTCAAAAGAACGCGGTAAAGCAAAAGGCGGAGCGATTGGAGATGCAGCTGGTAGTACCATCGGCGCGGCGGGTGGAGCTGTTGCTGGCACACTTTTAGGAGCGATAGCAGCAGGCGCACTTTCAGGAACCGCAATAGGTACTGCGATTCCCGGGCTTGGAAATATAGCTGGTCTTTTAATCGGCGGCGCTGTTGGTGCGGCGGGTTTTTATTTTGGCGGTAAATTAGGACGTAAAGCTGGAGAAGGAATAGGCGAAGCTGCAGCAAAGGATGATCAAATTAATAGTGAATATTCCTTTTCTGCCCATGAGCTGCCGGAACAGCTTACACAAACTGTAACTAATATATCTCAACAGGAAGTTGAACTCGGTCATGCTGATATAAATTTAAATGTTAATCTTACAGGAGATCGTCCTGCTGTTACAGCTGTTATTCAAAATAACACAATGCCGGCACGCTTTAACACAGGTTCAAGAACAGAACTGCGGAGTTTGATGTCATGAGCAGTCCGCGTTTTGATACTTCCCTTCCAGACCTTTATAAAGAAAATTGGCGCGAAGCATACCGCGCGGATAAAGAAGACGTGCCGCGTTTATCCAGTTATCAGGCACCGGATGGTGAGCCTGTCACTTTTATATATAAGAACCTTGATTTTACAGGCGGTCAGTCGATCGACACCGCAGAATATCCATTTTTCGGTTTATGGTCAAACGAAACGTTAAACCAAAAACCGCAGATTATTACTGTTCATGGTTTTTTACGCGGCGAATATTATTTAAAACAGAGGTCTGCTTTAATTGAAGCGCTTATTGTTCCAACTTCGGATGATTCACCGGGATATTTTGATCACCCGTTATGGGGCAGATTTAAAGTAATTGTCGATAATTATTTCATTCAGGAATCTGTAAATGAAAGCGGTCAATGCGAAATTTCTCTTACATTAAAACGCGCCGGAATTTCTCTTGACAGAAGAACTGCGGATTTAATGCCTGAAAAATTAATTAAACCCAAAGAGGTAGCTCAAATCGCAATTGAAGAATTCTCTCAAGTAGCAGTGAAAGATGTTAATGAATCCGTGCATATAGAAATAAATACAGTAACATTTCTGCAGTCATTTAGCCAGTTAAAAATACAGTTATTAAAAATGGTTGGGAGAATCCAAGCGCCTATAACAATATTAAATTCTGTAACAAATGAAATCACAGGTATATCAAATCTCATTACGCAAGGCGTAAAGTCTCCTATGGTATTGGCACAGACAATGGTTAACGCTTTTTTTTCTATTGTAGGAGCAGTTGCTTCTATTAAAGAATCTGCAGAATCCGTAATAAAATATTTTTTTAGTTCTGATAATAAAAAAAACCTTGTGATGATGTTTTTATCATCGGAAAGTTTTAAGATTCCTGTTGAAGCGGTTACTGTCAGTCAAATGAAAACAAGGACATCGGTAGAAAATTTATATCGCACTGTAAGCTTATGTGCTTGCGCTGAACTTTTGATACAGATGGATGACGTAACATTAAATGAGATGAACGGATATTATGTTTTATATTTAAACCTTGAAAATAAAATAAATCTTGAAGACCCTGGTTTGTACAAAGCAATTATTGAAATGCGATCCGCGCTTTCCCAAACGCTTAAGCAAAAAGTTATGAATAATGAGCAAAAAAAGAATATCGTAAAGCCCGTTCCGCTTCTTTTACTGGCGCATTACCTGGGATGCAATGATGAAAAACTCCGGGCAATGAATTTAATTGAAGATTCACTTTTGGTATCCGGTGAGACATCTTATGTTTAAACCATTAATCAGGAATGTAACCACAGGTAAAGAGCTCTTATGGCGATCCATAAAATTAAAAAAATCACTGGATGAAATTTGCCATAGTTTAGAACTTGAAATACCGCCGTCTGAACGTCAGAAAGTAAGAAGGCATCACAGGCTCGAAATACGTTGTAAGAATAATCTGGTTAATGACTCAAACGGCGAAAGACTTGTATCCACAGTATTGATTGACGAAATTACATCAACAGCGAGCGCGGATAAACACAGCATAATGGTAATAGGCAGATCACCTGCGCGGGATATCATTGATTCAAAATGGTCTGATTATGATTATGAAGACGATGAAGAAAGGTTTGATTATTCAGAACCAACGCTTCGAGCGCTTATTAGGCACATAGGCGGTAAATTTGATATAAATTGCTATACTTTTCCGGCAGATCAGCCTGATGATCCTACAGAATCTGTAAATTACTTCGCGTTTGAAAACGAAAGTCCCTGGACAAAACTTATAGATGAAGCGGATCAACAGGGTTACATATTAACAAGTAATGAAGACGGTAATTTATATCTTTGGAAAGTTCATGGCGTAGTTAGATGGCCGTTTCACATAACCGAAGGTGTAAATATAAAAAATATTAAATGGACAGAGAACGGCTCTGAACAATTTAATAAATATTTGGTTAAGGGCGGCGCATGGGATCCTGTTTGTATTATTGATAACACATGTCCCGGTAATAGAATTCTTTCAATTGATATAACGGATCCTTATGTTGCATTAACGGAACTTGAACGCCGTGCGGAAACTGAAATGAGACGCAGAAGAGAAGTAAGAACTGTTGTTACGGTTTCTGGATGGGGGCTTACTGATGAACAAATAAAAAGCCTTGGAAATACAAAAGGACAGGAAATATATTGGGTTCCCAATTCATTAATCCCGGTTAAAGTGCCGGCATTAGGTCTTAACGCTAATCTTTTAATATCAGAAGTCGAATATTTGGCAAACGCTGAAACCGCAAGCTGTGATATAACGCTGGTAAACAGGGAGATGTATTTGTGAGCGATTTTTTAAGAGTATTGAGTTCAAATGTTCGCAATGTTTTTTCAGTTGCCTCTTTTGATAAACGTCATAATGACGGAAAAATTCAGATAAAAACCGTTTCCGGCAGAATACTAAAAATGAAAGAAGCGTTCCCATACGGTTTTACTGCCAAAGCGAAAAACGGCAAGGCTTTTGTTTTATGTCAAGGCGGTGATTTTAACAGCTTTGATATCATGCCCTTAATTGCTGATGAAAATATAAAGCTGCCGGAGTTAAAAGATGGTGATGCGTCTTTATATACCGGGAACGGCGGCTGGATAGCTGCAAGAGAAAACGGAACTGTGGAACTTTTCGGAAAAGACGCGGGCGGTATTGTCAAGGCGAAAGAACTTGAAAGTCAGCTTAATAAATTATCAGCGCGTGTAGACGGTATTATAAACGCTTTAAAGAATTCGGTTACCGCCGTCCAGGACGGAGGCGCGACATATAGAGCGCAAATTGTCGCGGCGTTAGCTGCATTAACTGATAAAGAAAATTTTTCTCATTTGGAAAGCGAAAAGGTTTTACATGGAACAGACAGTTAATACAGCTCGCATTGAAAATTGTAACGATATCCGCGAACTCGCCCGGATGAGTATAGGCACTGATAAAGGTTCATGGTGGGCTGATCTTAATTTTGGCAGCGAAATATATTTATTAAAAGAGAGCGGGAAGGTTGATGCGAAAACAGCCGGAACTTTTAAGAGAATGCTGCAGGAATGTCTTGCATGGCTAATTGAAGATGGTCTTATAAAAAAAATAAATTGTATTGTTGAACGAACTGGAAAAAATGAGATTTCCTACAATGTGGAAATAGTTAAGCCAAATGACGGTAATATTTTTATTAAGGATATATGGAATGGGGTTTTCAAGGGATAGTTTACAAGTTTTAAAAGACAGAACTCTTGCCAATTACTTGAGTTTATTCAAGCCGTTAGACAGAACGCCTCGCCATAATTTAATTTCTATTATGGCGAATGTGGACGCCGGGCTTTTCCACATGCTGCAGGGCGATTTGGTTTTTTTGTCAAAACAATTGTTTCCTGATACCGCAGAAGGCGAATATTTACGTGCGCATTGGTCAGTATTTGTTCCGCCGTTATATGCGACAGCGGCAATTGGCAAAGCGGAAGTGAGCGGTATAGCCGGAAAGCCTGTGCCTGCCGGAACCATTTTTAAAAGCAATTCGGGAAAAAAATATTTTTCTGAAAAAGCATTTCGCATTGGCGATAATGGCAAGGTTCCTGTCGATGTAAGAGCTGAAGAAGCTGGTCTTGATTCAAACCTTACCGCGGGCAGTTCTCTTTCCATAGTCTCGGCAATATCATCAGATATAAATGAAACGTCTAATGTTGACGCAGCCGGTATATATGGCGGAACAGATGCTGAAAGCGATGCGGAATATCTAAGCCGCGTATTAGTTCACCTTCTCAATCCTATACGGTATGGACAGAGGGGAGATTACGCATCATGGGCGCTTGATTCTACACCGGAAGTTTCCAGCGCATGGGAGTTTAAAAACTTTGGCGTGTTTGGCGCTCTGCTTATTCAGGTAATTAATGGCAGCCAGCAAAGCGGCGTTTTTCAGGTGTACAATCTGTCTGCTGTTCGTGATTATATCAGTACAGTTTCTCCGCCAATTATATTTGATGTACGCACGCCTGCGCTTATTTCCATAAATCCTGAAATAAAACTATTACCGCAGGAAGATAGCCAGGAAAACAGGGATATGGCCGAAATTCGTTTAAAGACATATCTTCAGTATACTGCCGAACCTGGCGTACATGTTACATCCGGTGCATTACGTGAATCAATTATTGACGGCGTAAAAATAACCAATGCTACTGTAAAAATTTCTGGAGATATAACCGGTAGTTTAAAGACAACAATTTTAGAATATCCTGTGTTGGGAAAAATAACATGGGTATAAACATAGCGTCAGAAAAAGAATATAGTAATGCTGTTCGCGAGCTGTTTCCAAAAGGTGAATACTGGGATAAACAGTTTTCGGATCCTGAAAGCGATATTAATCTATATTGTAAAGCTAAAGCTGCGGAGATAATTCATTTAAGAAAACGAATGAACGATCTGCTTGCGGAAAGTAACAGTAATACTTCAACTGAAACGATTGGTGACTGGGAACGTGTTTTAATAGGACATATGAATTTACAATTGTCTTTATTTGAGCGCAGAGAAAAACTAAGAGTACAAAAAGATTCATCAATAAACCGTTTAATTATTATTGATACAGCCAAAAGCTATGGATTTAGAATTATTGATATTGTATTTCCTTATAAGGCTTCATTCTTTGGTTTTTCTAAATTTGGCCTTTCTATGTTTTCACGCCCTGTATTTTTTTCTGTGTTTTTTATTATTGCGGAATTCCTGAATGACGATCTTAAAAATACCGCTAAAGAACGCATAAACGATTTATCAGAAACTTCTTTCATTAAACAAAGTTTTCCAGGCTGTTATGAAGGCAGATTTTTTTCAGGTATTAAAGCTCTTGAAGATTTTGAAGAAACTGTAAACGGCAGATTGCTTTCCGGAAACATTGTTTTTTTTCAATATAAATTGGAGGTATAAAATGATTTTATATACAACATGGATCACAGAGAAAGACGGCAGGGTAGATCGTATTATGCAAAATCCTGGAGATAAATCACCAGGCCCACAGTGGCGAAAAGTTCCCAATGACTGGAAAGGGAATCATAACGATGATTTATCCTGGTTTGACGACAGCGGACGCCGCATACCAAATTCAAAACTAATTGAAAAAGGTGATGTAATTGATAACCGCGGACGCTGGTTTCATAAAGAGAATATCGGAGAGAGTATACAGGTATACAATCTCGGCGATGACGCTCCCGGCAAAGAATGGACAAAGGAAGAACCTTTAAAAGATGAGCCATATCAAAAATGGGACAGTAAAAAAAATAAATTCATAATTGATATGGAAAAAAAAGAAGAATGCGAAAAAGCTAAGAGTGCTTTTGAAAAGAAGAGCGCTATACAGGCAGCGGAACAGAGAATACAACGTTCTTTGATTGCAAAAATAAGCGGCAAAGCTACAGACGCAGATGATGAATATTTTAATAAATACAGCGCAGAGATTGAAAACTTGCGTATTGAATTAAATCAATTAGAGGGGAGATAAATTATGGCTGGCTTGTACCCGACAGATGAAGTAATAAATATGTTTGGCACCGATGTTAATTATCCCGGACTTGATCCTGTAACTCATAAATTTACAGATGGAGATTTTTCTGATCCATTAACAAAGCCATCGTATATTCCGGCAAAAACATTTAATCTCATTCTTGACAATTTAGGTAGCTTGATCAGCGGACTTGGATATGAACCAAACAATACAGACCCTGATCAACTTATCAAAGCAATTCAAAACTATCTTTTTCCTGTCGGAAGTTCTTATATACAGCATGTGAATGATCCTTCGCCTCTTGAACGCGGTTTACGAGGCACATGGGAAATTTGGAATGCGCGGGCGGATTTGTATGGATTAAGATCGGAAGCATTACCGAATTATTCAACATATACAACAGGAACTAATTACAGCGTCGGAAGTAATGTTTTATATCATCTGCCAGGTGATGATTACGCAATTTTCAAAGCAAACCAGGCAATTACAAACGCGCCACAACAATTGGATCCTGTTAAGTGGGATAAATTAACACAGGAAATATTTGTTGAACGCAGGCACTTGCAGGAATGGCTAGATAATGATTTCTCAATTGGAACACAGATAATAAATGGAAATTATTCTGGCTATTATGTATCAGAAATAATAGTCCCAGGCGGAAAATATTTTGCTCCGGCAGGCGGAAACAGACCACCTTTTGGAGAGGGT
>WQSN01000067.1 GCA_009787835.1 Treponema sp.
TCATCCGCGCTCGACCTGCCGATACCGAATATATAGGTCAATGCGATATTCACATGTTTATTCGGGAGGTCAACCCCCACAAGACGCGCCATGTAATACTTTCTCCTCTAACCTTGTTTTTGTTTATGCTTGGGATTCTGGCATATAATGCGAATAATCCCATTTCGCTTGATAACTTTACATTTATCGCAGATGGGTTTCACGCTGGTTCTGACTTTCATTCTACAATAATCTCCTGTTTCATTCCACGCGCACACCATAAAATACATGAGGCACATTGCGCGGAGCAATTCCTTTTATACTAGACGAAAATAAAAGTTACGTCTATATCAATCTACACACTTCGTTATAGATTCCTTCCGCGCAGTCTGCCGCGTTTTACCAAACCTTCATGGTGATGCATTTTTAGCAGTCCCTCTACCTGGCTCATTGTATCCAAACCGACGCCTACCATAATGAGAAGCGATGTACCGCCCAAAAGATATGCGACTGATGTTGGGAACCTGAAAGCCCATTGAATAAATGTCGGGATAACAGCTATCAGGGCAAGATAAAGCGAACCTGGCAGCACTATACGATTCAATATTTTGGTGAGGTACTCTTCAATCTTTTCAGATCTAATGCCTGGAATGGAACCGCCATTTTCCCTGATTTGCTTCGCAATTTCTATCGGGTTTAAAGTTACCTGTGTATAAAAATACGCGAAAAACACAATCAACAGTACATATAAAATATTATACAATGTCCCCTGCGGACTTAATATACGCGCTGTAGCAGCAAGCCACGGCACATTGCCTCCGACTGTCTGCGCGATTTGCAATGGGAAGGTAAGAATTGATGAAGCGAAGATTACAGGAATAACTCCCGATGGATTAATTTTAAACGGGATATAAGTATTCTGTGCGCCATACATTTTTCTGCCGACAACCCGTTTTGCGTAATTTACCGGTATCTTGCGCTGACCCTGCTGTTCAAACACTACCAAAGTAACGACAGCGATAAACATTAATAATACTATTATAACGAATACAGGATTAAGGTCTCCCCTTCGCATCATATCCAGTAATTCCCAAATTGCCTGAGGCAGCCGCGCCACAATACCGGCGTAGATCAAAAGCGATATTCCGTTGCCGACACCGCGCTTTGTTATCTGCTCTCCTATCCACATAAGGAACATTGTGCCTGTCGTTACAGTCAGCATGGCGATTAACGTAAACGGCAGTAAACCGATGTTTAGGAGGTTATCAACGCTGCGGGAAATAACCTGCGCGTACTGGGTAACGGCATAGGATTGAATAAGGCAGACTACTACGGTTCCGTAACGCTGCCATTTTTGTATCTTCTTTTTACCGCCGTCTTCCTGTGATATTTTTTTCAGTTTTGGGAAGACGATAAGCAAAAGCTGCATGATAATGGACATTGAGATGTAAGGCATTATACCAAGCATGAATACCGAAAAGTTTGAAAACGCGCCGCCCGCGAAGAAGTCAAGATAATCGACTATTGGGTTGCCGGTATTTGTCTGATCCAAAAAGTAACGTGACAATTCGCGCACATTAATTCCGGGTATGGGGAAAACAGCGCCAATCCGGAATACAACAAGCATCCCGAAGGTAAAAAGGACGCGCTCTCTTAACTCTTTTACCCTGAAAATATTGAGTATCGGATTTGCCATTTATTATTTACCTTTTCCTTTCGCTGGATGTTCCGCTTTTTTGCTCTTGTTTTTCGGCCGTGCTTTATCAGGAGGAGGATTAAGAGTTATTGCGCCTCCTGCCTTTTCAATTTTTTCTTTCGCTGTTCCTGATGCAAAAGCGACTTTAAATACAAGCTTCTTAGTAAAATCGCCCATGGCAAGAATTTTTACAGGTTCTGTGCTTTTTACAAGTCCTTTTCTGTAAAGAGAGGCGGGGTCTACTGTTTCGCCCGCTTCATATTTTTTCTCTATTTCACCAAGATTGACAATCTGTACTTCTTTTTTAAAGGGATAATTTGAAAATCCGCGCTGAGCCAGTCTTCTGTAGAGCGGCATCTGTCCGCCTTCAAACCCGACATAGGTCTTGCCGCCTGAACGGGCTTTCTGTCCCTTGTTGCCTTTGCCGGAAGTTGTTCCCCTCCCGGAGCCTTGTCCGCGGCCTAAAATCTTCTTACGTTTATTCGCGCCCTCAGGGGCATGTAAATTAAAATCGTGCGGCATTATTTAACTTCCTCTGTCGATACCAAATGGGCGACCGTTCTGATCATTCCTTTTATAGCAGGGGTATCTTCCTGCACAGTGCTTGAACCGATTTTTCTAAGACCAAGGGAACGCACTGTAGCGCGTTGTTTCGGCAGAGCGCCGATAGTGCTGCGCACCAATTTGATTTTTACTTTAGCCATATCCCTAACCCCATAACTCGTTCAGGGACTTACCCCTGTTTCTCGCAACAGTTTTAGCGTCCATCATTTTACTGATACAGTTAAAAGTTGCCTTGACTACATTGTATTGGCTTGACGCTCCAATGGATTTTGAAAGCACATCGGTTACCCCTCCCGCTTCCATGATTGCCCGCACAGGACCTCCCGCGATAATACCGGTACCCGAACACGCAGGTTTAAGCAGCACCTGGGACGCTTTAAAAAACCCGGTAACTTCATGAGGAATGGTTCCGTTTTTAACAGGCAGTTTTATCATATTGCGTTTTGCTTTATCAATGCTCTTGCGGATAGCCTCTGATACATCATTAGCCTTGCCAAAACCATAGCCTACCCTTCCCTTGCGATCGCCGATAACGGTAAGGGCAGAGAATGAAAAACGGCGTCCGCCTTTAACTACCTTGGCTGTACGGTTTAGCTTTACAAGCTTTTCAATAAATTCTTTTTCTGCGGGTTCACGATCCCGGTCGCGTCCCCGATCCCGATCACGTCCCCGGCCGTGACCTCTTCCTTCCCTGTGCCCCGTACGGCCGCTATCAACCGCCGCTGTTTCAGTTACAGAGTCAGTATCAGCTTCATTATTTATAACCATTTTATCCATGTTATCTGACATTATCCGTTCGCCCCCTAGAATATAATCCCGGCTTTCCGGGTTCCATCGGCTAAAGCCTTGATTATTCCATGATACAAATATCCGTTCCGGTCAAAAACCACCGTCTTGATGCTTTTTTCCAGCAGGCGTTTGCCTATAATTTCACCAAGCTGACCTGCGCCCGCTACAGTAGCTTTAATATCGCGCAAATCTTTCTCCAATGTTGAAGCGCATGCAAGAGTATGACCTTTATTATCATCTATTATTTGAACAGAGATACGGCGGTTGCTCTTTGTAACAGTCATTCGCGGACGTTCAGCAGTCCCGGAAATCCCCTTACGAATGTGAACTTTTCTTCTCAACCGTTTTCTGTCTTTTTCCAGCATTTTCTGTAACATAACTTTACCTCAAAACGTAAGTTTTACTTAACACCTGATTTACCGACTTTCCGCCTGATAATTTCATTATCATAACGGATACCCTTGCCTTTATAAGGTTCAGGACTTCTGAGTTTGCGAATCTGGGCCGCAAATTCACCAACCTGCTGTTTATTGATACCGCTAACAGTCAATTTGCCGCCTGGATCTGAAGTAACGGTAATTCCATCAGGAATTGCGACATAAATATCATTTGAATATCCCAGGCTCATGGAAAGGAGTTTACCCTGTATCTCGGTGCGATAACCGACTCCGGTAACGACAAGAGTCTTGCTGAAACCGGCGGAAACTCCGATTATCATGTTATTAAGGAGATTCCTGTAAAGACCGTGAAACGCCTTTACCTGTTTTTCCTCGCTTTGCCTGCTGACAACTATTTCCCCGGTTCTGCTTTCAAAAGTAATCACAGGATGGTACTTCTGCGTAAGTTTTCCTTTGGGACCTTCAACGATCATCTCATCATTTTGAAAAGAAACCTTGACTCCGCCGGGAACCTTAACCGGTATTTTACCAATTCTTGACATATAATCCTCAAAAATTTACCATACAGTGCAGATTATTTCGCCGCCTACTTTTTTTTCAGCGGCTTTCTTGCCTGTTGTAACACCCTGCGACGTGGAAACGATCAGGGTTCCGTAACCGTTGTATACCCTCGGCATACTTTTATAACCCATATATACGCGCCGGCCGGGCGTTGATACCCTTTCTATGCCGTGAATAATCGGGATTGTTTCATCATCATATTTCAGGAAAACCCGGATTACATTTGCGCCCTCCTGGTTTGCCTTCTTGAAATTTTTAATATACCCTTCGGTCTTTAAAATCTTGACAATCTCAAGTTTAAGCCTGGAGGTGGGAATATCAACTTTTTCATGCCTTGCCATGCCGGCATTTCGTATCTTTGTCAGCATGTCCGCAACGGGATCTGATACGCTCATCCTTTTCTCCTACCAGCTCGATTTAGTAACGCCGGGAATAAGCCCCTCGCTCGCGAGTTTTCGAAAGCATAAGCGGCACATTTCATATTTCCGCAAAAAGCCCCGTGGCCTTCCGCAGATCCTGCAGCGGTTTACTTTCCGCGTCTTATATTTAGGCGTCCTCTGCGCCTTAATAATCATCGCTTTTCTTGCCATTCTTTGAGCTACCCCCTATTTTCTGAAAGGCATACCGAATTTCGCGAGGAATGCTTTCGCTTCCGCGTCGGTTTTCGCAGTCGTAACAATAACGACATTTAATCCTGCAACCTTTTCAATTTTATCAAAATCAATTTCCGGAAAAATTATCTGTTCCTGAATTCCAAGAGAATAATTTCCATGCCCGTCAAACGCGTTTTGATTAATACCGTGAAAGTCCTTAACGCGCGGCAACGCGACATTTACCAGCCTGTCAAAAAACTCGTACATCATAGATCCGCGCAGAGTTACCTTTGCGCCAATTTCCTGCCCTTCCCTGATCTTGAAATTGGCGATGCTTTTTCGCGCCTTGGTTTTTACCGCTTTTTGCCCAGTGATCTGAGTGAGCGTATCAACCGCGGCGTCCAGAAGCTTTTTGTTCTGCAATGCTTCGCCGACTCCCATGCTTACCACGATTTTATCCAGCCTGGGTATCTGCATATTTGATTTATATGCAAACTCTTTAAAAAGTTCCGGCGCAATTTGCTCTTTGTAAATTTTCTTTAACCGGGGCACTGTTTTTACAGCGGAACTTCCAGCGCTGCCTTGCTGCATCTGGCTTTTCTTCTTTTCGGCTGTATTTTCTGCCATTACAATTCCTCCCCGCATTTCTTACAAATTCTAATCTTCTTATCCCCATCAATTTTATACCCTATACGGACAGGCCCGCATTTTTTACATACAATCATCAGATTGGAAGAATGAAGAGCCGCTTCTACTTCAATAATTCCGCCGCGATCCTGCTGCTTTCTTTTCTTCTTCGCTTTCTTGACGATGTTCACTCCCTCAACAAGTATTCGATCTTTATCGCGCAGGATCTTTAAAATTCTGCCGCGTTTGCCTTTGTCCTTGCCCGCGATAACTTCGACTGTATCTTCTTTCTTTAATTTAAATTTGTGTACTGTTTCAGTCATAATTTACCTCAATTGCAAGCGGATTAATCACCGCTTTTTTAATCGAACATGAAACTTGTTTCATGGTTTCTCCTATAATACTTCAGGAGCGAGGGATATAATCTTCATAAACTCGCTTCTTTCCCTTAATTCCCGCGCTACAGGTCCAAAGATACGTTTCCCTTTTGGATTTAACGCGCCGTCAATAATTACGCAGGCATTATCGTCAAACCTGATATAGGTTCCATCAGGACGGCGGTACTCCTTGTGAGTACGCACAACAACTGCTTTTTCTACTGTACCTTTCTTGATTGTCGATGTGGGTATAGCTTCCTTTACCGCAACTACGACAATATCGCCAATCCCGGCATATCTTCTGTGAGTGCCGCCCAGTACTTTAATGCACTGAACCAGTTTGGCGCCTGAATTATCCGCCACATTCAGGAAGCTCTCTACCTGTATCATTTTCTTTCTCCCTTATTTGGCGCGCTCAATTATTTCTACAAGCTTCCAGCATTTTTCCTTGCTGATTGGCCGGCATTCGATCACACGGACACGGTCGCCGATCTTCGCTTCGTTTTTCTCATCATGGGCTTTTACTTTTTTAACCCGTTTGACATATTTCTTGTAAAGAGGATGAAGAGCCAGTGTCTCTATGGAAACCACTATTGTTTTTTCCATTTTATCGCTCTTTACTATTCCAATAAATTCTTTTTTGCCGCTTTTGACCGCAATTGCCTGCTCTGCCATTACTTAGCCTCCGCCGCTATTTGATTTGACTGGGACATGTTTTTTGATTCGTTTAAAATATCCTGCGCCCGGATTAATGAGTTTAGCCGCGCTATTTGCCGCCGCATTGTGCGTTTTTGCAGAGGATTGTCTACATGACCAATAACGACCTTAAATCTTAATTCCATATATTTCTTTTTCAGTTCGTCCCGTTTGGCTTTCAACTCAGGATATGATAAGTTCTTAAATGAATTTTTCACCTTGTATCCATCCTTTATCTACGCTCCAAGTTCCATTTCAGAACGAGCGACAAATTTAGTTTTTATTGGAAGCTTTGATCCGGCCAGAGCCATAGCTTCTTCCGCTAGGGAGCGGTTAATACCGCCGCCCAGTTCAAACATTACAGTACCCGGTTTTACTACAGCAACCCAGTATTCCGGCGCGCCTTTTCCCTTGCCCATGCGTGTTTCCGCGGGCTTTTTGGAAAACGGCTTATCCGGGAAAATGCGTATCCACATTTTTCCTCCGCGTTTAACATGGCGGTTTATGGCAATACGGGCAGCTTCTATCTGCCGATTAGTGATCCACATTCTGTCCAAAGCAACCAGGGCATAATCGCCGAACACCACAGAATTACACCTTGTGGCGTTCCCGGGCATATTTCCTCTTTGCACCTTGCGGCGCTTTACTCGTTTAGGACTTAACATATAATCTCCTGGTTAACTCCTGGCAGGAGCCCGTTCACGCCGCTTACTGCGGACAAGAGCGCCTGCGTCTTCTTTCTGTTCTTTACCGTATTTCATGCCATTGTAAACCCAGACCTTTACCCCAATTGAACCAAATGGAGTATGGGCTTCGGCAAAACCATAATCTATATCCGCCCGCAAAGTATGAAGAGGAATGCGTCCTTCCTTTGCTTCTTCTGTGCGGGACATTTCCGCGCCTCCCAGCCTTCCTGAAAGCCGCACTTTCACACCCTGGGCATTGCCTTTTTTAATAGCATTGGAAATCGCCTGCTTCATTGTGCGTCTGAACGAAGAACGCGCTAAAAGCTGACGCGCGATATTCTGCGCTATAATTTGGGCGTTATTGTCCGGGTTTCTGATTTCCTTTATTTTGATTAATACTTTTTTATTTACTTTTTTCTGTAAATCATTGCCTATTTTTTCTATGTTCGCGCCTTTAACGCCGATGATTACTCCGGGACGCGCTGTATGGATAGTGATAGTGATCCGCTGAGGATGACGAATAACTTCCAGTTCTGCAATGTCCGCTCCCCTGGTTTCCGGCATATCCATAATAAGTTCGCGAAGTTTTAAATCTTCATGCAGCGCGTTGACATATTCTTTGGGATCGACATACCAGCGGGAACCCCATGTTTTATTGATACCAATTCTTAATCCGGTTGGGTTAACTTTTTGTCCCATTATTTAGCCGCCTTTTTGGAAGCTGCTTTTGCAGCGGGTCTCTGTACTTTAGAAGCCGCAGCAGTTCCCACGCCTGAAGAGGTTTCATCAACAACTACAGTTATGTGGCACATCCGCTTTAACTGCATATCAGCCCGCCCCCTGCCGCGGCACCATAACCTTTTAAGCCGCGGACCTTCATCAATATATATATCACGAACATAAAGCATATCCTCGTCAAGCTTTTTATTATCAGCTAACGCATTGGAAGCGGCCGATTTTACTGTCTTTCTGATAAGTCTGGCTCCCTTATGAGGCATATTTTCCAGAACTGACATAGCTTCCGGGTAAGAGCGCCGGCGCACAAGATCCGCCACCGGCCTGATTTTAAAAGGCGAACCAATGAGGTATTTACTGACAGCCCTGTAACCTATTTTAATATTCTCGTTTTTGTTCATTCTAATTTATCCCGCCTATTTTGCCGAAGCCTTCTTGTCGGAGCCCGCGTGTCCGCGGAAAATCCTGGTAGGAGAGAACTCACCAAGTTTATGACCGACAAGGTTTTCCGTAATATACACGGGTATCCATGTTTTACCGTTATAAACAGAGATGGTTCCACCAACCATTTCAGGAATTATAGTGGAACAGCGGGAATAGGTTTTAATCATTTTCCTTTCTCCCGACTTGCTCAACTCCAGCACCTTTTTATACAGACTCTTTTCGATAAAAGGGCCCTTTTTAACGGATCTTGACATACTTTCTTCCTACTGCTCCTGCCTACTTCTTTTTACCCCGGCTGACAATAAACCTAGAAGAAGGTTTATGCTTTTTACGGGTTTTATATCCCTTTGTCGGCTGACCCCAGGGGGTAACAGGGTGAATACCCTTGCTCCTTCCTTCGCCGCCTCCATGCGGGTGATCTACCGGATTCATTGACATACCGCGGACTGTAGGGCGCACTCCTTTCCAGCGCTTACGGCCCGCTTTTCCCAAAGTTGTGTTCATGTGATCTTCGTTGCCGACATTCCCGATTGTCGCATAACATTTTTTAAATACCATACGCATTTCGCCGGAAGGCAGTTTCAGCGTAACATAGTCTCCTTCCTTTGCCGCGATAAGTGCGCCGGCTCCGGCAGAACGCACCATCTGACCGCCCTTTCCGATTGTCAGTTCAACATTGTATACAGTGAAACCCAAAGGAATATTTTCCAAAGGAAGAGCGTTACCCGGTTCAATGGGAGAGCCAGGACCGCTAATTACTGTCGCGCCTTTTTTCAATCCCTTGGGAGCGATAATGTAACGCTTTTCACCGTCTTTATAAAAAATGAGCGCAATATTCGCGCTGCGGTTTGGATCGTATTCAAGAGAAGCTACTTTCCCGGGGATTCCGGTTTTATCTCTTTTATAATCTATATCACGGTAGCGCCTTTTGTGGCCGCCGCCTTTATGCCGGACGCTAATTCTGCCGTTTGTATCACGCCCCGCCCTTTCAGCGCGTCCGCTTGTTAAGGTTTTTTCCGGATTATTGTCACTTAGCTCAGAAAAATCCAGACTTGTATATGTGCGCATCCCCGGTGTAATCGGTTTGTATGTTTTAATACCCATAAATCTGCCCCTTATACGCCTTCAAAGAGAGAAATCTTCTCGTCCTTGGGAAGCCGTACAATTGCTTTCTTCCAGGTTGAAGTATATCCTCTATGGTAGCGCTGTCTTTTAGGTTTACCGCCTACCACCATCACATTACAGGAAATAGGATGCACATTAAATAATTTGCTCACAGCTTCCTTCACTTGTATCTTTGTAGCGGATTGAGCTACTTTAAATACATATTTTCCTTCTTCACGCAGAAGATTGGCTTTTTCTGAAAGCACCGGTTCAAGTAAAACATCTTCGTGCCGTATCATTCACCGGCCTCCTTAACAGCAGAGACTTTGGTCTCAGAAATATCACCATAAAACTTATTAAGATTTTTTGCGGCAGTCTCCAGCATTAACACCTGACGGCCGTAGAAAAGTTCATGAGCTTCCAGACGGTTATAGGAAAGATATTTTAGCCAGGGAATATTCGCTGCCGCTCTTTTTAGCAGCAGATCATCATCTTTAAGGATCAGTACTGTCCGCAAACCGGGGTTAAAATTATCGAGCAATTTGACCAGGTCTTTTGTCTTGCCTGATTCAATAGAAAAATCTTCGATGATTTTTAACATGTCGTTTTGAGCTTTTAAACTAAGAATTGATTTTAGTGCCAGACGTTTTGCTTTTTTGGGCATTGAATAAGAAAAATCTCTTGGTTTCGGCCCAAACATTGTGCCGCCGCCAACAAGAACCGGTGATTTTTTATCGCCGCGTCTTGCGCGCCCTGTGCCTTTCTGTTTGTATGGTTTCGCGTTTGAACCGTGAATCTCGCCCCTGTCTTTTGTGGAAGCGCTGCCCTGCCGTCTATTGGCGAGCTCATTATTAATTGCGTACCAGATTAAATCATCGTTTACAGGAATGTTGAAAATATTATCATCCAGATCAATGGCGCGCAGTTCTTTACCTTCTTTTGAAAACACTTTACAGTTCATCGTTTACCGCCCCTTCTTGACCGCAGAGCGGACAAACACCAAACCCTTATTGATGCCGGGTACAGCGCCCTTAACCATTATAAGCTGTTTTTCGGTGTCCATTTTTATAACTTTCAGGCTTAAAACCGTTACATTTTCCCTTCCCATGCGTCCGGGTAATTTAACATTTTTAAAAGTCTTTGCAGGGTATGTTGACTGTCCTGTTGAACCGGGCTCGCGGTGAAATTTGGAACCGTGGGTTTTCCGTCCGCCGCCAAAACCATAACGTCTAACAACGCCCTGGAAACCCTTGCCTTTTGAGACACCGCTTACATCCACATATCTGACGCCTTCCAGAACCTCTATCCCGAGTGACGAACCTACATCAACCTGTTTTTCAAAATCACGTAATTCATGAATGCGTTTCTTGGGAGAAATGTTTTCCGGAAACTGCCCTGCTCTGGGTTTTGTTACGCGGCTTTTCTTTTGATCATCAAGACCTACTACAACAGCCTCGTAACCATGTGTTTCTTTGGTTTTTTTAGCAATGACTACATTCGGGTCGAAACGCATCACCGTTACCGGCATCAGGTTACCCGCGTCATCAAAGACCTGAGTCATTCCAATTTTTTTGGCATACAGCCCTAACATTGTTGTACTCCATATCATCGCACGCTATCCGGCTATTTAATTTTATGCAATTAAATAAAGTTGCCGGACCGTCTACGGTAAAATAAACAGAACATTGTATTGCCACGGCAATACGCAGTATCTGAAAAACCTATTGCTTGATCTCCACATCCACTCCGGCGGGAAGCTCAAGTTTCATCAATGAATCCATTACTTCCGCCGAAGGGTTGATAATATCGATCAACCGTTTATGAGTCCGCATTTCAAACTGTTCGCGGCTCTTTTTGTTCACATGAGGTGA
>WQSN01000068.1 GCA_009787835.1 Treponema sp.
TCCCCGGTCTCCCGGTTCAGCTTCTCTCCCCTTCCCTTATGCCCTCAGCTTCTTCACCTCAGGCTCGTTGCCAAATATCTTCCACCCCCTTCAGGGCGGCGCTTCCGCTTGATCACTAAAATTTAAAGCGCTATTCAAAATTAAACAGCCGCTTACCCAGAATGACCGAGCGCGTTTTATGAGAGTACTCTCTTTAACAATATCTTGTCAAGTGTTTTCAGAAAAAAAATAATCTTTTTTTTTGCAAATCTTCATTACTTCTTTAAAATTGGATTCAACAAAAAAAACAACCAAAACACAAAATTCAACACATTATTCCTGCCAATAACACAGGATATTAAATTAAAACACGTTTAAGAGCGGCTGAACAACCGCGTCATAATGTTCAGAATTACTTTCTTCGATTACTTTGCATTGTAACACCGACCCAACATGAAGAGCTTCTCCTTCACATTTAACAAGAGCCTTAAGATAATTCTCAGTAATTCCGCTGAAATAAACAGCTTCATTATCTCCCCTTCCATTGTGCGGCTTTGCGGTTAAAACCTTCTTTCGTTCAATCAGAACATCAACATCACGGCCAAGACAGCTTTTTATATATTCAGCTTTACCGCGTTCTGCCAATGCCGTTAAAGTTTGCACGCGTTTTGTAACATCGCTTTCTTTAACCTTATTGGAAAATGAAAAAGCGGGAGTACCAGGTCTTCCTGAATAAGGAAAAACATGAATCCATGCAAATTGAAGTTTCTGACACAGAGAAAAAGTTTCATCAAATTCCATTTGCGTTTCTCCGGGAAAACCCGTGATAATATCGCAGGCCAGGAAAGGATTATCCTTTGCGCTTCTCAGAAAAGAAACCGATCTTTCAATTGTATCTGCGTTATAGCTTCGCCCCATTTTTTCAAGAATTTTTGCGCTGCCTGATTGAACCGATAAATGAAAATGAGGGCGAATACGTTTATTGGAAAGCGTTTTGGCAAAATTATCATCTATGCGTTCAGGTTCAAGAGAGGATAAACGAATGGCAGCCTTTTCTGTCCCGTTTAAAAGATAATCCAAAAGCTCTGCCAATCCAAAATCCCCGATCTCCGATCCCCGATCCGAATACTGACAAATATTCACCCCGGTAAGAACTGTCTCTGCATGACTTTTTTCGAGCAGTCTCAGTCGGGATAATACTTCTTCCTTTTCAAGGCTGATACAAGGACCGCGGGCCAGACGGATTCTGCAATAGGTGCAAAACTTATCGCAGCCATCCTGAATTTTCAAAAAACTCCTTGTATGACCGTAAAACCGCTGCGGATTAAAATCGAAGCGTGAGTTGCGTTTAACGTTTTGCACATTCCGCGGGCAGAAAGCCGAAAGATGGGAACTGAGATCTGATAACCGGGAGTTAAGGGATGAAAGATTAGAGCTAATCAGATAGTGCGGCAAATCCAAAATAGATTCTTTATTAATCACAAACAGCCGCTTAATGTTCCTTAAGTTCAGGTTTAAAATCTCTTCCCTGTTTAACTGCGCGTAACAGCCTGTTACAATAACGCATGAGTCAGGGTAATCGCATAATGCTTTTCGTATAACGCGCCTTGCCTTCTGATCCGCTTTCGATGTAACCGTGCAGGTATTAATAATAACTATTGATGGAGACAGCCCGCTTCCTTCATCCTGTATGCCGCTCACATCCGGCCGCTCATTTTTATCCAGCAGCCGGAAACCGGCTTTCAGGAATGCGTCTGTTAAGGATTCGCTTTCAAGCTGATTGAGTTTACACCCCAGTGTCTGAACCAAAAATGAAAGCATATTGTTCATTGTAAATATGTGATTGAAGGTTAATTCGTTAACTGCGCCGCATGTCAGGTGCCGCTCATGGCCCGTCTGATTCGATCCAGCCCGCGCTGGGCGTCTGTAAGCTGTGAATTAAGGGAAAGAGCGCGTTCATACGCTTCTCTGGCGCTGATGAAATCCCCGGCGTTTTCACGGGTATACGCGAGCCTGACCCACCATGCGGCATTGCCTGGCATCCAGTGAACTGCGGTAGAGAGGGCTATATCCGCATGGCGGAATTTTCCCTGACGTATAAATATTTCGCCAATTAAATAATAAACAACATCAATCCGCTGCCCCTCAGGCGCAAGACTTACATACTCCTGAAGATACTGCAGCGCTTCATTATTTAAACCCTGATAATAATGTATCTCTCCGAGGATTTGGGTAATTCTGACATCAAAACGGTTTAACGATCTGCCCGTGCGCGCATACCGCAGCGCCTCTTCATAACGATTCAGACGAAGCAGACTCCAGCAGATCACAACATGAGATTCCAGATTAGTTGAATTTTCAGCTAATTCATCGCGGCAAATCTGCACCGCGCGATCATAATTACCTGCGCGGTATTCTGCCAAAGCATCGGGCGGACGGCTTTGCGCGTTAACAGTGAAGGTAAAAAATACCAGAATAAAGAGAAAAAAAAACAAACAACGTGTTTTCATTTAATCTATACTTCTCCCAACCATTGTACACCTGCCGTTAAAAATACAGCCGGTTTCCATGAAAATTTCAGGCGCTGTTACATTTCCGGATAATTTTCCGGTAACTGTTATTTCTACTTTCTCAACAGCGGTAACATCGCCTTTAACCTGTCCCCGGATAAGTACGCGCGAAGCCTGAATATTCGCGTTAACAACCGCTTTTTCATCAATTACCAGTATTCCTGTTGCGTTGATTTCTCCGGAAACCTTGCCTCTGATCAGAAAAGGTTTTTCAAAATGAAGAGTCCCGGTAAAATCAATATCAGGAGACAGTATAGTATCAAAATCGGCATCTTCTATTAAATCATTATATGTTTCAGTCATTAAAAGTTATTATATCAGCATTTATTTGTATTGAAAAGCAATATGTATGAGAATTATAAATTAATGTTGAAGAATTTAAAAAAACCGGGTATTCTATAACATGGAATTTTTCAGAAACATACATTGCTGAAAAACATCTTTATAAAACGGCATTTTTTCAGGGTTCGCCCGGAGAAATGCAAAATTTGTGATGGAAAATAAAGTTCCTGAACAAATTAACCAATGAAGGAGGAAATATGGACTTTGTATCGCAAATGAAAGCCAAGGCTGTATCCGCGGCAAGAAAGCTGGTTTTACCCGAGGGAACTGAACCCAGAACTGTCAAGGCAGCGAGAATTCTTGTTAATGAAAAACTTGCGGGAAGCGTAACTCTATTGGGGAAGTTAGCGGACATTCAGGAGGTCGCAAAAACAAATGGCGTAGATCTTAACGGGATTCAAATAATATCTCCGGCGGACGATTCAAATTTTAACAAATACACGCAAACCTATTATGAATTACGCAAGCACAAGGGAATGACGCAGGATCAGGCAAAGATCGATATGACCGATACCCTTCGCTGGGGCGCGATGATGGTACATCTGGGAGATGCTGACGCCATGGTTGCGGGAGCGGAAAATACAACAGGTAATGTACTGCGCGCAGGATTGACGATAATCGGAACTGTACAGGGATTAAAAACCGCTTCCTCATGTTTTATGCTGACTGACATGGATCCTCAATACGGGAAAGACGGTTCGTTAATTTTTTCTGACTGCGCTGTGGTTCCCAATCCAACACCTGAACAATTATCGGATATCGCAGAAAGCGCGGCTCTATCATGCCGTGAATTACTGAATACCGAACCTATTGTCGCCATGCTGTCATTTTCCACCAAAGGTTCCGCAAAACATGATGATGTCACAAAGGTGCAAAGCGCTGTGGAGATACTAAAAAGCAAAAAGGTGAATTTTATTTTTGACGGCGAGATGCAGGCGGACGCGGCGCTGGTTCCCGAAGTGCTGGAAAAAAAGGCGCCCGGCAGTCCTGTACGCGGAAAAGCAAATGTTATTGTTTTCCCGAATCTGGATTCGGGAAACATCGGCTACAAACTGGTTCAGCGTTTGGGTAAAGCGCAGGCGTATGGTCCGTTCCTGCAGGGGTTTGCGAAACCTATAAGCGATCTTTCAAGAGGCGCTTCTGTGGATGACATTGTTACAACATGCGCCATTACACTGTCGCGCGTTAAGTAACCGGTTATTAATTTAATTCAACATTGCGCATCCTGCAGATTAATTTACCGAACTGAAAAAAGTTACATTAAATATTGGTTGCTAAATTAATATAGAGTGATTATAATTTTAGTTATAATATAATCCATAAAGGAGGATATATGGCGACAGTAAAAAAAACTGTAACTAAAGCGACTAAAACCAAAGCAGCGGCAAAACCAAAAACCGCAGCAAAAAAACCAGCTGAAAAAAAGACCGCGGCAAAAACCGCAGTAAAGAAACCGGCAGCAAAAACCGCAGATAAAAAACCGGCTGTTAAAAAAACAGCAGCGGTAAAGAAACCTGCTGTAAAAAAAGCGGCGGAAAAAACCGCAGTAAAGAAACCGGCGGCGGCAAAAAAACCAGCAGCTAAAACCGCAGTAACAAAAACGCCTGATGTGAAAAAACCAATTGTTAAAACATCTGTCAGCAAGCCAGCCCCGGAGAAAAAACCGGCCGCGGCGGAAAAAAATCCCGCTACAGAAGCACCGGTTGAAACATCAGACCCAAATATAAAATACCGTAATTTATTTGACGCTTTTGCCCAGGGCAAACTTCCATTCGCGCATGGTTATATAGTTTCATCTTTTTTCAATCCCACATCGGCATATTCAATCTATGAGATTGTATCATACGCTGGTGTTAAAGAAATATTTATAACTGACACAGGTCTTCAGTTTATAACAGGCGGAAAAAAACTGTATGTATTGGTAGAGCCTGATATTTATTACAACAAACCGGTAGAACCAGTCAGCAGAATAGAGGGTGAACGTATTCCAAAACGGTTTAGCGAGCTTGAAACAATAATCGCGAAGAACCAATCGAGAATAATGGTAGCAAAAGAGCCAAATGAAACTTACGGTTCCTTTACAATTCTTAAACCTTCGGGTGTTAATTTCGCGGTAGTATTTTACCAATTGCCCAATATGTATGCTTCACTTGCCGCGTTTTTTGAAGACTCCTTAAACAGACAGCGGAAGATACCTCAATCCGACGCGCGAAAAGCTGCTAATTTAATCGCAACAACCATAGAAAGATCCATGGGCTTCAGAGGCGAGTTCGAGCAGGCATAAACAAAAAAAAAGGCGTTCTCTGATAAGTTAAGAATTTTACAACAAAGGCAAAAAAGGCGCACAAAGGAAATAACGAAGATTTTTCTTCAATATTTCCTTCGTGCGAACCTATGGTTCGATGCACCTTCGTGGTGAATACTTAATGAACAACTCCCTTTTTATTTCAATATGAACCTACGAAAAAACAGAGCGTAAACCTTTTAATCAACAGGACAGAATATTAAACTTGCTTCGCTTCCGCTTTTTCAATTTCAGCCTGAGCTACAGCCAATAACGCGATTGGAACTGAATACGGAGAACATGAAACATAATTTAAGCCAGCATCCATGCAGAAGCGGACATTTTCTGGATTGGCGCCGTGTTCGCCGCACAGACCGCAAATCAAATCGGGGCGCGTAAGCCGTCCACGTTCGGTTGCGATTATTATTAATTCTTTAACTCTTGGATCCAAAGTACTGAACGGGTTTCCGTTGATAAGATCATACAGGGTATAATCAGGCATAAAAGCGGTAAAATCATCCCTGGAGATGCCAAGCGTTGTTTGAGTCAGATCATTGGTTCCGTAACTGAAGAAACGTCCGTATCTTGCGATTTCTCCTGCGCCAAGAGCGGCCGCGGGCAGTTCAATCATGGTTCCGATTGTATAATCAATCTCTTTTGCCTTTAACTCTTTGCGGAGTGCTTCTTCAATGTCAACAATACCCAGATATGTGAAACCTTCTATTTTTTTGCCGTACGCGATAAGTTTTAATTCAGACATATTCATCACGATGGGAACCATAATTTCAGGCCGCACATCAATTTTTTCGGCGCGCAGTTTATAAGCGGCTTCAAAAATGGCTTTAACCTGCATTGCGTAAATCTCAGGGTATGAAACAGCTATACGGCAGCCGCGGTGTCCTAACATCGGATTAAGTTCGTGTAACGCATCTATCCGGGCCTTAATTTCCGTTTTGGACGTTTTTGTTTTTTTTACTTTCGCGGCATGTTCAGCGTATTCATTTAAACTATCGCCGGTTTGAGGCATGAATTCATGAAGAGGTGAATCCAAAAGACGGATGGTTACTTCCTTGCCCGCCATTTCTTTCATGATACCGTAGAAGTCATCCCTCTGCATAACCTGAAGTTTATCAAGGGCTTTCTGACGTTCTTTTTTATCATCAGACAGGAGCATATCGCGGAAGACATTGATTCGATCTTCCTTTAAAAACATGTGTTCTGTACGGCATAAACCTACGCCGTCTGCGCCGAAAGTAAGCGCAAGGTTAACATCGCCTGGAGTATCAGCGTTGCAGCGCACATGGAAATCTTTTATAAAAGTTTTAACAAGAGAAATAAATTCCAGCAATCCTGACTCTTTTGGATCAGGTTCGATTAACTGCGCTACTCCCAGATAAACAGTTGATTCACCGTAGAAGGGAACATCAATAGTGATATAATCGCCCTGGGAGAAATTAAATTCGCCCAGCGCAGCCTTTGTTCCCTTAATTTTAAGTACAGGAGAAACAAGGGAGACTTTTCCGTACTGGCGCGCTACAACAGAGGCATGTGCGGAATAACCGCCTTCTGCGGTTAGTACGCCTGTGCTCACTTCGATTGCTTTCACATCTTCGGCAAACGAAGATTCCAAAACAAGAATAAACCGATCATCTTCACCGCGCTGAGATGCAGATTTTTTCGCTTCCAAAAGCGCGTTTGTGCTGAAGTAAACCCGCCCTATTGCCGCTCCTGGCGCGCCTGCGATACCTCCCTTCCATGATTTAAAACCTTTTACGCTTGCAGGATTTATTACGGGGTGGAGAATTTCATTCAGCCTTAATGGATTTATGGATTTAACAACATGAGAATTATTAATAATTTTACGTTTCGCAAGATCAAGCAAAAGTTTTAAGTCCGCCTGGGTGGATTTCTGCTCAACAAGTCTCTGTTCAATCAGCCAGAGTTTTCCGTTCTCCACTGTAAAACGAATCTGACGGATTTCCCTGAATTTGTCCTCGAGAGTCCAGGCGATTTTTTCAAGCTGTTTCAGATGAGATGAGTCTATTTTATTTATCTCGTGTCCGGTAGAATCAATTTCATTGAATTTGCCTGTAGAGTATTTCCCCTGTAATTTCTTTTCGCCGGTTACTACATTGCGGCTGTAAAAAGACCCGGAACAGGAATCATTACCGTAGTTCCCGTATACCATGGGCTGTACCAATATAGCGGTATCATCGTCATTCTGTTCATCCATTTTCAGCATTCTGGAAATTTCACAAAGGGAAATAATCAATTGGTTTTCCGCGTTATTGAAAAAACCTTCAGGAAAATATTTCGCGTACTCATCCATATATTCAACAGCGGTCTTTCTCTTTGGCGGCGTTTTTTTATCATCCCCTCCGTGCAGTTCATTGGAAGGCCCTTTAATGCCAAGCATATTTTTTAAAAATTTTAACTGCCCAGTTATTTCATCCTTCTCTTTTGTTTTGCCTTCCAGTTCCTTTATCTGCTCTTCAATTGACAACATGCCGTTGATAAGGAATAAAACTTCATTGACGGCGAAATCCGCTCCTACCCACTTTGAAAAACCTTCTATTGTTGGTTTAGCCAAACCTAAATTATGCAAAGCAGGATAGTTTGTTATTGCCAGATTTGAAGAGACAACAATTTTTAAGAGCATTGGATTTTCAAAGTCGGCGAATTTTTTGCCGGTTATTTTACCGCATTTATCCAGAAGATCCAAAATATCTTTTTTTATTGATTTTGGATCAATAACAGGCGCGATTTCCGTATCAAGGATAAAACCAGGTAAAATGGGGAATGCCAGTTCCGCAAACTCATTGGCCTGCCTTCCGCGGATACCTAAAAGTTCCGCTTTTACATTTGACGGTATAATATCCTTTTGACTGAAAAAATGAATTCTTGAGTCCATAAGTTCTCCCTAAAACAGTTTTAACACGGAAGATACAGGTCCATGTAAAAATGCTTCAAACATATTGCTTGCTCCATGTGCGAGGTAGCGCTGTAATTTTGCAACATCCTTAATTTCAGTACCTGCTACGGCAAATTCTATGGCACTGCCGTGTTTTACTTTACCCCATTTAAATAATGAATTAATGTCCAAAATACGCTCGCCTTCATAATAAATAAAAACCTGCAGGTAAGGATGTTTGGCATTGTAACTTGCTATTATCCGTTTCCACGCTTCCACATTTCCGTTATGAAAAAGTTCGTTACGCACAACTACCGCGTACCGCGGCGTCATTTTAGCGGGTCCGCCTGAAGACGGAGATGCAAGCGCTGCCGCCTGCGGTACAACAGGCGCGGCGCTTTTGGTTTGATTTTTAGCTTTTGCCGGTATGGATTTTACCGTTTTATTTTCGATTACTTTCCCGGGTTTGGCGGTTTTATTAACGGTGAACTGTCCATTTAACAGAGCCGGCGGTACAGTAACTTTCGCGCCTTCAAATAATTTTAAGGCAAGAGACGCGGCCTTTTGGCAATTATCACCGGTTTCCTTTCCCTGAAGACCGGCATAAACTACCAGTAATTCGCGTTTACGCAGACTGCCAAAACAGGAAAGCTCTTGCGCTATTTTTGGGTTCGCTATCAATAAGCCAAGTTCCGGATGATGATAAGCCGCTACAAGATCTACTCCGCTCCACTTTTCAAATTCATCCGCGAGTACGGAAAGATCATCGACAGCGGCGCAAAGATTAGCTGAAGCTGTTTTATATCCAAGTTTATCAACAAGCAGCATCCTTAAAAGATAGCCGGCTTTTGCGCCTGTCATTTCTTCATCATCAGAATTCCGGATGATGCTGCCAAGATTATCCGTAATTGCCGCTATTTCCATTGTTTTTTTTATTTGTCTGACAGCGCTGTTAAAACCGCTGCGGGTAGAAAGCGCATCAAGAATTATATTATCAGCCATAAAAATTCCTTATGTAATTTTAGATTTTAATGTAAAAAAACACCCCCGAATGAACGCGCGTTTAAACTACGTTATTCGGGGGAATTAAATTCAACTCTGCATCGGTGTATTAAGCCTTTTAAATTTCAGTAAGCTGTGAACCGCCGCGAGCCGCCGGTTTTTTGGCTTTTGCCTTTGTGTCTACAACGCCTGGTTTTTTCTTTGGAGCGGCGGCCTTGGGCGCTGCGGCGCTCTGCGCGGGCGCTGCTATTGTTTTAACTTCCGGCACTGTCTGCGCGGTCTGCGGTGCAGGCGCAGGTTTGCTCTCTTCTCCGCCGCCGAATGACCGGTTGATATCATCGCGGACTGTCGACCTTCTGCGGCTGAATGACGCGAAAGAGGCATCGTGGAAACCTTTGGATACGCCGGACAGGAATTCATTAAGCACATTCCCCATTGCATCCAGAGTAACTTTTTTCCGCTTGATTGATGTAATATCAACATCCAGAAGGAGACCAGGCTGCAGGTGGTACGGATTGATCATGTAGTCAAACCGGAAGTATTCCTTTTCAAGCAATGTAAGCCTTTCTTCCATTACGCGCCTTTCAATCGGATACTGGAAGTCGTACATCATTTTAAGCCTGTTCCTCATTCTGATAATACGCGTGCGTACCCTGTCTTTTTCAAAAACATACGTGCGATTGGATTTTTCAACTTCGGTCTCCGCCGGTTTAACAAAGGAAATCTCGTCCCATACTTTCGCGATATCTTCGTACAGCGGTTCCCCTGATTTTTCCTTGATAAGTTTCCTGACCTTGTTTTTATTCTTTTTTGCAAGATCTTCAAAATCATTAACCTTAAAGGGTTTCTTCCAGTTATCCTGATAGATGACTTCCAGAATATCCCAAAGATGCATAATTTCAGTTTCAAAACTTTTAAGCTGCACATCGTAAGCCTTGCGATCCTCGATAAGCTGGGCATTGTCAAAATAGCGCATTTTAATCTGATAACGCTCATCAGGCAGATTGGAAAGATCCGTATCTTCATATTCGCGTATAATAACTTCACGGCCGTTTTTAAGGTTTTCGATATACTGGTAACCCATTTTGGATGTGTCAAGAATCGCGGTAATTGAGTTAATCGCCGTATTGAAACCGCGGCTGCGGATATTTTCCATGTCGACAATCTTCTTGATATGTTCACGGACATTGAGAGCGTCAAAAGTTTCAGGATCAATTTCCGCGCGAAGATCCGCAATTCTTTCCATAAGCGCCTTGGCAATGTAAGAATAGCGTTTTGATTTTGGATCATCACCCTTGTCGTCCGTGAATCCTTCCACATTGTTGATCTTGGCAAAAATAATTTCACTGTCAGAAAGTTCTTCCTGATTTTGATTGATTCTGTCATCTTTGAGATTCTCAATAATTTTATCAATATTGTCGATTATGTGTTTGGAAATCAGATCTTTAATCAGATACTCTACCGTAACCTGATAATGGAAAATGGGACTTATAAGCTCTGAGTCCAGTATGTTAACGGATAGTTTTACATCGGTGACTGTCTTTGGTTTGGTCTGGTTATCTTTAAAGGCGCATTTAACAATTGAATACGCGTTCTCGCCGCGGACAAAGGCGCCTGTGTCTGTCTTCTGGCGGAGTATACTGTTGGTGTGGGTTTCAAGTTCGTTAACGCCGCGCTGAATATGCCCCTGTAAATGACCGTACATGTTCACTACGGATTTTTCCACTTCGCCTGTGTTGAACTTGTCCGCGCCGCCTACAGCGTCAATCAGGTCGGCTATTTCTCTTGATGTATACCTTGTCAGTACCCTTGTCTCTTC
>WQSN01000069.1 GCA_009787835.1 Treponema sp.
TATCGCTTGCGGGTAAAAAGAGCGTAAATGTAAACACATCGGATGTGCGGGATATCGAAGTTTTTTACAATTTGTTAAAAGAGACGGCGCAAAGAGACGGCATTGCTGTACATGGCATAAATTATTATAAAACGCTTTTTGAGATATGCGGTAGGCGTAAAGCGGATGATCTTCAATTACGTTTATACACCGCCTCCCATGAAGGCGAAACGCTGGCGGCGATTGTTGTTTTGTTCCGGGGAAAGGAGGCTGTATACCTTTACGGCGCGTCTTCCAATAATAAACGCAACTTGATGGCGCCGTATGCGCTTCAGTGGAAAGCGATGACGGACGCGAAGGAATCAGGATGCCGTTATTACGATCTTTTCGGCATACCTCCCAATGATGATCCGAATCATCCGATGGCGGGGTTGTATCGTTTTAAAACCGGATTTGGAGGAAGAATCATTCATCGTCCGGGAAGTTTAGATTACGCTTACAATGGATTTATATATAATCTATTTAATTTCGCTGAAACGTTCAGAAAAAGACTGATGAATTTAAAAAAGAAAAAAAATCACACTTGAATCAAATTATTTAAAACGGTATAGTGAATCAGGGAGTAAATTATGGCCTTTGCGTTAAATACATATCCGGTTACATACCGCGCGAAATTCTCTGACGGGATCTGGAGCGATGAGTATTTGGAAAAACCGCACAAAACACCTCAGGAAGAAGCGGAAATGAACGATGATGAGCGCTCGGCGCTTGAAAATTCCCGTAATTATTACGCAGATATGCCGCTTGTAAATTACACGAGCCAGTACGGGCTTGCGTGCTTTGAAGGGCTAAAAGCTCTTCCGCAGAAAAACGGAGGCCTTGCTATTTTCAGGCCTGATAAAAACGCCGCGCGTTTTGCCCGTTCCATGTCAGGGCTTTGCATGCCGCCTTTCCCGGAAGATAAATTTGTAAGCGCGTGCGTCGAAACCGTAAAACGAAACGCTTCACTTGGATTCTTAACTCAATATAAAAACGAGTGGGAAAAAGATTCCTATATGACGGCGGACTCGATTTATATAAGGCCTTTTACAGTTTCCGAAGGCGGTATCGGCGTTAATCTCTCGCGTGAGCCGTATGTGATGGTGATTAACACTCCAGTAAGCGCGTATTTCTCCGGCGGTTCTTCGGATGCTGTTATCACAGACAGAATCCGCGCGACGCCTAACGGCACAGGCTGGATAAAAGCGTGTTCAAATTACGTTATATCGGCACTCGCGAAATCGGAAGCGCTTAAAGATGGTTACATGGAATGTGTGTTCCTAGACGCCGTACACCGGAGATATATTGAAGAAGGCTCTTCGTGTAACATATTCTTCTATTTAAAATCCGGGGAACTTGTTACGCCTGAATTAAGTGATACGATCCTGCCCGGCATTACCCGCGAGAGTATAATTGAGCTTGCCCTTGATATGGGAGTTAGAGTATCAGAGCGGAACATTTCCATAGATGAAGTGCTTGGAGAAACAAAAGAATGTTTTGTCAGCGGAACAGCGGCCGGAGCCGCGCCGATTATGTCGCTTACATATAAATGGAAGAAGGTAAAGTTTAACGACAGCAAGGTGGGCGATTTTACCGCATGCATCCGTGATACAATAAAAGGTATTCAGTACGGTACGCTGCCTGACACAAAAAATTGGATGGTACCTGTTTTATAATTGCGCGGAACGCCGGTTAACTAACGATAAGAAAATATTTTTATTTTTGATCAGCCTTAATTATTTCATCTCATTATTTTTCCACGTTGTCTTGATCCGCAAATATCCCATCAATGTCATAAGGGTCATGTAAACAGGCATGAAAACGTATGTTAAAAAATATCCTGCCATGAAAAATATTCCGCCTTTTGGAAGTTTGGATCGGAACAATCCGAAAGCTCCGATGGTGTTTTCGATCATAACGACATAGACGGCGGCGGTCACAGGCCAGAGTTTCGGAATGAAGGGAAGGAATGGTATGGCGAGAATGCTGGCGCTGATCAAAAGCATTAAAATATTATAATTAATGCAGGTGACTATTTCCGGGCTGAAAAGTCCGCCGTTATTCCAGCGCAGAGTTTGGTTAATGAAGGAACCCCATTTTTTTTCAGATTCCGTTTCTACCGCCGCTTTTGTGGATGTGATGGCGCGTACGCCGAGACCGCTTGCACGTATTAGAGAGATAAGCGCGGCATCTTCGGTTGGAGACGGAGGAACCGCGTCATAACCGCCGACTTTATCAAGCGCTTTCCTGTCGATTATCAGATTATTACCAAAACCGCCTCCCGCGGCGCCAAGACCGATTGCTCCGGCGAGGTAATTGTAGCGCACCGCGTGATCATAACACTGGTAAAGCTGAAAAAATCCTCTGTCTTGTTTCTTCTTAAAAACAGGACCGATAGCTGCGCCGGTTTTCCCGTTCATGCGGCTTGCCATCTCGTTAATCCAATCGGGCGGCACTTCGCAATCGCCGTCTGTAAAAAGTAAAAAATCCCCGTCCGCGGCATCTATCCCGCGGGCGATCGCAAACTGCTTGCGGTTTAATCCTGGGTTTTCTGTCAATGTAATAATCCGGCAGTCAACACCGAGTTCCGCCGCATCCATCGAAAATTTTTCGAGCATGGCAGGACTCTCGTCGGCGCTTCGATCATCAATAAAAATTATCTGGGCTTTGCAGGATTGATGCAGCAGCGTTTCCAAAAGCCTCTCCATTCTGGCGCTCTCGTTATGAATGGGAATAATCACCGAAACCTTCGCGCCGCACGGGAATTTGCTTTTTTTATCCCTAAGCCACTCAAGAAAAACCCCCGCCATCAGCGCGGTTTGAAGCGCGGTAAAAAAAATAAAATGCCCGTAACGGTAAATATCTAATAAATCCATGAAAACCTTTATTGATATTATACAATAAACCCCTTGACCAAACACCCTTTTTATTGCTAAATAATAAAATTAGCGGGGATATAGCTCAGTTGGTAGAGCGGTTGGTTCGCAATCAATAGGTCGGGAGTTCGAATCTCCCTATCTCCAAAAATAATTCCTTGTATAGCAAGGACTTACAGAATGGCAATTTTTAATTTTCCCAAAATTAGGGGCATCGTGCACGAATCGTGCAAGAATCTTTTTTTCATAAAAAGAAGGAGATGCTACCATGGGCAGAATTGCCGAACCATTTACAATCGCCAAACGCGCTGATTCAGATACATATCATATTACGTTAAACCCTTCATGCGGTTTACCCGTCCGGGTGTGCAATGAGTGGCGCCGTAAGAGTTTCAAATACTTTCCTGATGAACTCGCAGATTTCCGTTTTCCCAAATCAATAAAAGCCGCAAAGCCCGGGGCATGGGCTTTGATAGCTTACCTGAAAAAGAAACTGGAAGAGGAAGGAAGCGCGCGGCGCGTTCCTGTTATTGATGTTACAGTCGGGGAATGGATAAAAAAATTTATTGAACTTGAAACAAGCCCCAGAACTGGAATTAACGCCGGTGAAAACAGACCGTATTCGTTAAATACTCTTGATTCATATAAATCATATTTTAATTGTCATATAAAAGATGATCCGATATGCCAATTAAAAATGACAGAGGTTGAAGAGGAAGATGTACTGGAATATATTTCAAGGCTTTCTATAAAAAAGTTTTCAAGAAAAAACGGAACATTGGGCGGTTCAAGAACATTTTCCGCAGTTATTGTTTTTATGCGATTGGCATTTAATGAATATCAGCGGAAAGTTAAACGCTGGTATAATCCATTCCAATTTAAAAAAGCGCCGAAATGTAACAGGCAGTCATGGGATGCGCTCACAGAGGATGAAGTAGTAAAATTATTTCAGCCAGGCGTTTTATTGGACATTCTTGATTTATGCCTTTGCGCTTCAATGTTTCTTTCAGGACTGCGCCGCGGAGAAATACCAGCCCTGCGCCCGGAGTTTCTTGATTGGCATACACCCAAAATCAGGGTAAGTAACGCATGGCAGAGGCTTGATAAAAAAGACAAAGTTCTCGGTCCCCCGAAAGGAAAGAAAACGAGAGATGCGCCGTTCGATCCGATTTTGCAAGATGCGATAAGAAAGTTATGGGCGGAAAATGGACAGCATGAATATGTGTTTATTATAAAGCGGAAAAACGGAACATTAAAAACTGTCGGTCCCGCATTGGTACAAAAGCGTTTCAAAAAATGGCTGGCGCGCGCCGGCATTGAATTAAAAGGCAGACGGATCGTTCCGCACAGTTCTCGGCATTCTCTTGCTTCTATGCTGGAAGCCCGGGGCGTTTCGCTGCGGTATATTCAGGATTTACTCGGACATTCAAATATGAAAACTACTAAAATATATTTGCACAGTACAGAAAAAACAATTAGGGAAATCGGACATAAAATAACGGAAGCGATAGAAGCGAAACCTGAGAAACCACAGGAACAGAAACCGAAAGAAAATAAAATATTGAAGTTCAAGGCTTCTTAGGTTTTCGCCCGGGTGTTGCCTCTTTTATTTTCTCGAAAGTATCAAGCGGATAAATTGAACCAGTAAATAACGCGGTTATATTATTTCGTTCTATTCTTTTTTGAACAGTGTTCTTTGTTTCGCCTGATTTATCCGCAAGCTCCTCTAAAGTCCAGCCTTCTATTTTCATATTAAATTTTCGGAATAAAATACAGTTGACATAAATGTCGTATTATACGACAATAAAACAGGGTTAGAAGTAACCCTCTACCGTCCGGGTGTTCAATGAGTCTCCCTCAGAGTTTCATTGTTTTTCGGGCGGTTTTTTTATTTTCCGCTGAGGATTAAATCTAATTCGTGTTCAATTCGTTTTTCTAATGTGTCCCAAATAACATCTTGAACCAGTGTATTAGCCCTTTCATTTGCTTTGAATAATCCAGTTACGGATGGTCCGGGTAGCTGGCTTATGGGTAAGGCATTTTCGCCGTCTCTCTCGTATATACCAATATGACCAGTAGGCATTTTTTGAACAAATGCGCCTTTACTTAATTTTGCTTTTTTCCCTTTGTAAATCTCAATTATCGGTGTGGTTTTGGGTGTAGGTTTTTTCGGAGTAAATTCAAAATCAGATAACGGTCTGGCTGTATCACTTATAATTAAACCGATTGCCGCACTTAAAGAGCTGCCGTGAACATATCTCTTTGCGCTCTTTGCAATTTGCGCAGGTTTCAATGTTGTGTCAGCAGCAATTTCTCTTTTAGTCGCAGTTACTCCGGCATCAGCAGCACGTTTAGCGGAACGATCAATTATTTTTCTGACGGTTGTTTTATCAATCATTCCATCGAGTACTTTAATTATTTTTTTATAATTACTGGGATTCCAATTAACTGTTACAATACTATCAGAATTTCTGCTATGAACCTTTCCATCACCCGCAAAAAGTTTCTGCATATTACTCGCTGATGCCATATTATTCTCCTTAATCTTTTTTATATTTCTCAAACAAAAAAGATTCAATATCTTCTATCACGTTATCATTAAATCTGTTTTTCATTGTAAGTATTCGGTCTATCCTGAATGTTCTGTTATCACCGCATAAAAAACAGTAAGCATCGACATATAAGTATTTTCCTTTTTTGTAAACTTTGTCAATTTCAATAGTTCGTTCTGAAATCGCGCCTTTCTGATCTTCGTAAGAAATAATTAAAGAATTATCACTTTCCGCGACAGGCTCATGTTTAATTTTTCTGATTTGAAAGGTACTAATCCCCAGCCATAAAGAAAATCCGGTAATGACAAAAAATATTATTCCCGCAGCGATACCAGTATCAGGGTCGGCAAATGAAGAAATACCCATTATGAAACAAACCAAAGCAACCAGAAACAAAACGATTGAAAAAAATGTTTTAACCGCTCTCATATAAATCTCCTTTATAAAATAATACCCTGAAATAAACCGCATTTACAGCCTAAATTTCGGGTATTCGGGAGGTGTAATAATTTGGCTGGAAACCTACCTGTAGGTAGATTTAAGACACGCAAAGCCTGAAAATGGTATTCTACACAGAAACGGAAAAAAGCAGCGCTCCACAGCCCGTTATTTTGAAAATTAAAGAACTGGAAATTCAACAGCAATATATATTTTAATTTAGTTTAGTTTACTTTACTTTACTTTAGGGATTATTGTCGATTATTTTTAACAATAACTTAATTATTGTATACAATTATATAGTTTATGTATACATAAAATTGGTTATTGTTGACATATTGCAAAATTCCGATAATTAAAACAATAGAATTACATTAGTTTGAAGGGTACTATTTTTCTAAAACCCGGTCTTTGGTCGTATTCTGTATTATTTATTAACTCGCTTTTTCCTGATTTGATTGTATCGCTTCCCCCCCTTGAGGAACCGGAAGCATTGAATCTATTAAAAGTCTCACGCTGTTTTTATTACTGTCAGAAAGTATTTTATATTTTTCGATAACCGTTCTTTCCTCTCTTGAAAACTCCCCTATATCCTTCCCTGTTATTAAAAACTCTACAGTGGTATTTAATGCCCTTGCAATTTGAAAAATCTCGACCGCATCAGGAAGCCTATCATGATGAATCTGCTGTTGTAAATTTTCATAGGAAATCCCTTCAAGATGGGTTACAAGCTTCTTTTGAGTGGTTTTATTCCTCTTTATTTCAGCCCTTACATTCTTCCAAATTGCCTTTGCTTCCATATTGTATTATCGGTTACTAACAAAAAAAAGTGTAAAAATCTTATTAAAAAATAATTTTTTCTGTTGACAAACTTATTAAAAGATAATATATTGCCTGTAGAAACTTATGAAAAGATAAGTTTTTTCCTGACGGTTCTTATGAATACATCGGGAAAAAAGAAGCCTTGAGTAAGCAGGGCGAAAGAGCGGCAGGATTTTGATGGTTGGACAGGTGGCTTACTCCACTTGTCATTTAAGCCGGATAAATCATGCCGCTTTTTTTTTTGGAGGAAGTCAGATGGGTACAGCCAAAACAGCGGAACAGCAAAGACCAGTCCGCGGGAAACTCGTTGGCATGAAAGAAGCAAGTGAAAGAATTTTCATGGGTAAGACATGGATTTACGACCACATGAGGGACGGCACGCTGCCGTTCCCTTGGTTCAATCTTGCGACTGGAAAGCGTGCTTTCGATACAGCCGACCTTGATGATTTTCTCCTGAAAAGAAAAGTTCCTGCGGCGAAGCTCGCTCAGGAAAAGGAGGATGCGTCATGAAAAAGTAGTGTATTTGAATTTGCCATTCTGGCGGTGGGTTTGGCTGATGCCTCTAATTTCCCACCGCAACAAAAAACAAACATGGGAGGGATTTATGGATTTTTCAGTAATGAAAGGGATCATCGGTTCTTATCGCAGGCGAACAATCACAAGGGAAATGTTCGTCAGATTGTGGACTGAGTGGCAGGAGCAACAGAAATAGCATGACAGAGTTTTATAACATATTTGTCAACGGTATACCGAAAGCACAACCGCGCCCGCGAATGGCGCGTAACGGTCATGTATACAATCCGCATTCCGCTGACGAATGGAAAAATGAAATAAAAATAGCATTCAAGAGTATTCGTAAAGAAACGATTACAAAGCCTGTTATATTAAAAATTTTGTTTTTCTTTCCTGCACCGAAAGCAATGAAGATAACTGATGATGTTCCGCATGATAAAAAGCCCGACAAGGACAATCTGGAAAAAGCCGTTATGGATGCGATGACATCTGTCGGCGTTTGGAAAGATGATGCGCTGGTTTATGATTCGCATTCAATTAAATATTACACGCGAAATAAAACCGGAGCGCAAATAGTCGTAGAAACAAATTAAGGAGGTGTAAATGTCTGTATCTGAAAAAGTTAAAAAAGAAAGAAAGATTAGGCGCAAATTAAAAAATATGAAAACGCCAATGCACAAGGGAAGAACGCGCGTAGAAAATCCAAAAAAAACCAGAAGTGCAAGGCGACCGCGTCGCGTTATTTGGAATAGCGACAGAAAAAAACAAGGAGCAATGAATGAGTAGCGTAAAAAACAAAACTCCGGTGCTGGAAGATGTCCAGCCCGTAATTGATGAAAAAATCGTTGAAACAGTAAACGAGATTTTTCAGGAAGTAGTCAACCTTAACGCATTGAAAGACTGCTTTTCGGATTTAGCCGCGCGGATCATCGAGGATCTCCGCGCTAATGATTTTATGGACCAGAAGCTTGAACTTAACGATGATCAGAAAAATCGGCTTCGCGGAATTATTCAGCAGAAAGGTAATGAGACAGTTCAAAATTACCTTGCGAATATCAATAGCGATTCACGTACCAAAAGCGTGTACGGAATTGTCAAAAAGAAAACAGCTTCAATTGCCGACACTGTCCTCTCTTCAATCGGCGCGGAAATTAATCGCGGCGCGATTATTAACGCTGAGGCGGTTCAGGCGAATTCCAAAAATCCAAAATACGATGAAATCCTTTTGAGAAAAACAAAAACATCAGGAGACATCACCGTACCCACAAGCTGCATTTTAATTTCGACAAACTGCGTGGAGCTGATTAAATCGGCTTGCCATGAAGATACCGCTGCGGAAGATGACGAAAGCGAAACTGACGGCGAAGAAAAAGCGAAAACAAAAAGGGGTAAGAAGTGAAAAAGAAAACAAAAACCCCGGGCGATATGTTACTCGAACAAATTGAGAAAAACAAAACAAACATAACTGCCGCGTCAAAAGAAATGGGAATAAGCCAGACGGCGGTACGATTGGTTTCTCTTAACGAATCCAGAATAACAACATCCCTTGCCGTAAAGTTCTCGGAATATTTCAAAGTTCCTGTCAGGAATTGGTTAACAGCGCAGATGGAATACGATCTGTCTTTTTATGATTTATAAAAAATTTCCGGCAGTGATATGCCGGACATGGGGAAGTGGTCTAGCGGTAGGGCATGGCGGGTTTCCAGAACCTCCTTTTCCCGCCATACGAAGGTTCGATTCCTTCTTTCCCCGGTCACTAATTTTATAGGGGGTTGTTATGAATAACAAATTATTAACGAGCGCAATCTCGGCATTAGATAGTGTCGGGTTTGATGTCAAACTGTTTTGTTACAGTACAGATGTAGATTTGGACTGTTTCGGTGTTAAGCACACAGGGAAATCAATTCTCGATGAGAACTGCAAAAAAGAATCTGATGTTCGGTCAAGGCGCATAAGTAATGTGCGGTTCCCTGGAGAGTCTTATGACATTTGCCGCATAACGGGCGCGGTAGATTGGCGCGAAGCTCTCTCCCATGCCAGCAGTCTGCTTCAAGAGGACAGGGCAAATGAGATTCATGTCAGGGATTTTCTGTATGTTTCCTTTGATGTTCCCGCGGCAGATTATGACGGCGTTCATTTTAATGAGCTGAAAGTAGAACGCGCGAAGATTGTTGTTGTCGAAAGAAAAGCGGATAAAATCATTTTCAATTTTGATGATGTTATTTTCAGATCCGCCATTAACGCAAGAGATTCAAATGAAAAAGGGTTTTCTCAAAGCGCATTGGCGAAATACCTTAACGGCGTTTTCCTCGATGCAATGGGAATAGAAGATTATCTGCTGTTGAATGAGGACGGCGTAACGCACATCACATTACCGACAGCGTATGAACTGTTCGGTGAAGCGGAATATTGGAATGAAGAAAATAATTTCACTGAAACCGCTTATCAGTTTGAATACTACAAAAACGAAAAAAATCGCGTTCGCGCTTTAGAGAATGAAACAGCATGGTACTGGACATCATCGGCGCGGGCTTCCTCCTCTGCTGGCTTCTGTTCTGTCGGCAGCGGTGGTTATAGTAGCAACTACAACGCGAGTTCTGTCGGCGGTGTTGCCCCCGCTTTCTGTGTCGCGTAGCGACACTTCTCTTTTATCACGTCCCCCTTGTGGGGCGGGTATCTAAATTCTTGGGGGAGATTCATGGCTTATATACCAGAGGACAAAGAAGAAAAATTATCCTCTATGAGTGCGGCAGTAAAAATTGTTATAGACGCTTATCCTATCGGACATGAATTTTACGGCAACCAATTACATGATGATGTTACGAGAATATATCCGGGTGCAGTGAATATGTACCCGGACACTATTTTGAAAATGGCGCGCCGACATAGGCGCGATTCTTATATCTGTATAGACCGAAACAACAGCCTTTATAAAAGAGTTAAATCTAAAATTGAAATTGAACAGGAAAAAATCGAGCGGGAACGCGCTGAGGAATTAGCGAGAATTGAGAGAGCAAATCAGACGAGAAAACCAGAACAGATTACTCTCTTTACTCAAGGTTTTTTCGCTTTCTTTTTTTTGGTTGTTTTAGGTGCTGTTTTCGCTTTGGATTTTTTCAGAGGACGTCCCATTTTGGAATCTTTAATAGCCAGCCAATCCGCTTCTGTATATATACGAGTGATGCCTATGGACATAAAAGGCTCTCTGCCGGCGCGTGCCAGACGTTTTCTGATTGTCCATTCTGGGAGTTTTGTACCCTTTGTATCTATAGGGCGTTCTGACATGATTTTAACGGTCAATGGCGGTTTATTCATACCCTTATTATATCGGCAGACTATATATATAAATCAAGTAAAAAATACTAAAATGTCCAACTATTTGGACACTTTTCTACACAGACGTATAGTAAAAAATCAAATATTTTCAAAAATTTGTGAAAATTCTTTCCAGAAGCTTGACAGGGCATATGGCAGGGGCTATTCTTTAAATATGGAAAGTGTCCAACTACTTGGACACTTTACGAAACCAGCGCCGGGGAAACCGGAAGCTGTAATGGCTTTTATAGCCAAAGGAGATTTTTATGAGAGATTATCAGAGTTTAGCGGAATGGCTTGAAGCCAAAGGAAACCCTAAGCACGGTATCGCCGATGGCGATAATGGAAA
>WQSN01000070.1 GCA_009787835.1 Treponema sp.
TACGCTGGACAAAGGCACCTGCATGGATATTTCTCCAATCGACAAGGGCGAGGATATCCGCCGCGAGATTTGCCTTACGCTTGAGGAAATGGGTATAAAACCGGAAAGCTCTCATCATGAACTTGGACCGGGGCAGAATGAGATTGATTTTAAATTTGATGACGCTGTCGCCAGTGCAGATAATATGCAGACATTCAAAACTGTCGTAAAGGCGATTGCTTCGCGTAACGGTTTGTTCGCGTCTTTTATGCCGAAACCGATTTCGGACGCGCCCGGCAGCGGAATGCATATCAATCTTTCTCTTTATCAGAATGGAAAAAATATTTTTAAAAATGTAAGCGAAGGACACTCAAAAACCGCGGAATGTTTTATCGCGGGAATCCTGGATAAAACGCCTGAAATTACGCTCTTTTTAAATCCGCTCGCCAATTCTTACGAGCGTTTTGGAAAATTTGAAGCGCCTAAATATGTGTCGTGGTCGCATCAAAACCGCTCGCAGCTTGTCCGTATTCCTGCGGCATCGGGGGAAAATGTCAGAATGGAACTGCGTTCCCCGGATCCTTCGCTTAATCCGTATCTTGCGTACGCGTTAATTATAAGCGCGGGGCTTGACGGTATCGAAAAAAACATGAGCCTGCCTCCCGCGGTTGATGAAGATCTGTATTCGGCGGATAAGGAAAGAACTAAAAATTTCGCGCAGCTTCCCGACACTTTTGATAAAGCAATCGAACTTGCGGAAAAAAGCGGGTTTATTGAAAATGTAATAGGAAAGGATCTCTTGCTGAAATTTATAGAAATAAAAAAGACAGAAGCAAAAGATTTTACCGCTTATACAAAAGCGTATATTGACGGCAAAGATTTATTTTACAATGAAAAATATTTTAACTTTATTTAGGAGCGGAGAAGGCGGCATATAATGGGTAGCTCACAGATGAGCGGCTCGCAGGTGAGCAGAGCCCGCGGTAGCAAATTGACGCGTAACGACACTATGCAGCAAAGCATAGCCGCGCTTATTGTTACAAACTCAGAAAAAAATACCGCGCTTTTTTCCGAATGTTTAAACAGCGCTTCCATATTTCAAATTACCGTCCTCGCATCCGCGGGAGAAGCGAGGAGAACGCTTCTTGATAAAGATTTTGACATTATAATAATTGACGCGCCGCTCGCGGATGAACCGGGAGAAAGCATGGCGCGTTATATCGCGGAAAAAGGTTTTTCCCAGGTGATTCTCGCCGTTAACAGCGGCAACTTTGACGAGATTTCGGCTGTCTGCCGGGAAGACGGCGTTCTTGTGATTTCCAAGCCTGTTGACAGGAACTTTTTCTGGGCGGCGCTTTCGCTGGCGGTTTCTGTTAGCTGCAAATTAAAAAGAATGCAGGAAGAAAACGCCATGTTAAAGCAAAAAATTGAAGATATAAGAATTATCGACAGGGCGAAGTGTATGCTTATTTCATACCTTAAACTTACCGAACAGGAATCGCATCGTTTTATTGAAAAACAGGCAATGGATTTACGCTCGACTAAACGGGCAATAGCGGAGGGGATTTTAAAAACATATGCAAATTGATGACAAATTAGGCGAGGAGTGCGCGGTTTTTGGAGTAAGCCTGTATGCCGAGGAAGCGGTCGGAGTGACATATAACGGTCTTCTCGCTTTACAGCATCGCGGGCAGGAAGGCGCAGGCATCGCCGTTTCCAATAACCGCAGTATTATCTGCCACAAAGATGAGGGGCTTGTAAGCGAAGTTTTTTCCGGCGGGGAACTTGCGCGTCTTCCAAAAGGAAAAGCCGCTGTAGGACATACGCGTTACTCGACAACCGGGCAAAGCTGCCGTGAAAACGCGGGTCCTTTTGTTACCGAGTACCTGACCGGAAGAATCGCCACAGCGCATAACGGAAACATCACAAACGCGAAGGAAATTCGCGGCGAACTTGCGAATCTCGGTTTAAACTTTAACGCGACAAGCGACAGTGAAGTTGTTTCGTCTTTGGTGGCGTACTGTATCAATATGGAAAAAAATTCTTTGCAGGGTGTCGCGCACGCCGCGGGTTTACTGCGCGGAGCTTTTTCGCTTGTTATCGTAACAAGTAAAAATAAATTGATAGCGGTGCGCGATCCTTACGGTTTTCGCCCGCTTTGCATCGGTAAGAACGGCATCGGCTGCGCTGTCGCTTCGGAATCCTGCGCCCTTGAAACTTGCGGTTTTGAAATAACGCGCGATGTAAAACCCGGCGAAGTTGTGATGATCGAAAATGGAGAAGTAACTCAAACGCTTTTAATTCAACAGGATAAAACGATTGAATCATCTGGCTGCGGCGGGCTTTGTATTTTTGAATATGTCTACTTCGCGCGCCCTGACTCCGTAATTGACGGATTAAGCGTTTACGAGTCGCGGTACAACATGGGTCTCGCTCTTGCGCGCGAATATCCTGTGGATGCCGACGCCGTCTGCGGAGTTCCCGATTCAGGGCTTGACGCGGCGAGCGGTTACAGCGCGGCTAGCGGCCTTCCGCTTGTTACAGGATTTGTTAAAAACAGATACATCGGCAGAAGTTTCATTTACCCGACGCAGAGTAAACGCGACAGCGCGGTAAGACTCAAGCTGAATCCGTTAGCTGCAAATATCCGCGGAAAGCGGATCGTGCTTGTGGATGACTCGATTGTACGCGGAACGACAAGCGAAAAAATTGTAAAGAGCCTTAAAAACGCCGGAACGAAAGAAGTTCATATGCGCGTATCATCGCCGCCGTTCCGCCACACCTGCCACTACGGAACAGACATCGACAGCGAAGAAAACCTAATCGCCAACAACATGAACCTTGACGACATCTGCCGTAAAATCGGCGCTGACAGCCTGGGTTACATCAGCATAGAAGGGTTAAAAGACGCCTGTAAAAAATGCGCGTTGTCATTCTGCACCGCATGCTTCACAGGCAATACCGACGAGCGGCGGGCGAAGAAAAATGTTTTTGAATGAGCGTGGCCGGAAAATTCGTATGTTGAAATATTTTCATTGATAAGAGATCGGTAGGGATTGCTTTTTTATATTCACTTATGATTTTTATTTTATGAATAATACAGGATTATCCCGCTCAAATTTGTTAAATCGATGAGAAATAACCTCGGAAAGGTCATTCATGATTTTTTCCTGTAGTTCTCCCAGCGTTCCAGCCTCCGGTAAGGGGTAAGATTTGGTTGAAAACAAAGCGGGAGAATCAATTTCCAGCGCGGAAGCAATTCTTTCAAGCATTTCGGGTGTAGGAAAACTTTTTTCGCTTTCAATTAAGGCAATATAATTGGTTGACGTATCCACTTTTTCCGCTAATACCGCCTGTGTAATACCCAAAATATGACGCTGCGCTTTCATATTAAACGATAATAACGATCTTAAACTTGTCATATATGTTAGATTTCTATATTAATTTTATTTATTAATAATTACTTGACAATATATGTAAAACATATTAATATTATGCTAATAACAAATAAATACAATTATTGGAGTTTTATTATGATGAAGAATGGCAAGTTGATAGGATTTCTCTCTTTTTTTTTAATGATTGGGGTTTGTTTCTGGGCATGTTCTGAGAGTGAGCGTGAGAAACCAGAGCATACTCATAATTGGGGTGCATGGACAGTAACAGTTCCCGCCACTTGTATCGATGATGGCGAAGAAACAAGAGTTTGCGCACTTGACGCTTCACATATAGAAACACGTATTTTTTCTTCCCCAAATGCGCATGAGTGGCAATGGGCAGCAAAAATTTCTCCAACAATTACTGCGGACGGTGAAGACGCAGGTGTTTGTACCTTAAACGCCTCGCATACCACAACCAGAACAGCATACGCTATAGGTACTATAGGACTTGCGTATCAATTGATAGACAACAATACCGCATATAGCGTTTCAAAAGGTACTGTAAACAGCGGTGAAGTCTTTATACCGGCCTTTCGTTTATACAATGGGGAGTATTTACCGGTAAAGGAAATAAGTAAACAGGCCTTTTTTTTCTCATATTATAGTATGTCTGGCTTTACCTCTATATCATTTGCAAAAAATAGTCAGCTTACATCCATTGGCAGCGATGCCTTCTACTATGCACGATTAACTGAGATAACACTGCCTGAAGGTATTACGTCTATTGGTAAATCTGCATTCGGATATTGTGTTGGTTTAACTCAGATAACACTACCTGATAGTCTTACATCCATTGGTGAAACTGCATTCTTTCAATGCTATAGTTTGACTGATATAACACTGCCTAAAGGTCTTACATCCGTTGGTTCAAGAGCATTCGATAGTTGTACAAGTTTGACTGAGATAACGCTGCCTGAAGGTATTACGTCCATTAATGGTGCTTTCCAATATTGTACAGGTTTGACTGAGATAATATTGCCTGAAGGTATTACGTCCATTGATTATGCTTTCACGGGTTGTACAGGTTTGACTCAGGTAACACTGCCTGAAAGTATTACGTCCATTAATGGTGCTTTCCAATATTGTACAGGTTTGACTGAGATAATACTGCCTGAGGGTCTTACATCAATTGGTCAATATGCATTCATGGATTGTACAGGTTTGACTGAGATAACACTGCCTGAAGGTATTACGACCATTGGTGATTATACGTTCAATGGCTGTACAAGTTTGTCTGAGATAATACTGCCTGAAGGTATTACGACCATTGGTGATTATACGTTCTATGGCTGTACAAGTTTGTCTGAGATAATACTGCCTGGAAGTATTACATCTATTGGTGAATCTACGTTTTATGGTTGCACAGGTTTGACTCAGATAATATTGCCTGGAAGTATATCATTCATCGGTAGGTCTGCTTTCAGAGACTGCACTCAGCTTACGAAAATCACTATTCTTGCTGTTACGCCGCCATTACTGCAAGACATTTATGGTAATAAAAGTATTTATGTGTTTCAAAATACAAGTCCTGATCTTGCTATAAAAGTACCTGCCGCCAGTTACGCTGCTTATATACAGGCTGACGGCTGGAGTGATTATTGGCAGAGAATCAGTGGTATGTAATTGATTGGTGGTAATTAATATTTTTATTACATGAAGGAAAAAATGACAAATAAAATTCCCTTGTTTTTAATACTGACGTTTGTATTTGGAATGATGTTTGCCGGATGTGATGAAGATGGTTCGATTATTAATTCTACAATTACATTTAACAGTGTAACAGCCAATGGTTCATTATTGGAAACAACAACACAGCTAACATTAATATTCAGTCAGCCAATTCTGAATTTTTCCGTTAATAATATTACATTAAACGGTATAACCGGCATTAAAAAAGATAATCTTAGTAATTACGGAACAAGTTATACTCTGGAAATCAACGGCTTTACCGATGGAGGTATTTTGAGTGTAGCTGTTAATAAACCGGGATATATAATAAATAACTCAATAAAAACAGTTAACATATTTTGTGGCGGACTCAATGGCATACTGATAAAAAGAGAATCAATAATTAATAGAGAATTAATTGATGTTGGTTTTAATCAATATGAATTGGTATTTATTCATAAAATCGGTGAAATAAGAAACGCGTTTGTTGGCTTTCTAACTCCCATGGATATGTATTATACAGGTATTTCAGAAGCTCAAATAACATATAGAAAATCTACATCTGTTACGGCTGCTGAAGAACAATCCACTACTATTGTAGAATATAACACAATTACAAATGGATTATCTGTGAGCGCGTCCGTAGATACTATTATTAGCAGCTTAATTTTTGATCTTGGATATACACTATCATTAGAAAATACTCAGGGAATAGAAACAACATATGGTAAATCTATTGCCGCGCAAATTTTAGAATCATCTGATTATACATACACGTTAAGTCCTGCGATGGGAGCCGGAAGATATACAATTGTCGGGACAATGGATTATACGATTTATCAATTAACGAGATATAATTTAAATACGAATCGAATTATCGGAGAACCTGTAATTTTCTTTGCAGCTTCAAAAGAAAATTCCAGGATGGTTTTGCATTTGGTTAAGGGAAATGATGAAATTTTATCTCTTTCGTATGTTACAGATAAAATGATTCCGGTTATCCCTTCTGTTTCAAATATCACCCAATGGGAAATTAGTAGAGCATTAGTATTTGCAAGAGAAAAAACACAGAATGTATATGAAGTTATATGGGGTAATAATTTTTCACAAAATGGAGAATTTGGATCATCTGGATGGCATACATATGATAAATTAGATACATTTCTGGAACCAAGCGGTGGTATTGCAGGAAATATTCCAATAGAGTTATTAACAGCGTATGGTTTTACTGATTTTAGCGTAAGATTGAATTATTCATGGAATAGCATCAATAGAAATAATATAGAAATGATGTTTAAATTCGTAAACAAAACTACAGGAGAACAATTCGGAGAAACACCCAATACGACAGGTTCATTTATATTTGGAGGTGCAAACAACAAATTTGATCTTTCAAGACTAAGAAGAAGTGAAACAATTGTAGTAGATATGCGGCATAAAAAAAAGAGTGGATGGGATGGAATTCTGCCATTAGGTTACGGCATATCAATATCTAACGGAAGGATGTATACAATAACTTTTGAATAATTTGAGGGACCGCCGAAATAACTGCGCAATTCTCTATTTGTAAAATTATTATCTACACATGGAACCCGTCAGCAATAACTGAAATTTTCTGAATCGAAGATTTCGTTTTAACGGCAAGTTCAGATACGCCCTGAGCGCCGTTATTAATATTTTTTATGCCGTCTGACATTTCTTTTATGCGGGCCATGATATCTGTTGCGCTTGCTTTTAATGCTTCGATTTCCCTCAGCATGACGGAACTGCCTTGACCTATTTCGCGCGAACCTTCATTGACCTTATCTGTGTTATCATTCATTATCCGCAAAGAATTGACAACCTGCTCCGCGCCGATTTTTTGTTCACGGACAGCGTTGTTTACCTCATGAACCAGCCTGCCTGTTTGGTCAATACGGTTAGTCACATCGATAAAAGCGTTTGTTGAAGCCTCAGAGTCTTTAACGATATGATCAATAGTTAGAACAATTTGTTTTAATTCGGTGCCGATTTTTTTTGATTCTTCCGTGGAATTAATGGCAAGCTGGCGTATCTCGTCGGCTACTACGGCGAATCCCTTACCTGCTTCCCCGGCATGCGCCGCTTCGATGGCAGCGTTCATTGCCAAAAGATTGGTCTTTGCGGCGATGGTTGCTATGATTTTATTAGCGTCCTGTAAATCCTGCGATTGCACTACGATTGTACGTATACGTTCGGCGCTTTCCTTTTGAATGTTGCTTCCCTTATGAGAGGACTCCCCGACAGTTTTAAATTGCGATTCCATCTTTTCCGTAACAGCGCTGATNGATGTAATNTTTCCGACCATTTGTTCAACCGCCGCGGACGCGTCATTCATGCTTGATGTTTGAACAACGATTGATTCATCCAGCGCCTTGATGCTGTCAGAGATCCGCCTTACCGCCTGTGACGAAGTGTTTACGCTTTCCATCTGGCCTCTGGTTTTATCCAGTACCTGCTCCGCCGCTACCGACATCTGTCCTACGGAAGCCGCCATACCAGCGGCGTTTTCGTCCAGCCGGTTCCCGACATGGATAAGATCATCCTTCCCGCTTTTAATATCATGAATTCCCTCGCTTAAATGATTGCTGAATGAATTCACCATTCCGGCGACAGTACCCAATTCATCTACCGAACAAACTGTAATGCGCCGTGTTAAATCTTTCTGTTCCGAAGACAGGTTTTCAAGCTGATCGATAATCGAAGTGAATAAAATTGACGCGTTCTTTTTTAAATTAATACTTAACAGCGAAACGCAAAAAAATACTATGATGACCGGAATAAGCAGAGTCAGCCAATCGCCTCCCTTAAAATTTTCAATATCTCCGCCTGCTTTTATTATGCTTAAAAAAGTTACAGAGACGGCGAATGTCAGCGCCATTAAAACGGCAGCCATGGGGATTATCATCGCTTTAAGTTCCTGCCGTTTTTCGCGAAGCTCTCTCGGGTAAACCAAGAAATTTTTCGCTATTAAACTTTTCGAAACAAGACCGTCGCTTACTACATAAATAAATGTTCCGACTAACATACCAAAAGCCAGTGACGCCAGAAAAAGCGGGCCCCTCATGCTTTCCTGGATTGGCAGGTATCCCTGGACAATATATACACAACCCAGAAAAAAGGCGTGGATCAGCACATTTAAAGCAATCATTTTTATCGGTATTGATCCGATTTTTTTTAGCAATTCCAAATACACCTTTTCCTCATTGCTTCCGCTCTTCATTTTTTTAAAGAATGAGGCGCCGAAGCACCCGGCGTTTCGTCCCAGAATAACGCAATAAACAGCAAGAAAAGCCAAAGCCGGTACGCCGAGCCTGACTATTATCTGCGATAAGGCGATGTCAAAATAAATCAGTAAAAGGAAATCCGCCGCCGCCATAAAAAGCCCGGTAAAGAAAACCAGCGCCATAAACGAATACATAAATTTATTGTTTTTCATTTTTTCGCTCCATGATATTTAAATACTAACATTTTTCCAAATAAAAACAAGTATGGTTTCATTTACCGGCGTGAATTCATAGCTGGACAAAATCTCCCCTTTTCTTCATACTGATACTGGCAAATAATATTCAATTTGACGCCAAGCGCCAGCATATATTGAGGAAAAAATGAGCAGTACGAACGATGAAAAAGCATACCTGATCTTGGAAAACGGCAAAGTATTTGAAGGCAAATTCTTCGGAGCGCGGGGGGAAGTGACGGGGGAAATCGTTTTTACCACCGGAATGACAGGCTATCTTGAAACGCTTACAGACCCCAGTTACTACGGTCAAATTGTTCTGCAGACATTTCCTCTGATTGGAAACTACGGCATTATCCCCCATGATTTCGAAAGCGAAAATGTCCACATGAAAGCCTACATCGCGAAATATCCGTGTAAGACTCCGTCCAATTTCAGAAGCGGGAATGACATTGACTCATTTTTAAAAGACAGCGGNATCGTCGGCATGTGCGGAATTGATACACGCGCTCTTACAAAAATTATCCGCATGAACGGCGTNATGAACGGNAAAATTACCGCGTNAAAACCAACAGACGCGGATATCGAAGAAATTAAAAAATACACGGTCGTTAATCCGATTGCGCAGGTATCGAAAAAAGGCTTCGTGAAAATCGGGGAAGGCAAACGGCGGATCGCGTTAATGGATTTCGGCGCGAAACGCGGCATCGCAAAATCGCTTGCGGCAAGAGGCTGTGAGGTGACAATATTTGCGCATAACACTCCGGCGGATGAGATTTTAAAAATAAATCCGCACGGCATTATGTTGAGTAACGGTCCCGGCGATCCCGCCGACAGCGGCAATAAAGTGATTATCGAAACTATCAGCGCTCTTTTTAAAACATGCATCCCTATTTTTGGAATCTGTATGGGGCATCAGCTTATGGCGCTCGCGAACGGTTATAAAACAAGAAAATTGAAATTCGGACACCGCGGAGCGAATCAGCCTGTAAAAGAAATTAAGACAGGCGGCATTTTTATAACAAGCCAGAACCACGGCTATGAAGTTATCAGCGATAACAGTTCTTTTGTAAATGTCAATGACGGCACTTGCGAAGGTATTGATTACGGCGTCTCATTCTCGGTGCAGTTTCACCCTGAAGCAAGAAGCGGCCCGCTTGATACGGGGTTTTTATTCGACAGATTTATGGAAAGGATAGACAAATATGCCGCTAAATAAAGATATTAAAAAGGTATTAGTAATAGGTTCAGGTCCGATTGTAATCGGGCAGGCCGCCGAGTTCGATTACGCCGGAACACAGGCTTGCCGCGTGCTCCGCGAAGACGGCATTGAGATTGTTCTTATCAATTCAAACCCCGCGACAATAATGACAGATAACAATATCGCAGACATAATTTACATCGAGCCGTTGACGCTCGCGACCGTTAAACGCATTATCGAAAAAGAACGCCCGGACAGCATTTTATCGGGTCTTGGCGGACAGACCGGATTGACATTATGTATGCAGCTCGCCCGCTGCGGTTTTCTGGATAAATACAATGTGCGCCTTTTGGGATCATCGCCGCAGACCATCGACAAAGCCGAGGACAGAAAAATATTTAAAGAGACGATGGAAAGCATCGGGCAGCCGTGCGTTCCGTCCGTAATCGCGACAGATATTGAAACAGCGGTAAAGTTCGCGAACGAGATCGGCTACCCTGTGATTATCCGCCCCGCGTTCACATTGGGTGGCACAGGAGGCGGCAGCGCGGAGAACGAGGAAAAACTGCGCGAAATTGCGCATAACGGACTTGCTCTTTCTCCCATCAGGCAGATACTCGTGGAAAAATCAATCGCGGGTTGGAAAGAAATTGAATTTGAAGTAATCCGCGACCGCGCGGGTAATGTGATAACTGTCTGCTCAATGGAAAATATCGATCCTGTAGGCATACACACAGGAGACAGCATTGTAATAGCGCCATGCGTAACTCTCGCGGACAAGGAATACCAAATGCTGCGGATAGCGTCGCTTGATATCGTAAAAGCGTTAGGTGTCGAAGGCGGCTGTAATGTCCAGCTTGCGATGGAACCGAACAGCTTCGAGTACGCCGTAATCGAGGTTAATCCCCGCGTTTCCCGTTCTTCCGCGCTCGCAAGCAAAGCGACAGGTTATCCGATAGCGAAAGTCGCCGTAAAAATCGCAATCGGCTACACGTTAGATGAAAT
>WQSN01000071.1 GCA_009787835.1 Treponema sp.
TTCGGCAAGGGAAATCAAGCCACTGCCGAAGCGGTTACACAGTTTATTGAGGAGCATAAGCTCGAAGATAAAATAGAAGTGGCAGGCTGCCTTTGCAGCGGTCATTGCGCCAAGGGTCCCAATGTAATGATAAATGACAAACTCATTTCCGGTGTTTCGGAGCAAGGTGTAGGCGCGGTTATCGCCCAGGAATTGGGGCTTACTTTATGAGTTTGTTAAAGAAAAAGGCGCCTGTCCATACGGTATACGAAAAATGTCTTGATTGTTACAAGTGTATCCGTATGTGCCCTGTGAAGGCTATCAAAGTTGTAAAGGGGCAGGCGCATATTATGTACGACCGCTGTATCTGCTGCGGACGCTGCGTGAATAACTGCCCCACCAATGCGAAACGTTACCGCAGCGATGTTGAAACAGTAAAACTGCTTCTATCGGGGAACAGAAAGGTAGTTGTTTCCCTTGCACCATCTTTTGTTTCTGACTTACCCGGCTGGACAAGTCAAACAATTATCGCCGCCCTTAAAAAACTGGGTTTTTCCGCAGTCTCCGAAACTGCCCTAGGAGCGGATTTCCTTTCAGCCCAAATAGCGCATGATTTAATGGAAGGCGGAGACAAACCGCGCCTTATGATCTCCTCTGCATGTCCCGCAATTGTCGCTTATATCAAACTCTATAAACCAGATCTTGCGCCGTCTGTTTCTCCCCACGCGTCGCCGCTATTAACTCACGCCCGGTTTTTACATTCCCATTTTGGAAAAGATACTGCGGTTGTGTTTATAGGACCGTGTTTCGCAAAGAAACACGAGGCTGATCTGTATGAAAACGATATTGACGCGGCACTTACATTTCAGGAACTTGACGAATGGCTGCAAAAAGAGCTCATAACGCCCGCAAGCGTTTCAGTTTCGTCTGATTGTGTGTTCCAGCCGCGCCGCAGCGCAAAGGGCGCGCTTTTCCCCATTGAAAGCGGAGAGATAACCGCCTTCAGCGCATATATGTCAAAAGCCGTATCTAACGCGGCAAATTCAGCATCAACTACAGCCTCTGCCGGATCAAAAATAGATACTGTTTCCATGTCCGGCATTCGGGCTGTAAAGAAACTGTTGTCGGACTTTGTTCCTGCAGCGAGCCCGAAAGGCGAAGTTTCCAGCATACACGAATCTCTAGAAAAACCTCTATTTTTGGAACTGCTTGCCTGTTCCGGCGGCTGTATCAGCGGTCCCGGTATGTCCGATACATTGCCGCGAATTATCCGTAATACCCGCCTGCTCAAATACGCCGGCGACGCAGACGAAACCCTTGACGACTCCACTCTTTCAATCTCACCCCCGATTGAAGCGGATTACCCCCTTAGCGCTCTGCCCATTACTGTTTATTCAGAACAGGAAATCGCAGAAGCGCTCCAGATGGTTGGCAAATCCAACCTAGGTGATCGCCGCAACTGCGGAAGCTGCGGTTATGAAACCTGCCGTGATTTAGCCGTCGCTCTTCTGAACGGCTGGGCGGAAAAATCGATGTGCGCTTCATATATGCGCCAGCTTGCAAGTCAAACAGCCAACGGTCTTATGAAATCAACTCCGTCGGGAGCGGTCATTGTTAACAAAGACCTCCAAATTATCGACTGCAATGAACCATTTGCACGCATTATGGGAGAGGAAACACAGATACTTTATGCCGACAAACCGGGGCTTGAAGGAGCGGACTTAACCAAAATCGCGCCTTTTGCTCAATATTTTAATTCTGTCATTGAACCGAACGGTCCCGATCAGATACAGTGCGATGTAAGAGAAGGGAAAAAAATATTCCATATAAAAGTATTTGCCATTGAAAAAGGCGAGACCGCGGCAGGGATAGTTGATGATATTACAGCTCCCAGGGTTCGCATAGACAAGACTGTTGAACGGGCGCGGGAAGTCATCAAGAAAACCGCCGCCGTTACACAGCAAATAGCTTTTCTGTTAGGTGAAAACGCCGCGGAATCGGAAGCTATCTTAAATTCCATAATCGAATCGTACACCGTGGAAGAGGAGGAGCACGATGCCTGAAACCACGGGAAACTCCAGCGCAGTTTCCCGCGGAACCGAAGGTTCCCTCGGCAGCCTCGCCGGGAATGCCGCTAACTTAATGATCAAAAATACCTTCATCGAGGTAGAGTACTCCCAGATGTGCAAACACAAACAAAACTCACCCGGGGACATGTTCATCACGCAAAAAAACCCAAATGACGGCAGGGTGATTACAGCCCTTTCTGACGGTCTTGGTTCGGGGATAAAAGCAGGAGTGCTTGCCTGCCTCACAGCGACAATGGCGGTAAAATTTATTTCGTTTAACATTCCCATAAAACGCACGTCTGAAATCATCATGAACACCCTGCCTGTGTGCAGAGAACGCGGGATCAGTTACGCGACATTCACCCTGATAGATATTTCACAGGACGCGACGGTTAAGGTTATGGAGTACGACAATCCGCCCTGCGTGCTTATCCGGCAAAAGACGGTTGTGGATCTTCAAAAAGAAAAAACCGCTTTCCAGCGGCAGGACAAGACAACAGGGCCTAAAAACGACACCTCGGTATTTTATTCGCGCTTTACCGCCCAGCACGGCGACCGGCTGATTTATTTTTCCGATGGGGTAAGCCAGGCTGGTATGGGCACAAAGGTAAATCCATTCGGCTGGACCGCGAAAAAGGCTCATGGATTCGCCCTTGATCAAATCATGCGGAATCCTGATATAAGCGCGCGCGATCTTTCCTATTCCATCGTCCAGCAGGCTTCGTTATTCGACATCGGAAAACCAAAGGACGATATTTCCTGCGGCGTTGTGTATTTCCGAAAACCCAGGGATATGATGGTGCTTACAGGTCCTCCGATGCACCGCGAGAGCGTTTCAGAGATGGCAGGTTTATTCTCCTCCTTCTCCGGAAAAAAAATATTGTCCGGGGGAACTACCGCTACCATCATCAGCGAAATATTGGGAAAAGAAATCAAAGTTAACATGAAAAGTTATGACAAAAACATTCCGCCCTGGTCTGATATGGAAGGCGCGGATTTGGTTACAGAAGGCATTATCACTCTGGGTGCGGTCTCGGAAATGCTTGAACATCACGGTGAGATGGATGCTTACGACTCGAAACAGAACGCAGTCCGGCAGAATGCCGCGACCCGCATTGTTAATATGTTTATGGAAAGCGACCGGATCACTTTTATAGTAGGAACCGCAATCAACGAAGCCCATCAAGATCCCAATATGCCGGTAGAGCTTGATATACGGCGCAACGTAATAAAACGCATGGCGTCATTGCTCAAAGATAAATTCCGAAAAGAAATTATAATAAGATATTTTTAGAAATTGTATATAAAACATAAACAGTGTAAGCGTCGCTGTATTCGCCTTTAACATCAGGATCGTACCTTCGGCGTAAACTCCGCCAGTCAGCTTCCCTTTGCGCTCCTGAATAACTGACATTTACAACAGCGTTAATAACACTGTTAATTTACTGTTGATATAGACCTGTTGATTCACCTGCGGCTGTTTTTTCTATTTGCCTGCCGCATTCATCATGCGCTGAATAATTTCAGCGTTTTCAGGCAGATTAGGCTGACCTGTAACCCTGTTTAACAGAGAACCATCTCCCTCAACCGCATACTCATTGTCCAATGTGCCGTTTTCCCAAAAAAAGGAAACAAGTCCGTTTATTCTTGCCTGAGTGTAAAAATGTTCGACATACGCCAATCTGTTTCCCTGATGCACTGGAGCATTCGCGGCTCTGTATCCTGTATGACCTTTATAATTTATGTAACGAAAAGGTCCGTTTTCACCTATTATTACAGGAATATTATTGTCAATGAATTTTTGTTTCATAGCGCTGAATGCGGTTTCTATAGCTCTTTTTTCCGCTGCCGAACCCCAGTTTACGGACGTAACCTGAAGTACAAACGGAACAGGTTCATAATAATGGAAACCGACAATCTGTCTGCCTTCTCCTGCGCTGTCCGCAGGCAGAACAAAACGTGAAAAATTTGTTGTAGCAATCGTATAGTGCGTATTGTAGCCGTAATATAACAAATAGCGCTTCGCATTATTGCCGCCTGTGCTTCGCACAACATTTGTAAAACGCTGGTTCCAGTCGTTAATTATTCTGTATTGAGCCGCATTACCTGCTCCCCAATCGCCTGAATGGATTTCATTGAAACCCTGAAACATGAGGTTATCGCCGTAATTAATAAAATACTCGGCTATTTGCTTCCATACTTTTTCAAATTTATCCGTTATTGACGAATCCCTTGCAGCTTTATCAATAAAGAGCCAGCCGCCGCCTGTACCGTGATTGCCGTCATGGTGTACATTGATAAACGCTTTGAGTCTTGCGTTAAGCGCCATATTAACAACTTCAGCAACACGTCTAAGCCATGTTTCTTCAATCTTATAATCGGGAGCGGGACCTATATGTCCGACCCATGTTACAGGAATACGCATAATGTCAAAACCCTGCGCTTTTACACCATGAAAATATGCCTGTTCCGCTCTCGGATTTCCCCATGCAGTTTCTATAGAAGTTGGGTTTCTAGGATCGGTCCAATTATCAACAGCGTCAAGGGTGTTGCCAAGATTAATGCCTATTTTAATTCCTTCGTCCCTGAAATATTCCATTGCAGTTTTGTTGGACATCGGCTGCGGACTGCGTGGACGCGGATCTGTGGTCTGCGCTTCTGCGATAATTCCAATCACAGATATTAGAATAATTACCGTGAATAATTTTTTCATGTGTTCCCCCTTAATTCATCATATTACAAATTATAACCTACTTTTGCGCGCGCCTCTACACTTTATTGAAAAAATATATTATTTAGAACCTATATCTTCATATAGGCAGGGCTTTTTTTATAACAAATTCATGGATTTTATACCTATGTGTTCACATGGGTTGGCTCATTTATAGTTATACCAGAGCTATAAATAGCAAAAAGTTCATTTCTGCTATTTATTTTTAGTTTTCTGAATAAGTTACTTTTATGAAAATCAACAGTGGGATAAGTAATTTTCAATCTACAATACCCGAAAAATTTTGAATTTCACTTAACGGTTTACCCCATAAGTCACTGTCAGGATGGGCGAGTATTTCAAGATTTTTATTCAAAAGCAGACCGTAACCGCCTTTGGAAAAATATGTATTTACCGCATAATTTCTTACCCTGTCAAGAAGTATATCAAGACCTACTATGCCGATAGGGTTTCTGTCATTGTCAAAAATTCTTCGGGAAAATGTCATAGTAAACTGCTCTCACGCGACGGATACATAAGGTTCTGTTATTCCAATTTTTCCGTCCGCTTCCAATGCGGCTGTATACCAGGGGCGCTGACTTGGTATAAAATCATCAGGCGGCTGCCAGCCTGTTCCGTCAAAAAACCTGCCTCCTTTGGGAGTTGTGCCAAATACATCAAAAACGGCATATATACCTGTGGCGTATACTTTAAGTCTTTCGTCAGCAAGCATACTGTATTCGGTTATTTCTGTAATGTAATTTGTTATTGTGTCAAAATCAAATCCTTTTAGAATCATCAATCGGACTGTTTCTGAAATATATAGCAGCAATGTCTCCAATTCTAATAGGTCGGTATTTATATTTTGCGTAGTATCATGAAAAGCCGCTTCTATATTGTCTTTCATATTGTTTTTTNCGATATTGCCCATCAGCGACGAGCTTAAAACCACAAGCAGGGTAAAAGCCGTTACAACTGCGGCTATCTGTATATACACAGAACGGGAGTATCGGCTGTCTTTTGTTAAACACACGAAAAACACCCTCGATTTAATAAAATATTACAATATATTATCTGTAGTATATTTACCGAACAGATAGTAAGTCAAGCGTTAATAAGCCGGTAATATTACCTAATAGGTAAGAAGATTGATAAAAGGAAAAAGATAGTTAGGCTTTTACTTTGTTTTTCATGTTATATTTTCTTTAATGATGCCTGAAATCATCTTTGTACCTTCGGTTTTTAAATATGGAGTTACCAAAAATTAATAATTACAATGACATGACTGTTCAATATCTGCTGACTAAAGCAAAAGCTGACAACAAAAACCCAGTCCAGATCATTGATGAATTGGTTAGTAAAAAAGTTGCCGCATCTGCTATATAGATTGCCGCTCTTTTCTTCCCTTTGTATAAGAGAAACCTGACACCAAATAAATTTTTTTAATGTAAATACTTTGCCTATTAAAATCTATAAAAAAGTGGTATATTAAGATTATAAAAGGGTGAAACATGAAAAAACACAAGGTAACTATATGCACAGGCACTGCCTGCTTTGTAATGGGCGGCTCGGAACTGCTGCTTCTGGAAGAACAGCTTCCAGGCGATCTTAAAGCAGTTACGGAAATTGAAGGCTCTCCATGCAGCGGTATTTGTAACCGCAGTGAATACTCAGGCGCACAGGCTGACCACGCGCCCTTCGCGTTGGTTGACGGGGAAGTGATAGAACAGGCAAGTCTCCAAAAAATCATTGACTGCCTTAGAACGCTGGAGACCGAAAGCCAGAGGCTTAATTATGCTTAACATGAACAATAACGCTCATCGTCTCAAACGGGAAATCCTGGTGCGTCTCACCAGGATTCAGCTTGAAGGTAAACTTGATGAAGAGGTTGATAATATTCCTAAAGAACTTGCTCCGCTTGGAAGCGTTTCAATCCGCTGCTGTATCTATCACGACAGGGAAATAATCCGCCAGCGTGTAATCGCCCGGCTTGGGTGGAGCTTAGAAGAATACGATGATGAAAAACGGATTGCCGAATACGCGAAAGAAGCTCTGGCGCGGGAGAAGCCAATCTGGCCGATACACACAGTAATTGACGAAGCCTGCAATGCCTGCGTGCGTTCTCATTATATGGTAACCAATGTTTGTCAGGCTTGTCTTGCCCGTCCGTGTTTGACCAACTGCGGCAAAAAAGCGATTGAGATAAAAGATGGCAGGTCGTGGATTGATAATGACAAATGCGTCAGCTGCGGTTTGTGTCTGCAAAATTGTCCTTATAAAGCGATCATTAAAATTCCGGTTCCCTGCGAGGAAGCATGCCCCGTTGGCGCTATCACCAAAAACGAAAACGGCAAAGAACGAATTGATTATCAAAAATGTATCGCATGCGGTAACTGTATGAGGGAATGTCCCTTTGGCGCGCTGGTAGACAAGAGCCAGTTGTTTGACGTTGTTAAGCACATTATGGCAGGCAAAAATATTGTCGCACTTTACGCTCCCGCTGCCGCCGCTCAGTTCCGTGTTGAAAGCGGTCAGCTTGAAGGCGCGCTGCTTGCCTCCGGTTTTTCAGGCGTTGTAGAAGTAGCTCTTGGCGCGGACATCACCGCGGACAGGGAAGCTGAAGAATTTGACGAGCGCATAAAACAGGGTGATAAAATGATGACAACTTCATGCTGTCCGGCTTATGTGCGTGCGGTGCGTCTCCATGTGCCGCAGCTTGCGGACTGCATTTCCACAACTCATACACCCATGCACTACGCCGCAGAAATCGCAAAAAAAGAATACCTAGGCTGCATTACGGTTTTTATCGGACCGTGCCTTGCCAAACGGCAGGAAGGCATGGACGATGCTCTCGTTGATTACGTCATTTCCATAGAGGAGATAGGTTCTCTGTTCATTGCTAAAAACATTGATGTAGCAAAGGCGGCATCTGTTCCGGGGCAAAAACTTCCCACCGCCAGCGGAAGAAACTTCGCCAAATCGGGCGGCGTGGCTCAGGCGGTAAAGGCGCGGCTCAAAGAAAGCTCACTTTTGAAAGAAGCAATAATTGACGGTCTTGACAAAGCAGGCATTAAACGCCTCGCCGAGTTCGGCAAAATAAACGCAGGGGAACTTGCTTCTACAGCAGACACACCGAACCTTATTGAGGTAATGTCTTGTCAGGGCGGCTGCATCTCGGGACCTTTAGTAGTAACAAATCCAAAAGTCGCTCTCATGCAGTTGGGGAAATACGCGGAAAAGGGAACTACTGTTTTACCGCCGGGTAAGTAAAAGAGTATGACAGGCGTTTTTGTTATAATTATTTCCGCATGACAAATCTTATTACATCTCTTTACACCGCTTCCATTGCCATTTTTGCGGTTTAATAAATAGGATAGCTAATGGCATCCTGTAAAGTAAAACCCGTCCAACAAACAAGGAATGCTGAATACAGAGACAAGTTTTTTTAATCGGAAATTATTATCTGTTTATATAACAAGGAATTAGAAGAAGATTTTAATAAGTTAACATAAATACAAAAACAAAGATGTTTCTCGAAAGATATGACATATATCTCTTATAATTTAAATAATTTATTTAAAAATCTCTTTCCGGAGATATTGTTATAAATGCAGATAATTAAACTATATGTAATGAAATGATTAGAATCATAACGTTGACAAAACTGTGATCGCCAAGACATGATCTGACACATGATGAATTTACGCTGACTGTCTGTCAGGTACATCATAGCCAAAAAGCTTATCTTTGGTTAATGGAATGGAGTCCAAGAATGTCTGCATAGGAGTTTTCCCGTAACAGTATTTACCGCTGTGGGTACGTTCTTGGTTATATTGCCGTATCCATTCATCCAAGTCAAGCTGTATTTCATAAATGTTATGACAAACTTTTTTCCGAAAAGCAACAGAGTAAAACTCATCCTTGTATGTTTTGTTAAAACGTTCACAAATGCCGTTGGTTTGCGGAGATATTATCTTTGTTTTTGAATGTTCAATGTTTTCAAGATCGAGATACAACGCATATTCATGATGTTCACGATTCCCGCAATACTCGCTGCCGCGATCTGTAAGGATTTTTAATAACGGTAGTCCCTGTTTATCAAAAAATGAATAACAGTGTCATTTAACATATCTGCCGCTACCAACGCGTTTTTACGGTCGTATAGTTTACAGAATGCAACTTTGGTATATGTGTCAATGAATTTCTGCTGGTATATGCCCAACGCCTTTGATATCTCCTACATAATAGGTATCCTGCGCTCCTAAATACCCCGGATGCTCTGTTTCTGTCTCGCCATGGGCTTCTTTTCTTCTTTAGCGCGCTCTAAGGCGATTAGCTGGCTTTCGGTCAGGATCAGATTTTCCTGAGCCATTTTTGCTTCCAGCGCTTTCAGCCGACCTTTGAATGTGGCAAGAGCATGCCGCAGCCAGATACTTCTTACCCCTCTGGGTGAGAAAAGAATGCCTCGTTTTTTCAATTCGTTACTCACTCTTAACTGTCCGTAAGCCGGTTGTTCATAAGCGTATTCCAATACATTTTCTTCTACCATTTGCTCTACACGGTTTTTCCTGTTTGGTTTTTGCCGTGAGATTTCCTGAAGAGCCGCTTCGCCTCCGGTTTCGTATAACGTTTTAAACCTATAAAAGCTGTCACGGGAGTAACTCATTACTTTACAGGCTTGTGATACATTCCCTAACTGTGCGGACATTAGTCCGACGCCAGCTTGAGAATACCGACTTTTGTTTTGATAATCTTTTGTTGGTTTGTCATCTCTCTTCTCCTTGTTGAATTATATATATTTTTCTCACAATAAAACATCAAAAATATTTCATAAAATGATCAAAAATGTTCATTTTTTTGTTTTTAACCGTTGTATATTTTTAACATATTCATTATAAATGAATAAATAATTTTTTGGGGCTTGTGTATGGAACTAGTACGAATTTATGAAATGCCGGATTGTAAAATGGGTTCTTCAGGGATTAGAATGTTTGGAATGGAGGAAATACATGAATAAAAAATGTTTTGGAGTAATTTTGGTTTTTTTTGTTTGTGCAATTATTTCATGTGTAAATACACAAGAAATAAAAAATGGAAAGGAGAATAAAATGGACGAGGTAAAAATTGTTTCAATGTTTCCAGCAAGAACGGTTGCGTATCATATAGTTGATACAGAACCTGAAGGTAAGGCTTTGGAACCAATATTGAAATGGATAACAGAAAACAACTTGGTAGGTACAATGCGTTTGTTTGGATTTAATACAGAACCATACCCATCAGGATCAAATTCTGCGTATGGATTTGGTTTTTGTGCTACGATTCCTGAAGGAAGTGAAATTCCTAGCCCTTTGTATGAAAAAAGACTACCTGGTGGAATTTATGCTGTATTATATGAATACGAAGGACACCCAGGATTTGGTTGGGAAAAAATGGGGAATTGGCAAAATGATCCCAATTGGGAATGGATGTATGATAACTCCAGACCTGGTTTAGAAGAGCATATACCCATTGGTGATAAAGATGGATATTTTATACCAATTTTATTACCAGTTAAAAAGAAATAAATATTTGGAAATAAAAGCAAATATTACTTCGCCTAACAAACGGTAACTGCAAAATACCCTGTTCAGGTATTTTAGGTTTCGTTCGGCTAGGTCATGGCTAAAGCCATTCCCACGCCTCACTCCACCACATTTTTTTGCGCCCGTAAAACACTTCGTGTTTTCCTTATCGGGCGCAAAAAAAAACGTCAGTTACCTAGAACGTTAGGCGCAATGCCATTGACATAATTGAATAAATATGCAATGTTATTTATTAGGAGAGTAAAATGAATAAACAAATTATTAAGGCAATTTTAATGGTATTTATTTTTTTTATATATTCTTGTGATAAGAATGATATAAATAAATCATATGACAATGGAATTTATGCTGATTATTTAACTATCAGTTCTATTTATAGAGGTACTGGTATTTCATCAAAAATAAAAGTTAGAGTATTAGAAGTA
>WQSN01000072.1 GCA_009787835.1 Treponema sp.
ATGCCAAGGGCAACTATGGAGAAATCCAGAGTATGCTCAAATTTCTTCAGTAATGACGCAAGCAGTTTTGAACAAAGCAGAAGAAGAGCGGTAACGCCCAGCCAGATACCGAAAATCCTGCCTGCCATGAACAGAACTGACAGAACCGAAAGCCCGCCTGATGCGTCTCCGCTCATGATTGAAACGATCCCAATTACAACAGCCAGCAGAACGATCCAGACCACGTCGTCAAAAACCGCTGCGGTCAAAATTGTAACGCCTTCAGGAGAATCCATCTTTTTTCTTTCGCTTAAGGTTCTCGCGCTGATGCCAACCGAAGTGGTTGAAGCGATAACGCCCAGAAACAGACATTGAGGTTCAAGAGGGGAAGCGTTAAATATTAATGCGCTGCACAATGTCCCAACAGCAAAGGTAATCAATGCTCCGCTGACGCCAATAATGCCGCCTGTGACAGAATAGCGAAGGAACATCCTTAAATTGGTTTCAAGACCGGAAGCAAAGAGTAATACAATGGAAGCGACTGTGGCAAATGAGTATAATTCAACAGTTACTGCCAAACCGCTGTTTTCGGCAAGCGGGAAAATTCCGTGAGGAAAAAACGGTAATACAATACCGCCCAGCGCGTAAGGACCGATAACTACACCTGCAAGCAGTTCGCCCAGTACGGAAGGAACTCCGATTTTATTTGCCAGCAGTCCAAACAGGCGCACAGCAAGCAAAATAATGCCGATTTGCAGGGCCAGTCCGGCTACAAGCTCAGTTATTTGCATATAAATATATTATCCAATTATAATATAAAGTTTGTTGGAAAAAGTGTCAATTTATCGCAATGGCGCGGATTACAATAAAGCACTGTTTATTCCGCTTTTATGTCCAGATTCTTCATTTTTTCGACGGCGGGCGCAATTTTTGCGTACTCTCCGCGGATCAAATATAAAGATATGTCACTTAATATATCGCTTATTTTCCGGGGCCATGTTTTTTCCTTTATTCCGGACAGGATTGTTCTTGCATCTTTTATTGATAATTTTCCGCATGCTTCGTTAATTTCATTGAGCTTGTCATGAAGAAAAGCTAAATCATCGCGGGAAATTTCCTGGGTATTGCCTGTTTCAGGAAGTTTAATTTTTTCCATTAATGATCGCAGCGCGTTAATGAATTCCGCCGTTTCAGATAAAATAATTTCTGTGCTGCCGTTGTTTCCCGCCTGTTCCAGTTTAAATGCGGTTTTTGAAAGAGTGTTTTCGCCTATGTTGGCAAGCGCGCTTTTCAGTCCGTGAACAGTAGTGGTATATAGCAATAAGTTTTCGGGAGACATCTCTTTGCTTAACCCCTGCTGCAGTTCTTCCAGTACATTGATGGCATTATCAATATCAGCGGCAGCGGCGGCGGCCAGTCCGTTATTAACCGCGTTTATGCCGCTTTTTTGGATCGCTATTTTCTGTCTTGCCGCTTCGATAACTTCGGGAGATTTTTTATTCCGTATAAGCTCGTTCAGCATCAGGTTCAGCTCGCGTGAATCAATCGGTTTGGAGATAAAGCCATCAAAGCCGTTTTTTAAAAACATTTCCTCCCGCCCGATTAGGGCGTTAGCTGTAAGAGCGACTATAGTGTGCGTATATCCCATTTTTCGCAGTCTATTTGTCGTTTCGATGCCGTCCATTTTCGGCATCATGTGATCCATGAAAATAATATCGTATATATTCCCTTCTTCAACCTTATTAATGGCTTCAAAACCGCTGGAAGCGGAATCGACTTTTATTCCGTAAGGCAGCAGCATTCCTCTTGTTACATAAATATTGGATTCAACGTCATCCACAACAAGGACGCTGCCGTATGGCATATATTCGCGCAGAAATTGCGTTTTATTTGTGAGTGTTGTGCTGCGGAAATTAAATTTCTTTAATTTTTCGGATATTTCTTTCCCGCATGTTTCCGGGCCGGCGCGCTTCTGCGGAATTCGCACTATAAATTCCGAACCTTTGCCGAGTTCGCTTTTAACGGATATATCGCCGTTCATAAGCTCAAGCAAGTGTTTGGTAATGCTCATGCCCAGCCCTGTACCCACGGTTTCACGGTTGGCTTCGGCGTTGAAGCGCGTATATTCATAAAATAAATTCTTAAGCTGAGTTTCTGACATTCCCTGTCCCGTATCGCATATACGGAAAACAACCGTAACACTTTCATTATCCATAGATTCCGGATGAACAGAAAGAGAAACCGATCCTTCATCGGTATATTTAAAAGCGTTTGAAAGAATGTTGTTCATCACCTGCTTAACGCGAAGTTCATCGCCCAAAAGGTAGTGCGGCGTATTTTCGTCCACATTGATGGATAATTCAATCGGTTTTGAATCAAAACGCAGGCGGTTTAACTGTACTGTGTCGTTTACAAGGCTGGGTATATCATATTTTACAGGAATCAATTCCAGTTTACCGGCTTCAATTTTTGAAAGGTCCAGTATGTCGTTGATTATATTAAGCAGCAAATCGCCTGATTCATATATTTTTTTGTTCGCTTCTTCGGCTTCAGGCGAAAGGGTTTCATCACGAAGCTGTATTTCGGCAATGCCTAAAATCGCGTTCATGGGGGTGCGTATTTCATGGCTCATATTCGCGAGGAAACTGCTCTTTGCCTTGTTGGCTTTGTTTGCTTCGTTCGCGGCAATTTCCATCTGCAATGTCATTTCCCTGCGGATAATTGCGTGCGCTATCATCCGGCTTGCCGATCGCATGATCAGCTCTTCATTTTTTGTGAACAAACGTTCTTTATTGCAAATATCAAACCCGACAAATCCCCAAAACTGATCATGCAATAAAATGGGAACCACAAGAATGGATAATATATTTCTGGGCGTAAGCTCATCCCTGTCGGAAGGAAGCATATCACGCACAAGAGAATTTATACATTTCCCCTGTAACAGAGTTTCATTCCAGCTTGGATGAGAGTCAAACCAGATATTAGGCGCCAGTACGCCGTTTTCGTGTAATGTTTTAAAATCGCCGTTCTCCCACTGGTAATTCAGTGTGAAACACAGTCTGGGTTCATCGTTTTTCATCCATATACAAACACGGTCGCCGTGTATTGCTTCCGCCATCATGCTCATGGCTTTTTGCAGGGAGTCTTCAAAGCGGTGGTTCATTTCAGGTTCAAGCAGAACCGAAGACACATTGTTCACAGTTTCAAAAAGTTCTTTCTGCCTTGTAATCCTGAGCATTATCTTTTTATTTTTCATGTGGAAAAAGACAAACCCAATAATGATCAGCAGGAATAACGCCGCTATGGTCAGCAGCAGCCTGAACGCATACGGATTGGATTCCCATACCGGCAGCGGGCGGTTAATCATGGTATATCCTGCCGGCAGATTCTTCAAATTTATATTAAACCGGTTAACCGTCTTGTAATCAAACTGCCAATGGTTGAGAGACGCGGAATTTAAAATTATCGGTATATCGTCCGGATGCGCCCCGCTCATTATTTCTTCAGCCATTGAAGAGATTTTTTTACTGTTCTCGCCGGTAGAGGAAACAAATCCTCCCAATGTTCCGTTTCCTATAAAAGACGCTGTCATGCAGAATACAGGGTTTAAAGACGCCTGTGAGACCAGTCTTTGTATTTCCGCTTCTGAAAAAAATGTTCCGGTTGAATCTGAAAGATAGTTTCCTATTAAAACGAGCGTGTCAGATCCATAACCGCGAATATCTTTAAGCAGTTCCGGCAGCGGTTTATCTTCGCTGAATGTAACTTCCGCAGGAAAGCTTCCGGGATATGCGTGTAATTCATTCAGTATTGTTTCCCTGATGCCTATGCTTCTTGAAATATAATGATCGTTTAAAATATAGATTCGCTTTGTTCTGGGAAATAATTTAAGCATTAAAGAAGCGTTTTCCCTGAAAGAAAACGTTTCACAAACTCCCGTAATATGTTCTTCGAGTCCATACAGTTTGGAACTGTTGGAAGCGGAAACGCCGTAGAATAAAACCGGTAAATTCGGAAACAGCAAGTAATAATTTTCTGTCACAAAATTAAACGCTTCGCCGCCTGAAGAAATAATTAAATTAGGATAGCGCGCGATAAATTCTGTGCGAATCATTTCCGAGATAACGCTGTTAAAACTGACCTGGCTGTGAGGTTCATTCGAGTTTAAATAAATGCTGTAATATTCAAGCGGGATTTTCGTTTCAATGTTCGCGTGGATTGTCTCCATTTTGCTGCGTTCCCATACGTTCTGCGCGTTAAGTGAATTTATATGCAGTATAAAAGGTTTGTCGTTGATTATTCTTTCGCCGCTGTGAATCAGCTCCATTGTGCCGTCCGCCAGCATATCCTGATATGTTTTTTCAAGAGCAGGAATCAGATATTCGAATCTATTGTTTACATAACTATAAACCGGCTGCCGCTCTATTTCGCCTGCCCTTTTTATTCCCTGCGGAAATCTGTGTTCATAATGCGAGAAACGGGGGAGTATGACCGCGTCGGCATCGCCGTTAAAAAGGGAAGCCCATACTTCCTCATGGTCATTTACAATGACGACATCTCCTGCTCTTGCCCGCCAGATATTATTCGCTACGTATTCATTCTGCCAGCGGTAGCCGAGCCGCAAACCTTCCATATCCTCCCACCCGGAAAAATGATATGTCCTGTTTGTGAGGGTGTAGACTGTAAATTCCACATAATCTATAACTACAGGAACCTTAATCAGGTTTGGATACATTCTGTCCAGTCCGTCTGTCTGAACGGGTAAAATCGCGGCATCGCCGTAATTTACATCAGCAATAGCAGTACGCATTCCCGTCGCTTTTGCGAGCATTTGATAACCTGAACGCTTTAACGCTTCATGCATTACACGTTCTGAAATAATCGATTGATCATCGCTGAAAGCGACCTTGACTACAGGAAGTTCTGCCTCGTTTCCTGTCTGCGCGTAAACAGGCTCATGGACTGGTAAAACGCAAATTATTATAAATATGATACCCAAAACTGCAGCGGATTTATTTATCATTTTCTTTATCCTTCTCCGAAAAAAGTATTTCTTTTAACTTGTCTACCGCGCCTTCTGCTTTGGCGAGTTCGCCGCGCACTATATACACAGAGATTTCATTCAGCATTTCATTTATTTTATATGACCATGTTTTTTGTTTAATGCCTACAAGCGTTGTTTTGGCGTCTTTGATGTTTAGTTCTTTACACGATGCTTTTATTATGTTCAGCTTTTCCAGCAGAAAATCCTTATCAGCCGGGGAAATTTCCGGAGGAACCTCCTCATTGTCTTTTTGGTTTGATTGTTTTATTTTATCCGCCAATGCCGCAAGCATTGTTATAAATTCCGTGGTTTCGGATCTTATCACGGCGATATCGTTCCTGTTCCCCGCCTGTTCCAGCCTGAGCGCCAGGCTTGCGAGCGTATTTTCTCCTATATTTGACAACGCGCTTTTCATTCCGTGAACTGTTGTAATGAATAATTCCATGTTTTCGCTGCCCTCTGTTTTTATGTCCGGCAAAATGTCCTCCAGCACAGTAACAGCGTTCTTTATATCCAGGGCCGTAGCCGCCGCTATTTCATCGCTTCTGTAAATGATCCTGGTTTCTTTAAATTCATTTTCACCGTTATTTTTTTTGTTTCGTATGAATTCAATCAATATATTGTTCAGATCGCGCGTATCAATTGGCTTGGAAATAAAACCGTCGAACCCGTTCGCCATAAACATTTCCTGCTGCCCTACAACAGCGTTCGCTGTTAAGGCGACAATTGGGTGCGTATAACCCATGGCGCGTAATGCTTTTGTAGTCTTTAAACCGTCCATCTTGGGCATCATGTGATCCATAAATACAATATCGTAACTTTTTTCGCTTTCTATTTTTTCTATTGCTTCAAAACCGCTTTTAGCGGTGTCGATGCGCAGCCCGTACGGTAACAGAAGCCCTTTCGCAACAAGCAGATTCGATTCCACATCATCTACAACCAAAACTTTTCCGTACGGCATTTGCTCGTATGATATTCCTGAATCTTTTTGCTGCGACATGCTGCGGAAATTGAATTCCCTTAAATTTTTCGCGATTTTACTTCCGCAAACGGCGTCTGTGCAGCGGGTCTGGGGCAGGCGCACTGTAAATAACGATCCTTCGCCAGGTTTGCTTTCTACAGTAATCACTCCATCCATCATGCTTATAAGGCGTTTTGTTATGCTCATGCCTAAACCAGTGCCGGAGATACTGCGGTTAGTGTCCATATTAAAGCGCGTGTATTCATCAAATAACCTTGATATCTGATTCTCGGACATTCCCTGTCCGGTGTCCCTTATGCAGAAAACAATTAATACGGTTTCATCATTTTGCCCGTCCTGCGCGTAGACCGAAAGCTCAACCTCGCCGACTTCCGTATATTTAAAAGCGTTGGAAAGCAGATTATGCAATATTTGCTTTATGCGGAGTTCATCGCCCACCAGCTCATTCGGCGTATTCTCATCCAGATTGATTTTAAAAGTGATTAGTTTATTTTTAAAACGCAGACGGTTCAGTTGAATAACATCGTTTATTAGACTTGGTATATCATATTTTTCGCAGACTATTTCCAGTTTGCCCGCGTCAATTTTGGAAAAATCCAGGATGTCGTTCATAATATTTATCAATAATCTGCCGGACTCATAAATTTTTCTGTATCCTTCTTCGGCGGTGGGTGAAAGCGTTTTATCCAGCAGTTGAATTTCTGAAATTCCCAAAATCACATTCATTGGCGTGCGTACTTCGTGGCTCATCTGGGCGAGAAAAAATCCCTTTGAGCGATTGCTTAATTCGGCGGATTCTTTTGCGGCAATAAGTTCCGTTATGTCAAAAGAGTGCTGCAGATGAACCGTTTTTCCGTTTGGCCAGTTAATATATCTGTCAACCCTGCGGTAGGTGCTGTTCATCGAGGGAATATACTCATTCCAGATCATTACGCCGCCGGGATTTATATCAAGCTTGAAACACGGACAGAAGTGGCATCTTTCATTATGTCTTTCCCTGAGGATTTTATAACAAATTTTTCCGCGTGGATCTTCCTTGATATTGTATTGCTGTCTCATGCTCTCATTCATAAAAAGGATTTCACTTGTTTCAGGATCATTAATAAATATCATAATATCCAGGCTGTTCATGATATTTACTATATTGGCATGCATGTTTTTTTCTTCAATTGCGATACGCGCCGCTTCATCCGATTTACGCACTTCATTCATCATGCCGCTTAAATGGCGTTCAACGATTTTCATTATAAATCTTGCCAGAAATATGCAAATCGCAATCGTAATAAATGTTATAAGAATTCCGAGTATGGCGAAAAGCAGTATTTTATTCATGTCTTCAGCCGTATAGTAACCTATGCCTATCATTCCAACCGCTTCATTATCTGCGCCCATTATTGGGAAATATTTGGCAATTGCGTTTCTTCCGGCTATTTTATTGCTGCCGGAGTATGGGTTTCCGGCCAGAACTGCTTTGCTTATGTATTCCGGCAGTTTCATTGCCGTGTTGTATGGATCATCCTTTTCAAGGATAGTCGTGGCGATTCTTTGGTCATAACTAAAAATGCTGATCTCGCACATTGTTAGTTTTTTCATCGCGTTGACATATTTATGATTACTCAGCCTGAATCCCAGCGAAATAATGCCGATTATGTTCATTTCATCATCGCGTATGGGCGCGCCGCCGTAAACGCCCATGTCTATGGTTACGCCATGTGAGACATAAGCCTCTCTTTTGCCTTCAAGCGCTGTTTTTACATGAGGAAGATGCGCGAGGCTGTCGCCGTAAATATCAGGTTCATGAGTTCTTACGATGACAATGCCGTCTTTATCCAGTACAGAGCAGTAGTCTACCTGCGCTATTACCCTTAAAATGTTTATCGTTCTGATAATTTGTTCGCGGTCATTGTTTATAATCGCTTCTTTTAAACCGGGATCATTGGCTATCCCCATTGCCGCGATTCGTCCGTTTGATTTTAAATTCTCAATTTCATGAGCCGTTACCATTGCCGCGACATCGGTATACCTGTACATGGCGTTGTGCAGTTCCCTGTTGAAAAGCAGTATGTAAATAACAAGAACGACCAGACAGCAGCCGGCAGTCAGAATAATTAACGGGAAGGAAAATTTTTTGGTGATTTGTTTATTTATTACCTTATCGCTGTCTACTGACATTCCTTAACCTTCTTGAACAAGCCGTTTACTTCCTGGAATACTTCTACAATTTTCGGATCAAATTGTACTCCCTTGTTTTCAAGGATGATTTCCACAGCTTTTTCATGAGCGAACGCTTTCTTGTATGAACGTTCTGATACAAGAGCGTCGTATACATCCGCAATTGCCATGATGCGCCCCTGTAAAGGTATACTTATCCCCATTAATCCGTGCGGATATCCTGTGCCGTTCCACCATTCATGATGGTAGCCTGCGAACAGTTTTGCGTTCTGCAAAAACGCTTCATCACCGGATTCACTTATTATGTCATCAATTATTTTTTCACCTTCCGCCGCGTGAGTTTTTATTATATCAAATTCATCATCAGCCAGTCTTTCAGGTTTATTCAGGATTAAATCGGTAACCGTAATTTTCCCCAAATCATGCATGCGCGCGGATGATATGACAACATCCAAATCCCAGTTTTTCATTTCTTCAGAATATACGCCCCTCTCAATCATGGCTTCCAATATTATTTTTATATATCCTGTAGTACGCGCTATATGTTCGCCTGTCAGCTTGTCGCGATTTTCCACAATTCTGGACAGAACAGATGTAATGCTGTTTTGTAACCGCAGCAGTTTCTCCGTCCGCTGTTTTAACGCTTCGGTTTGTTCGCGTATTGTAGCTGTCCGTTCATGAATAATATCCTCAATATGCAGATGCGTTTTTATACGGTTTATGAGAACCGGTTTTGAAAACGGTTTGGAAATAAAATCGATGACCCCCATCTCAAAACCGAGAGCTTCTGTGGCGGCATCGCTCTTGCCTGTCAGGAAAATAACGGGAATCTCCGCGTAACGCGCATCGGCTCTCAGGCGTTTTAGAGCGTCAAATCCGTCAATGTCCGGCATCATAATGTCCAGCAAAATTAAATCAGGCATGGTAGTATTCAGAAAATCAAACATGGTAGACGCTGAGGCAAGCGTTATTACATTGTATTGCTCTGATAAAGCTTCATCGGCCGTTATAAGGTTTACAGTGTTGTCGTCTACTACAAAAATGGTCTTCAATTTTTTGGTTCTCCTAATTCGATTTTCTGATTTAACAGTATTACCAATTAGTGTCTGTCCTTAAAACTGGCCGCTTACCGGACAGACCGCGGACTTTTGTCCGTATATTTCCCCGCCCCAAAACTGCGAAAATGCCGTTTTTCCAGGAAATCTGCCAATTATTAATTATTTATGGCAGACACTGTTTTTCAGGCGGATTAAATAATTATTATCTTACCACATTATAATGCTATATGACAATTGTGTCAAAATATTAGAGAATTATATTTTTTTATTATATAAAAGCGAAAATTACCATATAAAGAACTACAAATACCGCTTATACAGGAAATTTTATGGCATTTTGTAATTTTTTCGTGCTGAGGGGTTAATACCCAAGGATTCACAACATATCCCGTCTGTTTTGGCTAAACTTGATACACGGAATATTCAATAATTATTAAACGTGGGGTGGGCTGCGCAAATCCCTGTCAGGGTCAGTAAGGTAGACCGTTTGCACGGTCAATTATATGAGTGGCCATCTACAACGCACACTTTGGTGTGGCATTGTACGTGATCCACGCCGAAACCTCAACCGAGCCTGTCGCAGACAGGCGAAGGTTCCCCTCTTGATGCCCCTGAAAGGGATTTGCGCAGCCTGCTTTTTTTATTATTAATTCATTTTATAGATCAAGTTTTTTCTACTATAAAGGTAAAAATTCTTAGTAAATTTTTTGTTTAAAAATTGTTCCAGTAATTTATTACTCCTAAGGCGTGTGTGATACTCTTCCGGCGGTATATGACGTAATGCCATGCCAAAGTATGCGTCAAAGATGACCACTCATAAAATTAACCGCGTAAGTGATTTACCTTTCTGGAATCGGTAGAGTCTTACGCACACGCCTTATGAGAAGTTTTTTTTGTAAGTCAAGTTTTACCCTTTTGAGCGGGGGGTGTTAATTGGGGTTTTCTACAACAGTGTTATTGATCACTGACGATTGGGTACAGCGGAAGTTGGGGGAGGTTGC
>WQSN01000073.1 GCA_009787835.1 Treponema sp.
ATTAAACTGATTTCCATTTCCTTCGCCGCGATTTTTTCCGATGTTTCCCTGCGGATTTCTTCGATCAGCGCTTTTTCCGTCAAATTATAAACAGCGCTTCCCGACCTTGCCTGAATATCAATTTTTCCGTTAAACGAAAAAAGCAAAAACGTTCCCGCGGCCAAAACAAGCGCAGCCGCCGCGTTAAACGCAACCGGAAAAACCGGTTTTTTTTTCGCTTCTTTAACAACCGCCGGCTTTGCGTCCGGCGCGCCGCCATGCGCATGTGCGTTCTGCGAAAGACGCTGCTTGTTTTTTTCCGCGATTGCGTTAATCCGCGCGAGAATTTCTTTTTGTTCTTCTATTGAAATTCCTGACTTGGCGTCAAAAATTATTTCTTCATTCATAATCTTTCCGTCCGGTTTGCAGGTAACATTGTTAATTGCTTATAACCTCTTTCGCTTCTTTATTAGAAAGCCTGATGCCGCCTGCCTTAAGCCCGCGGACATTGTAATCCTGCGCTTTAAAATTTTCAGTTAACGATTTCAGCCTTGGCTTTGGCGCGTAATGGACAGTGAACGAAAACTTCGGACGGGTGTCAATATGAAGGACTTCTGCGCCGTCAGGCACAAGAAAATAATCCTTATTGATAATCCATCCTTCTATCACGCATCTTTTTATGCACGGGAAGCCGCTGTCTTTATCTTTGTAAATAATTGTAAAAACAGTTTTAGAAAGCTCTTCCTTGTCGGCGGCTCCAATCCACCACGCGTCAGCTCCGATAAATGTTTTTTCGCAAAGATCCATAACAGTATACATTCCATTCCTGCGGATTGCAAGAATTCTGTCAAACGGGGAAACTTCCGCCACTTTCGCGCCTGATACATTCGTTCCAAGATATCCTGATTTGCTGTCGTATTTTAAATCGACATCGCGCTTTACAACTTCCTTCGCGATAACCTTGTCAAATTCGCCGACAACGGTTTTACGCTTTCCGCCTGCGATTTCTTCGTTTGCCTTAATTTTGGCGATAATATTTTTTAGGTATGATACCGAGTACGCGGTAATATTTTTTAAATGGCTGTTTATNTCCTTTATGCGCGCGTTGATCTGATCCATTTCNTCGCGGGCTTTATTGATGTCGTATAACGATATTCTTCTGATTGGAATTCTTAAAAGGTGATCGACATCGCTTTCAGACACNCCGCGCGTTCCCACTTCTTTTAAAAAAGGTTTAAAGCCGGCGATAACAGCGTCCTGNACGCCTTTCGCCGTTTTCATTTTTTCGATGCCTTTGTAAATCCGCTCTTCTATAAAAATGCGCTCTAGCGTGCGAAGGTGAAGCTTATCCAGCAGTTCCTTTTTTTCAAGCTCAAGTTCTTTGGTAAGAATTTTTACAAGCTGCTTCGCGTGATACTTTATGATTTCNGTTACCGTCATTACGGCGGGAAGGCCGTTTTTGATCACAAGAAGGTTTACNGAAATCGACTGCTCGCACTCTGTAAATGCGAAAAGCGCGTCAACTGTTTCCTGCGCGTAAACGCCGCGCGCGAGTTTTATTTCGATCTCGACCTTGTCTGTTGTAAAATCATTTATACCCATNATTTTGATTCTGCCGTTTTTCGCGGCGGAATCTATCGAGTTCATNATGCTTTCGGTTGTCGAGCCGAAGGGAAGCTCTGTTATTAAAATGCGCTTTGGGTCTTGTGTGTCAAGTTTCGCGCGGACTAAAACCTTGCCGTTGCCTTCTTCGTAGCCTGAAACATCAACATAGCCGCCTGTTGGAAAATCGGGGTATAACTCGAATTTTTTTCCTGTAAGGCAGGCAATTTCAGCTTCCAGAACTTCGATGGCGTTATGCGGAAGAATTTTTGTCGACATGCCGACAGCGATGCCTTCAACGCCCATTACAAGAACGACAGGAATCTTCGCCGGGAATAAAACAGGCTCGCGGTTTCTTCCGTCGTAGGAATCANCCCATGTTGTCAGTTTGGGATTGTAAAANATATCCTTGGCNAGCGGCGTTACGCGACATTCGATGTAGCGCGGCGCGGAAGCGTCGTCGCCNGTAAAAAGATTTCCGAAGTTTCCCTGCCTGTCGATAAAAAGTTCCTTGTTGGCAAGACCGACAAGCGCGGGATTAATAGAAGCTTCTCCGTGCGGGTGATATTTCATGCATTGGCCTGAAACATTCGCAACTTTATGGAATTTTCCGTCGTCCATTTCAAACAGGGTATGAAGAATGCGCCGCTGGACAGGCTTAAGACCGTCTTCAAGATCAGGGATCGCCCTGTCTTTTATAACATAGGACGCGTATTCTAAAAAATTGCGATCAAATAAATTTTTAACATAAGCCATTATTTAAATGTATACTAACGCGCAATCGGGGTCAATGGCGGCAAAAACTCTTTTGTTATCAGTTTAATTGCTCAATCTGTATAAGGCATACTGGTTAAGCGATACTCCTTCCTGCTCGGCTTCATACGCAAGCCGCGCGTGAAGGCTTTTAGGCAGTCTCAAAACAAATCTGCCGCTGTAATTATTATCGTCAATAGGTTCAGGCACAGAAAAACCATTATCCAGTTTTGTTTTAATCCAGCCTTTCATGGCTTCCTGTATATTTTCAAAAGCCTGCGCGTGTGTATCGCCATGACTCATACAACCGTCAAATTCCCTTACCGTCGCAAAATAATATAAGCCGGATTCATCATCAATATGCTTAATAATTATATGATATGGACGCTCAAGATATTTTTTAATATTCATTAGTGTTAACCCCTGTTTAATTTTCGCCTATACGTTCAAGTATAGCGGTAATATAGGCCTTTTTAATCTGTCCTTTAGCTACAATAGTGATCACATCCCCATTTTCATTAATATATTGACGATGAGAACCTTCAGTCCGTTTACAATGGTATCCGTAATGACGCAACACTCTGTCAGCTTCATCCAATATTATCCCATGCGGCTGATCCTTCATTTTCTGAATGAGCTTCTTGATGCCTNCCATTTTAATATAATACTATATATGGTACTATTAAGCAAGAAGAGATTTTCTAACGCGCAATCGGGGTCAATAATCCCTGTAGCCCTTGGGTGCAAGTCCGAATTTATAACCAAAGCCAATTTGCATTATGTAGCGGTTATACAATAATATGTCATCCAGCGCCGAAGGATACAAGTCCATGGTGAACCGCGGATCGATAATTAAAATGCCGGGACCGGCTTTTACGCCGAATTGAAATCCGGCGGACCATGAAAATGGCGATACTGTTGTTGTCTGCATCATGGAAAGATTTACGGAAAACGCGCCGTAAAGTTCCAGCATCAGATGATCTCCGGGTTTAAAAACAAGCTTTAACGATAACGGAACTTCAAGTATTAAATCGCGGTACTCCAGCGTTCCCGGCGAAGATACAATAAGCCAGTCCTGCGTAAAGTTCGCGCCGACGCCGAGCGACATAAAATTTAAAAATTGATATTCAGCCGCAAGNCCAAGACCGATATTAAGCCAGTTAAANGACTGCATCTGGCTTATATAAAGGCGCGGCGACCATAAAACCGAAGCTTCAAGGAAAAACCAGTTATTGCGCCAGTCGTTCGCTTCCATNTGATCCGGAACGCAGGAAAAAAGATTGTAGATCATTACGGACACAAGGCTGTTTACGGAAGTATCGATNCTGCTGTAAATTAAATACTGCTCGCCNGTAATTTCGCCTGTTTTGGAATCGGCAAGTTCAAGGTTAAAAACATAGCTTCCTCCCTGTGCGCCCGCGCCCTGCGAAGGCGGAACAGGCACCGCGTTAGCTGACAATTTATCCGCGGGATTCCTTGATAAAAAACCGGCGTAGGTATCGATGGAGCCGCGCAGAATATAATCGCTTCCCGCCTGGCTCCTTACAACAGAGTGATATTGAAGGGTAACTTCGTATGTGATGAGTCTGTAAAAAAAAGTGTTTTCGCTTAGGCTGCCTGCGCCTGTTACAGGCGGAATATAAACTCTTGCTTCGCGGAAAGTTTGCGCATAAAGAGAAAAACAGGCAAGAAGGAAAAAGATCGATAATATTGTTTTTCTCATATTGATATTTCTAAGGCCAGTATATTCCGCCGCCGAGTCCGTCCAAACTGCCTCCGGGCGGCGGCTCAGCGCCGCGCACAGTAATGCGGTATGTTTTTGTTTTTTCTTTGTAGGTTACCCTTACTTCATACAGCCCCGCTTCCAAAAAAGGATAGGTTGATACTGTCACGCCTTTTGATACAGATACATCGGAATCGGGGTTATGTTTAATTGCGGTTGTAACTCCCGGCTCATTCGCGTAAACCTGAATCTCGTCGCCTTTTTCAAAGGAAGTAATATAAAAATCCCTGTCACGGTTAAAATTATCGTTTATGTAATAATCTCTTTTAACTGTTTCGATAATCCAAAAATCCACGGCGGAACCGCTTCCGTTTCCGCCGCTTTCAAAATTGCCGATGGGCGGAGCGCAGCTTATGAAACAGTACATTGCAGGAATCAGGAGATATGTAAAAAAACGTTTCATACTGCGCTCTTGCCTAATCCGGTAACATATTAAAAATTTGTTACAAGAACACCGTCTTTTGTAATCATAAGCGTATCCTGCGGAAGAATACCCCATACAGGAAGCGTGCCGATAACAGTTAAAACGCTTCCGCCAAGCGCTGTAGTTGTATTATTATCAAGCAACTCTGCCTGAGTACCCTGACCCGGCATTATCAGCCACGGATAGGAAACCACGCCGTCAACGCTTACAGTCTCTGTAATCGCGTAGACAGGGATTACATAAGTAAATGAATTCAAACCGGAAAATTCATTTGTTGTTATGGAATATCCAACTGAACCTGTAGTAGTGAGAGCGGCGCCGGCGGTTAAGCCGGTAAAAGACGATGCCGTAATAGGCGTTATTACTTCATCAGGCAGTTTGTAAGTTCTTCCATCCTTTATAAATTTAACATTAGACCTTGGCAGTATTTTAGCTTCCGTTCCCCTAATTCTGATTGCCGAGAACCTGTTGGCTATTTCGGNAGCATCACCTGGCGCAGTAAGTCCGGTAAAACCGAATGTATAATTTCCGGTACTAGCGGTCGCGGAAGCGTCAAGATATANGCCTTTGAATACTGTATAGGGAGCGATATCCGCAGTATCAACCCTTATTGTTACATCGACAAAAGGCTGAGCTCTTGTACCAGTGTTTGAAGGTTCGGCAGTTGCCGGATTACCCAATGATTGACGCGTTATGCCAGCTTCAAGCGATAAAACCGTAAATGTAACTGTTGTGGAAGTGGTTTTTAAATTATTAGTAGCGGAAACCGGATTTCCGTCTATATGGGAGAGTATCCCGACAGCGAGAAGATTGGAATTATCCTTGTTTCCGATAAACAATACAGCAGCGCCCGCAGTAGCTGAAGGAGTTGCTATATAGGCGGCTGTATAATCGACACCGGCTGCTGTTCTGTATACACCTGATATAATGCCGGCTTCTCCAAAACCCCATCTCGCTCTTGCGATAACAGGCGTAGCGCCGCCATGAAACACAACTTCGAAATAGTTATAACTTGATTTCGCTATCGCGTCGGAAAGGGCGCGTGACACGTTCCTTGCAGGGCCGCCGCCGTTAAGGTTAATGGTAACGCTTTTTAGATTGTCGTTTGCGTCTATTTCATAAGTCGCAAACTCGTCAATTACTGCAATCGGCGTCATTTCGCAGGTGATTAGAGACAATGCCAGTATTATCGCAAAGCCCGTCCAGAGAAACTTTTTCATGATACACTCCATCTTAAAAAATAAAAAGAAAACCATACGGCTTCTTTATGTTACAAAAAAACACGCCTGCTTTCCGGGCCGGATAAACTGCGTTTTTTATTAGACTTGATCAATAATTGAAGTTATCGAACAACCCTATTACTTACTACCTAAATGATTATTTAATAACAATGTGTTTGTCAAATGAAAATGGCAAGAATTCGCGAATTTATATAAATTTATAGGCAAAAACATTCAAAACCGTGCGTTTTCGCACGGTTTTTGTGAAAAAACATGAATTTTGTCTTGCAAACAACATAAAATTACTGCTTGACAATATTCCATGTATGGAATATTATATATTTGTGTGGAATGTAGAATATACAGATGAATTTAATGAATGGTGGGAAACTCTAGACGAGAAAGAACAAGACGCAATTGATCGTTCTGTTATGTTATTAGAGGATCAAGGGCCTTCATTAAGTTATCCGCACAGTTCCGATATTAGACAGTCAAGACATGGCAATATGCGTGAGCTGCGAAGTCAGTGCAAAGGACATCCGTTACGCACATTCTATGCTTATGATCCCAGACGCAGTGCAATTCTGCTTATAGGCGGTGATAAAGCAGGTAATAATAACTTTTATGATGAAATGGTTCCAAAAGCAGATAAAATATATGATGAATACCTGAAAGAAATAAAGGAAGAAAAAAAATGACTAGAAATTTTTCAGAATTAAGAGCGAAAATGAGTCCCGAAAGAAGAGCAAGAAATGAAGCCGCGGTAAAAACAACTTTGGCGGAAATGTCTCTTACCAAGTTAAGAAACGCCCGGGGGCTTTCGCAAAAACTGCTTGCCGAAGCTATGCATGTTCAACAGCCTGCAATAGCTAAACTGGAAAAACGTACAGATATGTATATATCTACCTTACGAAGCCACATAAAAGCTATGGGCGGAGATCTAGATGTTATTGCCCGGTTCCCTGATGGAAGTGTGGTTATTAATAATTTCTCACAACTTTGACATCGTAGCGTTAATGTGCGAATTTAAAAATCTTCCTATTAAATTTGCATACATATTGATATTTCTATTAAAAATGTATTAATATTAAAGATAATGAGGAAATTGTCTCCAAAAATCGTCAAATCCTCCTGTGTGGTATGCGCTGTTATGGCGCTGCTGACAGCATGTTTAATGGAGCCTATCGATTTAGAGACGTTCCTTGAAGATGAAAAAATCATAGAAATTATAGAAAAAAGCAAGATAAAAGTCGGTTTACACGCTGATTCTGATCCCGGTTTGATCGCGGAGAACGCCAAAATCAGCAATCTTGACGCAAGCAAGTACTACATGGTGGAAGTTTTCAATGAAGAAATGGTATCCCAGGGGGTAAAATACGTCTCAAAGGACGGAATTTTGGTTAATAACTTGAATTTAATAGGCAGACCTGCCGGAAAAGCCGTTACCAGCCTGAATAACGATTATACGTACCTTGTAAATGCCGCAAAACCGCTTACAGGCAGCGTAACTTTTTATGATACTGACAATTCCCCCCCGTTATCTTTCGGTACAGGCAGCGCTGCCACAATATCAGGCAGCATGATAATACCAGCTCCTGACGAATCTCTTTTCCTGGACCTTGTTCCTGCGCTTAACGCTGACAAAAGTTATTCGGTAGTAAGCGTTCCTGTTTTAAACCCAAGTTCAGGCCAACCTTCCAACGTTCCGTTTGTTGCGTCTGCTCCGGCAGGAATGCTTGTCATCGAATTATATGGGGAAGGCGTCACCGCAGATTATGTAATCGCGGAAGACGACGGTTCGGGCGCCATAAACAGCTTCAGGGTACTGCGCGTCGCAGTCAAACTTGGCCCGCTGCCTGTCGCCGTCANCCTGACCAGTATTCAAAACCCGAAAGATAACGATTTCGNTGATGTTGCAACCGTACANTTTGACAGAGACAANTTAAGCACAGGAATCCCAAGTGATGCTATAATTCCAATAACGATAACCAATGCGTCTTCATTTACTTCCGTTATATGGTATTATGATGATCCGGGGAATCCGTTATTCAGCGGAAGCGCGTATAACATGAATTTCGCTGACNACAGAATNACNGAACTTGGACTTAACATGGCAGGCACGCATTTTATCACTGTGGAAGGAACGAGAAACGGCGTCAAATATTCGGCGGTTGTAGAGATAGAGGTTACATAGGAGTTACTGGATTAAATCCATTAAACGATAAATTAACAAGTAAGGAGAAAGAAAATGAAAATTAGTAAAGGCGGCATATACGCCGCATTGGCGGCTGTAATGCTGNTATCGGCATTACTCTTAACTACTTGTATTGAACCATTGGGCGAAATCACCGAGCTGGAAACCCAGCAAAAANTGCAGGCNCCCCCCGGCATGGGGTATTTGAAACTNAATATTAAAGATTCNTCAGGTTCCGAGCGTACAATTACTCCTACAATACCTGCTCTTAATACACTTGTATATACAATAACTGTCACTAATGGCGGCACAGGTTCAGCGTTTGCAAACCAACCTATTGCTTATGCAGATTTTGATGCCGTTCTTCTGGAAGAAGGAACTTATGGAATACAGGTCAGCGCTTATATAGGAACTGTAACTGCTGGTAATCTTGTAGCAGCCGGTTCTACTACTGGTGTTTCGGTTTCAGAAGGCGGAGCTAATGCGGGAACAATTCAAATGCTTGCGATAACAGCAGCTACTTTACCCGGTACATTTAGCTGGAACATTACGCTGCCAGGCAATGCAGATACAGCGGTAATGAATCTAACTCCTTTAAACTCGCAGGATTTAACAGGCACTGTTTTTAATACGGCTGATTATGATCTGACAGCTAGTACCAACAATGTTGGTACAGCATCTCTTCCCGCAGGCTATTACCGTGTCACAATTGACGCTGAAGGAACAGATTTACAATCAAGAAAGATTACATGGATACTTCATATTATGCAAAATATGACATCATCGCATGCGTTTACTGTTGCGAATCTTAACTCAGTAAGCACTTACACAATAACATTCAGTAATCTTGACGGGCAGGATGGAATTCCATCGCAAACATTATCATATAAACACGGGGAAGTATTAACAGATAATACAGGTTATGCAACTCTAAAAAGCGGGCTTCAATATTTTGAACAAATTGGCGGTTCATACCCGGCTTTTGACGGTTGGCATACTAAAAATGGAACATCCGGCGGAGTCTGGGGCGATGAATGGATAGAGGGTACATCCAAATTTAACAAAGCCATAACTTTATACGCCAAATTTGATGTAGCGGATACTTATGANGTTGAACTAACGCTTGGCGAAATCGAATACAACAATCTTTCACCTGCGCTTGCAAGTCTCACAATTAACTTCAGNAAAGCTGATTTGGGAACAACTTCTGCGCAAGTAAATTTATCAATANCTAATGCTGCAAGTCTTAATTTANCATCCATTACATGGACGGATGACGCNGACACAACACTTGCGACTGGCGNAAGCACATACCAATTAGACTTTGATACTAACTTCTACTTTAGCGATATTGGCACAAGGTACATCATTATCGAAGCAACATCAGGAGCAGCCGGAACATTACAGAACTGGTCAACAGTCATCATGGTAGTAACCGGAAATTAATCAAACCTCGCTAGGATTTTAAAAGCCTGCCCGTAAGGGCAGGTTTTTTTTATGCAGTGCGAAAAAGTGAAAAAAAGTGACAGTCACCCATACCACTAATAGCGTACCATTGCACCTAACACCACCACATATAGCATAGGTGACTGTCACTTTCAAACCAACTTATTTGTGGATGATAGTTTTAGATTTAAGATATTATTTTATGTGCAGACAGGGTAAGGGCTGACCGAAAAAACATTTTTGGGCATCTCCGCTGGAGAGACATAATAATTTTTTATAGTATTAAAATTGTATGTTTCTATCATATGTAAACAATGTGGCTCGTAAGCGGGTTCTCCCAAAGTTTTTTCGGACGGTACTTACACTGTCTGCCAATATAAATATATTTAAAACCGTTAAGATTATCATACGAAAATTGGTTGGGCTAGTTGGTGGGGGGTGACAGTCACCTATGCTATATGCGGGGGCGTTAGGTGCAATAGTACGCTATTGGTGGTGTGGGTGACTGTCACTTTTAAA
>WQSN01000074.1 GCA_009787835.1 Treponema sp.
TTAGTGGACAAATTTCACCATGTCATTGTATAATTAACTAAATAATCAATCAGGGAGAGGTGAAATGTCCGCAAAAATTTGTAAAATAACAATAATTATGGTCATTGCAGCGCTGACTGCTGGATGTCCGGGTTATAATGAACTGAATACCCACCTACAGGACAGCGAAAACGGCTTTTTAACGATAAATATCGGCGATTCAAATGAAAATAGAACAATTCTGCCCAAAAACGCAAATATCAATTGTAATACTTTTTCTTTGGTACTGACAGCATTGGGCAAAAGAGTAGAAAGGGACTGGACAGGCGGCGCTGTCAGCATAGAACTGTCGCCCGGCTCCTGGGATTTGACCCTAACCGGATATAGTGACGCGCAAAGGCAAACGCCGCTTGTTTACGGAAGCGCGAACGGCATAGTTGTAGGCCAGAGCCAAACAACAAGCCATACCGTGTACCTTCAGCCCGCTATGGTTTTTGACAGAACCGGAACCTTTATCTGGAATATCAATTACCCCGCTGATGTAACTTCCGCCAGCATGGTTATAACGCCCCTGAATACATCAAACGGAAGCCCGCAGCAGACAGTAAATTTTTCAAGCGGAGCGTTGAAAAACAACAGTTCTTCTACCCTGACACTGAACACAGGTTATTACAAGGTAACATTCTCCATGACAGGTGGAGAACGCCCATTAGGTAGAGTGGACTATATGCATATTTATGAGGGGTTGGAGAGCTATTTTAGTTATAATTTTGTGTATGGCTCACAAAATTTAAGCAAAAGATACGAAGTAGTTAACCAGACAATGACTTGGGAGAACGCCAAGTTAGAAGCAGAAAGACGCGGCGGTTATCTCGCTGTAATTACCAGCGCGGAAGAACAGAGTACGATTGAGAGTCTAATTTCCAGAGATGGCAGTTTGTCGACGTACTGGCTTGGCGGTTACCGAGATGCCAATAATCAGTTTGTCTGGGTTACCGGTGAACCAATGAATTTCTCAAATTGGGGAACTGGAGAACCAAATAATTCTGGAGGAAGAGAAAATTGGATAGAAATAAATCGTTCTAACGGTAAATGGAATGATATGTATCAAACGAATAGAGGTTTTATTATAGAATGGGACATTATGTCTACTTCTCCTTCCTCAGGCAAAAGATACGAAGTAGTTAACCAATCAATGAACTGGGAGAACGCTAAATTGGAAGCAGAGAGACGCGGCGGTTATCTCGCTGTAATTACCAGCGCACAGGAACAGAGTACAATTGAAAGTCTTGTGAGTAGGGATGGCACTATGGAATGTTATTGGCTTGGTGGTTACCGTAATACCAATAACACATTTGTCTGGATTACCGGTGAACCAATGAGCTATACTAATTGGTACCCAGGGGAACCGAATAATACTTATGGAACAGAAGATAAGATGGAATATATGCAACATCACTCTGGTAGGTGGAACGATAATAGTAGTCAAGCAAATGGTGGCTTTATTATTGAATGGGACTAATGACGGATAACACTCGCGATCATACTCAAGGTGCCTACAGTGATTTGGTAGACGCCCGGTGATAGTCGCCCAAATCCTCCGGTGTTGTTAGCTGCAAATGTACGTTATATGCACAGTGGTTAACAACCAGGCAAACTATTAAAATTAATTCTGCTCTGTAGAAATTTATATTTAGAATTAGGCGGGCAGCGCAAATCCCTTTCAGGGGCATCAAGAGGAGAACCTTCACCTGTCTGTGACAGGCTCGGTTGAGGTTTCGGTGTGGATCACATACAATGTCACACCAAAGTGTGCGTTGTAGAAGGCCACAGCCGTTTATGACCCTGAAAGGGATTTGCGCTGCCCGCCTTGTAATAATTTTTTGGAGATTGGGTAAGGGAAGGATACTGCTTTTCAAATCGTGAAATATAGTATATTATAAACAGGAGGATAACAAATGCCGCAAGTTGAACAATTGATGCGAAAAGCCGAAGCTTTACCTGCGGCTTTATTTGAAGAAGCTGTCCATTACATAGATTATTTATCTCAAAAAGCCCACGCCTCTTATGTTGCTGAAAAACTTGCAGAAGCCGAGCACGAAATGGCTAAACCTGATTCCAAATGGCTTACAGAAGAAGAATTCTGGGATGAAGACGATTGAAGTATAATGCCAGCTTTTCAATTCCTGCCAAAGAAGATAAAAGTGAGATAAAAAAATATTTATCCAAATTTATCCAGAGACACCAAAACGTTTTACAACGGCATTAAGAAAGCATATTGATAGTTTAAAACAAAATCCATATATGTACCCTGTCTACCCCGAAAGTCCAGATTACCGCCGTATGCTTGTTGATAATTATATCGTTTTATACAAAATAATTGAGGAAGAAAAAAAATAGAAATATTCCGTTCACTAATAATTTCAGATGGGCTGTGATGGCTTACAGCGGATTTAGCTTGCAGATATATAGCTGTTACCGGATCGAGAGAAATCATGGTGAAACTTTTTCGGGCTAAAAATCCGGGCTTACTGGTATCTATTTCCGGCGTTGTATTTGTCCACAATTCGTCCAGAGCTTCCGCTTCTTCATTTGTCATTCTTGCCATAGTTTTTCTTCAAAGCAGGTTTTTATATTCATAATTAGCAACAGGATGCTCAAATATTAGGTGAAATGGTACAAGAACGTATCGCCGCCGTGTTATAGCCGGTAAATTCCAGAAATGTATGCCGGAATAATGCGGTGAGGGGTGTCAGAGGAAAAAGTGCCGCCTCCGCGCGGTGCTTTTTCCTTTGACAGGCCCCCAAAATAAATTTTTTAGCATACATTTCTGAAATACAGAACGGAAACCTTTTATTTTATTCAAGAATAAAGTATTATTGTTATGTGGATTTTATCATTGAGTTCAATCCCGCTGCTTTCTATCATGGCGTGAGCGAGGCAGACATCTATCAGGCTTTTGATACGGCTATTTACGACGGTCTGTTAGATGAGCCAAACGATGATGACGCACGGGAAAAATACCTGCTCATTGGCTTTGACCGTAATGCAAATCTACTTGAAATTCTGTATAATTTTATAAGCGACTATTGTGTTAATGTATTCCATGCAATGCCATGCAGGAATATCTATTACCATTTATTAAAATCGAAGGAGTAAATATGGCATACATGACTGATGAAGATGCAAAAAGACTAGACGAGAAATGGACAAAGAATCCGCCTAAACCAGGTCCAAATGGGACAGGTTATTTTACCCAGTGCAAAAAAAATGCCCATACAATAACTATTGATAATATTTCCGCACATTACCTGAATACCAAGGCCATAGCCGACCATAAAACTCCAGCTCAAATATTAGGTGAAATGGTACAAGAACGTATCGCCGCCGTGTTATAACCGGTAAATTCCAGAAATGTATGCCGGAATAATGCGGTGAGGGGTGTCAGAGGAAAAAGGGCCGCCTTCGCGCGGTGCTTTTTCCTTTGACAGGCCCCCAAAATAAATTTTTTAGCATACATTTCTGAGTTACCTAACTATTGGCATACCTCACAAAAAACTGTACAGTAACCATCAAGGATGGAATCATGAAACAATACTCACAGATGAACAAGGCTGAATTAACTGATGTAAAAAATGAGATGGACAGAACTTTTTCCAAATACAGCGAAAGCGGACGGAAACTTAACATGACGCGCGGGGTTCCTTCTGACGAACAGTTGGCGCTTTGTAATGATATGTTAACATGCCTTTGCGCGAGCGATTATATTTCAGCAAACGGAACCGACTGCCGCAATTACGGCGGGATTGACGGTATCCCGGAAATGAAAAAGATATTTGCGGACCTTCTGGATTTAACACAGGATGAAGTTATTGTTGGCGGTAACTCTTCGCTTGCTCTTATGTTTGATAATGTCGCTGTAAACATGTCTCACGGCGTCAGGGAAGGTCTGCCGTGGCAGAGTCAGGGAAAGGTGAAATTTTTATGTCCTGCTCCGGGTTACGACCGCCACTTTACAATATGCAAATATTTTCATATCGAAATGATTCCTGTCGCGATGGGAAATGAAGGTCCTGATATGGATACAGTTGAAAAGATGGTTTCATCTGATCCGATGATAAAGGGAATTTGGTGCGTCCCCAGGTATTCAAACCCTACAGGCATTATTTATTCAGACGAAACGGTCAGGCGTTTCGCCAAATTAAAACCCGCAGCGGACGACTTCCGCATTTATTGGGATAATGCCTATGCCTTCCATGACCTGGACAGCCAAAATGCGAAAATTTTAAATATAATCCGTCTGTGCGAAGAATACGGCAATCCGAATATGCCTCTGGTTTTCGCTTCTTTTTCCAAGGTAAGTTTCGCCGGCGCTTCCGTTACGTGTATGGCGTCTTCAAAATCCAACTGCGAATACATTCGCAAACGGTTAACCGTGCAGACAATTGGGCCGGATAAATTGAATCAGCTGCGTCATGCCAGGTTCTTTAAAGACGCTGCCGGCGTAATGACCCACATGGAAAAACACGCTGCAATTCTTCGTCCGAAATTTAAACTGGTATCTGACACTCTGCATCGTGAACTGGACGGTCTTGGCATTGCCGGCTGGACAGAACCTGCCGGAGGATATTTTGTCAGCTTTAACGCGCAAGAAGGCTGCGCGAAACGTATTGTCGCTCTTTGCGCGCAAGCCGGAGTCGCTCTAACCCCTGCCGGCGCTACATATCCCAACGGAAACGATCCGCAGGACAGAAACATCCGCATAGCTCCAACCTGTCCGCCGCTCGATGAACTCAAATCTGCGCTGGAAATTTTCTGTGCAGCAGTAAAACTTGCAAGCATAGAGAAGTGTTTACGCGGTATTAATAATTAATTCTTGACATATTTCCCAGGAAATAGATAATATTACTACTCGGAGGAATCATGGGCTATATAGATAATATTTTCGCCATCATTGAAAAAAAAGACGCAGGGCAGCCTGAATTTTTACAGGCGGCAAAAGAAGTTTTGGATTCACTCAGGATCATTGTAGATCAGGACAACGCCTATGAAAAAGCAGGGCTTTTGGAAAGGCTTGTTGAACCTGAACGCGCGATTGTGTTTAGAATCCCCTGGATAGACGATGCGGGTAAGGTACAGGTTAACCGAGGTTTCCGCGTGCAGTTCAATTCCGCAATCGGTCCTTATAAAGGCGGTTTACGTTTTCACCCTTCTGTTAATTTAAGCATTATAAAATTTTTAGGCTTTGAACAGATTTTTAAAAATTCACTGACAGGTCTTCCTATCGGCGGCGGCAAGGGAGGTTCTGATTTTGATCCCAAGGGAAAAAGCGATAACGAGGTTATGTCTTTTTGCCAGTCTTTCATGACTGAATTGCACCGCCATATCGGCCCTGATACTGATGTTCCGGCCGGAGATATTGGCGTCGGCGGAAGGGAAATTGGTTTTATGTACGGTCAATATAAAAGGCTGGTTAACAGATTTGAAGGCGTACTGACAGGGAAGGGAATTGGCTGGGGCGGAAGCCTTGCCAGAACTGAAGCTACAGGCTACGGCCTTGTTTACATAGTTGATGAATACCTGAAATCGAAAGGAGACGGCTTTAAAGGTAAAAAGGTTGTTATATCAGGCAGCGGTAATGTCGCAATTTTCGCCGCAGAAAAAGCTTTTGCCCTTGGAGCGAATGTTGTCAGCATGACAGACAGTAACGGTTATATATACCATAAAGACGGCATTAATCTTGATACAATAAAAGACATTAAACTTTTAAAAAGGGAACGGCTTACAAAATACACCGAAATCCATAAAGACGCGGTTTATGCCGACACCGGCAGGGGCAGGGTGTGGGACATTACATGTGACATAGCTCTTCCCTGCGCTACGCAGAATGAGCTTCTTTTGGTTGACGCGAAAAATTTAACCGCTAATGGCTGCAAGATAGTCGCCGAAGGTGCGAACATGCCTGCCGCCATGGATGCTACCGAATACCTTCTCAGCAAGGGAGTGGCGTTTTTCCCCGGCAAAGCCGCAAATGCGGGAGGTGTCGCGACTTCCGCTCTGGAAATGTCGCAGAACAGCGCACGTCTTTCCTGGTCATTTGAAGAAGTAGACGCAAAACTTAAAAACATCATGACCGGTATTTTCCGCGGTATAGACGACGCGTCCAGGGAATACGGTAAACCAGGCAACTTTATTATTGGCGCAAACATCGCCGGTTTCAAAAAAGTAGCCAAAGCCATGCTGGATCAGGGAGTTATTTAATTATTGTTCATTGATGACCTGCGTCAGTGTAATTGGGGTATCGTGCATATCCTGGATGCCGGTTGTTCCAATCCTTACGCGGGAGAGGATTGTCACTCCCGCGGCATTTTCTATCTTGTAAACTGTGCGCCTTTCGCCGGGGCTGGCTGTCAAATCATGCGCGTTATTCGGACGAAGTTCCAGTAAATCATGCTCATCAATTTTAAAGAAAACATAATGGCCGCCTGTAGTTATACTGCTTGCGGTTAAACTGCCTGCAGTTTGATTGCTTCTTGCCACGTTTGATGATGTGATAGTATATTCACCGTTATTCGAAAATTGAAGCCTTCCCCATGAACTGTCATAAAGCATATCAATGGCGGGCTGTACTGAAATTTTCGCTATTTGATTTACGGCTCCCGCGCGTCTGTAGGAGCCGTCCCATGATTCGCTTACATTAATTTTTAATCTTACATTTTCCACTACACGCAGTTTTATGCTGTCAATCGATTCAAGCTGAATATCAATGGTTCGGCGCAATGTACTGATTGATATATTCTGGCTTGTGACAAACAGGCCGTAGCGGGTAGACGTGGAAGTCTGCCAGTCAAATACCTGCTGCGTTTCATCAGCGTAAAAAATTATTTCCCTGCCTGACGGATTAAAGTAAAGGTACTGTCTTGAATCAATTGTTCCCTGGGGGCTTACATAATACCAAAGATCATTTATAAAGTTTTCAAAATCTCCTTTGGTTCCGCTTAATATTTCATTTAACCGCCGCTGTTCAATCTGTGAGCCGGGAATCCTTGAAACTCTGGTTTGTTCATATTGTTCGTTTAAGGGATTATAGGCGTATATTGTTTCAAGCTGATCGAGTATGTTATTTGACGAACTGTCATGTCCGTATGCCGCAATGTTAAAACTCTGTCCCCTTGTTATTCCCTGCTGATAAGCCAATGATCGCCCTGTCTCCTGAATTATTATCGAACCGTCTATCTGCATTTCCGCTATTTTTACAAATGGATATTCCGAATCTGTCTTGCGCCTGAAAATTGTCATTGTATGTTCATTGTTCACAGTCATGCCGGTAATAATGATGCAATTGCTTCTGTCGCCGATTAAATCCTGTGAATAAAGTGAAATTGTCTCCGGGCGGGCGGCGGGAGTGGGAACAGTCCATTTCCGTTTATATCCCTGTGAGTCAATATCATAATCAATCCATGTTATGTATATCGGACCTGATGTATCGTTAATATTGCGGTAAACTGCGAACTGCTCTTCAGCAAAACCGTCTTCCCTCTCCTGCGTTAGAACGGCGATAATTAATTCACTGTTGTTCATCTGCACTTTGGTATTTAAAAGTTCTTCCCAGGCCAGCTGATCCGTCCTGTCTGATTCCGTTTCCGTACCTGTCTCGCGCGGAGTGATAACTCTGGTTCTGACCTGTTCCTCCGGCTTTGGCGTAAAGAACTGCTCCCATGCGCCTGTCGCCAGCACGAAAATTAAAAGAATACAAGCCAATGATGTAATGATAAAAAAAACTATGTATGTTTTTTTCATTTTTAAATTATTATCCATAGGCGCGCTTTTATTCAACAAGTCTTGATTCTATAATCGGCAGGAGTTTTTTAAATATTTCTTCCATTCTTAATGAACTTTTAAAACCCGCGGCGGCTACATGACCGCCTCCTCCGAAAACCTGCGCGATCTTTGATACATTAACCCTTCCCTTTGATCGCAGAGAACAGCGCATTTCTCCTGATTCTTTTTCCTTAAACAGCAGGGAAATTTCCACTTCTTTCGCCCTTAAGGGAATATTTACTATGTTTTCGGCGTCTTCAAAATCCGCGCCTGTTATTTTAAAATCCTCCCTGCTGAGTTTTAGCACTGCAAGTTTTTTATCAACATAAAAAACCAGATTTGTAAGAGCCTGTTTCTGAAGCAGAACCGCGTAATATGAAGACTGCTCCATCATGTGCTTGTATATATAATTCGGATCTGTTCCCCATTCAATGGTTTTTGAGGCGGCTCTGAATGTTCTTAAATTGGTTCTGGGATACGCGAAAAATCCTGTGTCATAAACAATGCCTGCATAAGCCGCTGTCGCCGTTTGCGGATCAAGCTCTATCCCCATATAGCAGGCAAGTTCAACAGCGAGTTCCGCTGTGGATGCCGCAGAAGAATCAATAAAACCAGGGATATTTTTCCGGAGTGCCGGTTCGTGATGATCAATCGTAAAAACCTCTTTTGTTTTTTTTAAATGTTTTCTCATAATACCGATGTGGTACTCTTCTGAAGTATCCAGAACCAGCATCGCAGAATTTTCAAGAAAAGACAGATGTTTTTCCCTGTTCCATGTTTCTGCTTCTTGTGTGATTATTAAAAAATTCAGGTTTTTCGGGACAGGATCGGAATTTATTATCTTTACGGTTTTTCCTGAAATTCTCAATATTGCGGCAAGCACCATCTGCGAGCCTAATCCGTCAGCGTCAGGAGTATCATGTGTAGTCAATATAAATGATTTGTGTCTGTCTATAAATGAAATAATATTGTCAAACATGAATTATTGGGCGTTAATATAATTTGCGGCTGCCCTTCTCACTCTTGTATCAAGATTTAATCCTACAACAATCGCCCGCCATCCTGGGAATTCTTCCACTCTGGAAAATCGCAGCAGATTTGCCTGAGGACCTGATAAAAGGGATATAAGCGCCGTTTGAGACGCGCTGATTAATAAAGTGTAATTGAAAATTGATCCCTGTTCCGCGTTTTTTATCTTCGTATCCACAGCGGTCAGCGCGGCTGTGAAATCCGCCCTGTCTCCGGATGCTGTTAGATCGCCGATACAGCGCCAAAGCTCTTCTCTGTCTGAACTGCCGTTTATACTGCCAGTAAAAATAACAGCGGCGGATACTCCTGCGTTCCAAACGGTAACTGTGTCGCCGTCCTCCAGCACATGATCCAGGTGCTCAGAAATCCATGCAGTGATTCCTTCTTTTACATTTGCAAAGGATGAAGAACTATCTATTATTAAATTTACATCAATTGGATTACGCCGGACATCTTCCGCGAAAGCCTGTGAAAGACAGCAGAAAACCGTTAAAAACGCGAATATTTGATATCTTATGATTTTACAGCTTCCTTTTATTTTAAAACCAGATGTTTTTTTGCTTTTATTCATATCTTTTATTTTAGCATATTTGTTTAAAAAAGACTATTCTTTTCTATATTTTTAATTAAGAGTTTCACCGCTGTTCCTAAATTACTTTACAATCCAATCATTTATATGTTAGAATTTCAGGATATATGAAATAAATAATTTAAATTTTTTTAAGGAGATTTATATGGCAATCGATCTACCAAAAAGCCCGAATGTGTTTCATCCGGAAAAGCCAAGCGCTGTAGGTTCACGTAATTCGTTAGCCCAGGAATATAGGGATCAGCAAAGTGAAGTAAATTTATTACTGGAGGAAGAAACCAATAAGGTTATCCATCACATGACGGCGAAGCTGCCCAAGGATGTTCTTGAACGCCTTGACGTAATGGGCAGCTTGAAAGAGAAACTGTACAACTACTTCAACCAGAATTATCAGAATATGTTCAACCGTTACATGATAACGACTGAAGATGAAATGGTGAAGAAAGTCAGGAACTTTATCGACAA
>WQSN01000075.1 GCA_009787835.1 Treponema sp.
AAGAGCGGATCTAATGTCCGCACCGAGATTCTCGCTGGTTTTACGACATTCTTTACGATGGCGTATATCATGTTTGTTAATCCTAATATACTGTCAGCGACAGGTATGAGCTGGAATGGAGTCTTTGTCGCTACCATTCTCGCCGCGGCAATCGGCACGCTTATCATGGGACTGGTCGCGAAAGTTCCGTTCGCGACAGCGCCGGGTATGGGATTAAACGCTTTCTTTACTTACACTGTCTGCTTTGGGCTGGGCTTTAAATGGCAGGAAGCTCTCGCGATGGTATTTATCTGCGGCATCATCAATATCATTATTACCGTTACAAAACTCCGCAAAGCCATTATTAAATCAATTCCAAGATCACTTCAGCTGGCAATAGGCGGCGGTATCGGTCTTTTTATCGCCTATATCGGAATTAAAAACGCGGGTCTTATCAACTTTGTATCCACTCTGGATGGTTTTACTCCCGGAGCGGCCGCGGTGCCTGAGCTCAGTAAATTTACAGCCGCAGGTCCTGTTCTCGCGCTTATCGGACTTATAATAATTGTTGTCCTGATGATGCTTAAGGTAAAAGGATCCATGCTTATCGGAATTATCGCAGCTACGCTGATTGGCATTCCAATGGGAGTTACACATCTTCCGGAAAAACTTTTCGATTTGTCGGCACTTTCTGGAATAAACGATGTATCTTTCGCCTTCTTTGGCGACATTGGTTTTAAGAGTCTCTTTGCCGGTGGCAGGGGATTATTTGTGTTTGTCGTTGTTTTCGCGTTCAGCCTTACAGATACATTCGATACTATAGGTACTTTTATCGGAACCGGCCGTAAATCAGGAATTTTTGATGCCTCCGATGAAGCCGCATTGCTTGACTCCCAGGGGTTTAAATCTAAAATGGACAAGGCTTTATTCGCCGACGCAACAGCTACATCAATAGGCGCGTTGTTCGGCACTTCCAATACAACATCGTATATTGAAAGCGCGTCAGGAATTAATGAAGGAGGCCGCACTGGCCTTACATCGGTGGTAGTCGCGGCTCTCTTCCTTATTTGTCTGCCTTTGGTCGCTCTTTTTGGAATGGCTCCGGCAGAAGCCACAGCTCCCGCATTAATTATTGTAGGTATCCTGATGGCTGAATCATTTAAAGGTATCCACTGGGATGATGTAGGAGAGGCAATTCCGGCTTTCTTTACAGTTGTCATTATGACATTCGCTTACAATATCTCTTACGGTATCGCAGCCGGTTTCATCTTCTACTGCATTGTAAAAATCTGCAAGAAAAAGGTTAAGGAAATTCATCCCATCCTCTGCGGCGCTACATTGGTATTCCTATTGTACTTTATACTGATGGCAGTGAACAGGATTTAATAATGACAGACGCGGAAATTTTAGGCAAAGTTGATCATACCCTGTTAAAAATGACTTCTTCATGGCAGGAAATTAAAACTCTCTGTGATGAAGCGGTTAAGTTTAACACCGCGTCAGTCTGCGTCCCCCCTTCCTATGTAAAGCCAATCAGCAATGTATACCGCAAATTAAACATCTGTACGGTGATTGGCTTTCCCCTTGGGTATTCCATCACAGCGGCTAAAGTTCTGGAAACAGAACGCGCTGTCTTTAGCGGCGCTAATGAAATTGACATGGTAATCAATGTAGGCGACATTAAAAACGGTAACTTTGATTTTGTACAGGAAGAAATAAAACTGTTAAAGGAAATCTGCGGCGATAATATACTAAAAGTAATAATTGAAACCTGCTACTTAACAGAAGATGAAAAAATCCGCCTCTGCGGCATCGTTACAGAATCCGGCGCTGATTTTATTAAAACTTCAACAGGTTTCGGAACAGCCGGCGCGACATTAGCTGACATAGAACTTTTTAAAAAGCACATTGGCCCAAATGTGAAGATAAAAGCCGCAGGCGGAGTAAAAACCCGCGAAGACATGGAAATGTTTATTAACTCAGGCGCGGCAAGGATAGGCACAAGCTCTGCTGTAAAACTCCTTGCCGGCGGTATGTCGAACAGTTATTAAATCCCTTCTTTAACTATCTCAATCCTGATCCCATCGCTCTGATCCGGTTCGTCCTTTGGCGGAATTGAAACGCGGAGGATTCCGTTTCTATAAACAGCCTTCACTTTATCCTGGGCGTATTTATCAAGCGGGACAAAATACTTCTGTTTTTCAATGTCTTTCATTTTCAGGCGGCGTTTGAAATAGCGGACATTTTCTTCGGTTTGAAATTTGGCTGGGTTGTCAGGAGATTGATCCGCTGTATCCATTCTGGCGGAGAACACCATGTAATCGCCCTGGAAAGAAAGGCTTATATCCTTTTCATCGAATCCGGCAAGGGCAAATTCAAAAACAAGAGTCCTGTTTCCCGTCATCAGGACATTCATTGGCGGGTAGGAGTAATTCGGATAAAAATCGGTATTTTCATCAAAGGATTGTTTGGTAAAAATAAAGGGATTTTGTCCGAAACCGGAAGGGTCGCGGTCCACTCCGGGATCGCAATTGTTGAATTTCCTGTGAAACTCGTCTTTAAAATCCTGGGCAGCTTCGAAAATTTCATCAAAAATGTTGCCCAGATCCATGTAATTTCTCGGTCCTTTCATAAAAGGCTCCTTTCGCCGTGTATACTGTCTCACGGCATTTAAAATAAGGAATCCCCGTGCGGGCGATTCCTGGGAATAAATTCCCTGAGAGGCCAAGCTCCTATTTTAAATTTATATATATTTGAAAAAAAAGTCAAATAAAAAAGCGGCTGTCAATTTTATAACAGCCGCTTTTCTTCAGTTTTAATTATTAAAGCAATGAAAGAGCCGCAGTTACTCCGATAAATACGATTGAGACTGTGCAGGAAACTGTAATAACATTATTGAAAGACGGGCCTGCGGTATCCTTAAGCGGGTCGCCGACTGTATCGCCGATAACCGCTGCTTTATGGTTTGAACTGCCCTTGCCGCCGTAATGTCCGCCTTCAATGTGTTTTTTAGCGTTATCCCAGGCTCCGCCCGAGTTCAGCATGAACACCGCCATGGCAAAACCGGTTACGATAATTCCCGCTAGATAGCCGACAACTCCGGCGGCTCCCAAAAGAATACCTGTAGCGATCGGCCCAAGAATAACCAGCATGGCGGGAGAGATCATTTCCTTTAATGCGCCGCGCATACAGATATCAACGCATGTGGCGTAATCCGCGTCCGCGGTCCCTTCCATCAGTCCCAGTATTTCCCTGAACTGGCGTCTTACTTCCCTTACAATGCTCTGAGCCGCACGCTGAACGGCGGACAAACAAAGAGCCGCAAAGAGCAATACCACGGCCGAACCGACAAAGAAACCGATTAAAACCGGCGGATTTGTAATTGCCAAGTTCATCAAGGGACGTCCCTGGCCGCTCAATTGATGGTTGGCGATATTCACGTATGAAACCAAAAGCGCAAGACCCGTAAAGGCGTTAGATGCAATCGCGAAACCCTTTCCTGTGGCCGCGGTTGTGTTTCCAAGCGCGTCAAGGGCGTCTGTGCGGTATCGCACTTCTTCCGGCAGTTTGGCCATTTGCGCGATGCCGCCGGCATTATCCGCAACAGGCCCGAAAGCGTCTGTCGCCAGAATTATGGCGTTTGTGGCAAGCATGGCTACCGCGGAAAGACCGATACCGTAAAGGCCGATATTGTAATCCAAAACGGCGTAACCGTTAAAATAATTGATTCCACCGGAAATAATAAAGCTGATCAAGGCGGCGCTTGAGACTGTAATGATGGGACCGGCTGTTGATTTCATACCGAGAGACAAGCCTCCTATAATCAAGGGCGCAGCGCCTGATTCGCTTGCGGCCGCAAGTTCGCGCGTAGGCTTGCTGGCATCTGATGTGTAATATTCTGTAAAAAGACTGACTATGAAACCTGCAAGAATACCTATGACCACCGCTCCGTAAATGCCCCATCTGTTATCAAACATGGTCGAACCTGCGGGCGCGTTTTTCGCGATATACATTATAAGAGGAAGCGTAGCGACAGCGGCAATTCCGCCCGCTATGTAGACGCCCCTGCGAAGCGAATTGAGAAGCGATAATTGATTGGTATTTTCCTTTGTGCGCACAAAGAATGTGCCAATGATGGAAGAAAGAATACCAACGACAGAAATAACGATTGGCAGCATAAACCCCGCTATGCCGTATCCAGCGCCGAAACTGATTGCGATGGTCGCCACCAATGAATTTGAGTTTGACTCGTGAAGGTCAGCGCCCATACCGGCTACGTCGCCGACATTATCGCCGACATTGTCGGCTATTACAGCCGGATTCCTGGGGTCATCTTCGGGTATACCGGCTTCTACCTTGCCTACAAGATCAGCGCCGACATCAGCGGCCTTGGTAAAAATTCCGCCGCCGACGCGGGCAAATACCGCTACAACAGCGACGCCCATTCCAAAGGTGACCATGGTATGCGCTATCATTTCATCATCAACTTTAAACGCGTACTTAAGAAGCATATACCATACTGTAATTTCCAGTATCGCCAGCCCGTTTACAATAAAGCCCATGACAGACCCTGATGAAAAGGCGACCCGAAGCGCCTTGTTCAGGCTGTGGCTTGCCGCGAAGGCAGTGCGTGAATTGGCGTTTGTGGAAACCTTTAAGCCGACAAATCCGCAAAGCGCTGTAAAGAAACCGCCTGTAATAAATGCGAACGGCGTAAACGGGTTCAGAAACCCGGTTTCCCTGCCCAATAAAAGCGGTATGTAAGCGAGCGATGCCAGAAGAACAAACATAACCGCAAGAAAAATAGCGACAGTACCATACTGACGTTTCATAAAAGCGTTTGCGCCTTCGCGGATGGATGCAGCAATCTTTTTCATTACTTCGCTGCCCTCGGGGAATTTTAATACCTTACGGGCCTGGATAAAGGCAAAAAGCAAAGACGCGGCGGCGCCTACATAACCTACCCAGAATAGATTTTCAATATTCATTTATTATTACTCCTAACGAATGATGTTTCTTAATTTCACCAAAATTCAGGTAAAATGTCAATTATTGGCGGATAATGGTCATGGACAGCCGGTTTGCCGGCGTATAATATCAGTATTTTTCATTCTCTATTCACCATAAACCGCTTTCATGTTATAATTATGACCATGTACGCAGGATTTTATTCACTCGGCGCTGCCGAAGAGGTAACAGGTTCCAGGCATGTGCTTGAAATAGACGGAGTATCGTATCTGATTGATTGCGGCGCTTTTCAGGGATCAAGAGCCGAAGCGGATCGAAAAAACAGAAACCTGGGTATCGCATCCGATCGTATCGAAAGCGTTATCCTTACCCACGGCCACCTTGACCATTGCGGTCTTTTGCCGCTGCTGGTAAAGCAGGGTTACAAAGGAAATATATACGCAACGCCGGCATCACGGGATATAGCAAGCCTTATAATGATGGACTCCGCAAACATTCAGGCGCGTGACGCGAAATATCTGCAAAGCCAGGCAAAGAAAAAAGGTGAGAAATTTGACTGGGCTCCGTTATTTTCCGAGCAGGACGCGATTCAGGCGGTAGGGCAGACAATTGGTGTATCGTATAACAGACCCATGAATATCGGAGACGGAGTAAGTCTTGAATTCTACGATGCCGGACATATACTTGGTTCCGCTATCGCTTCCATAAAAGTCAAAAAAAGCGGAGAAACGCTGAATATACTCGCGACAGGCGATCTGGGCCGCAAGGGTAAACCGATTATCCGTAACCCCGCGATTCCTGAAGCCGCTCCCGACTATATTATCCTTGAAAGCACATACGGCGACAGACGCCACAATTCCACAGATGATGCCATAAAAAAACTTGCTGATATGGCAAAGCGGACTGTAGAAAAAAAGGGAAAAATTATTATCCCCGCGTTCGCGATTGAGCGCACACAGGAGCTTGTTTACTATTTCCATCTTCTGGTAGACGAAGGAACAATTCCCGAAGTACCGATCTATGTCGATTCGCCGATGGCGACTAACGCGACCACAATTTTCCAGGTTCACCCCGAATGTTACGGCGATGAGATAAAACAGGCCTTTATCAGGCATCATAAAAACCCGTTCGGTTTCAACAGCCTGTATTTTACAACAAGCGTTCAGGAATCAAAAGCGCTCAATGACAAGAAAGGTCCTCTTATAATAATTTCAGCGGACGGAATGTGCGAAGCGGGACGCATTCAGCACCATTTGATTCACAACATTCAGGATCCCAACACCACAATAATGACTGTCGGCTACATGGCGGAAAACACTCTTGGAAGGCGTATCCGCAACCGCGAGAGCGAAGTAAAAATACACGGCGATTGGTTCAAGGTAAGAGCGCAGGTGGAAGAGATTAATGCGTTCAGCGCCCACGCTGATTATTTTGAAATACTGGAATGGCTTAAAGCTGTGGATACTTCCCGCTTAAGGGGAATCTTCCTGGTTCACGGCGAGCGTAAATCGCAAGCCTTTATAAAAAAATACCTTGAAGAAAACGGCTTCCCGAATGTTGAAATTGTGAAATACGGCAAGACATACGAACTGAGCCAGAAGAAATAGATATCGCAAGGACGCGGAGTTGTTGTCTGAATAAAAAATATTTTAAGTCTTCCGGCGAAGTATTTTCATGGCTAGAAAAATTTATCAATCTTGAGCGGGGACAGAAACCGAAGAGTTTTCTCCTTGAACGGATGGAATTTTTAACAGAACTGGCCGGTAATCCTGAACGCTGCGCGCCATCAATACATATCGCAGGTTCTAAGGGTAAGGGTTCAGTCACGGGAATGTTAACCGCCATGCTGAGCGCATCTGGTTTTCGCGCAGCGCGTTATATGTCCCCGCATGTAATTGATATTAGGGAAAGGATCTGTCTGGGAGATTCATATTTCAGCGAGGAAATTTACTGTAACGCGGGCGACGAACTGCGGCGCATTACAGAAGAATTGCTTCCCGCTGCGGGAAATCCCCTGTTCGATACGGAATCTCCGAAAACCTGCGAACCTACCGCAAGTGAGCCCACATTTTGGGAGCTTTTAACGCTTTTATTTTTCCTGTGTGCGCGCATGGCAAACTGCGATGTAATGGTTGTGGAAACAGGCATGGGCGGACGGCTTGACTCTACCAATGTGCTTGACCCGCTGGTCAGTGTAATAACCCTTATCGAACTTGAACATACCGCCATTTTAGGCAATACGCTGGCGAAAATAGCTGGAGAAAAAGCCGGAATAATCAAAAAAGGCAAACCGCTGATTCTGGCAAAACAAAGCGAAGAAGCCCTAGAAGTCTTCAAAAAAAAAGCGGAAGAAAAAAACAGCCCGCTGTTCTATTTACCGGAAATCGCGGAGCTTTCCAACATAAAGATAACGCCCCAAGGTACAGATTTTTCCCTCTCCATTCCACATTCCCCATTCTTCATTCCTAATTCATCATTCGTTATCCCTTTGCCCGGAAAAGTTCAGGCAGAGAACGCGGCTCTAGCCATCGCGGCTTTAAAGACAGCCTTTCCTCAAATTGGAATAGACATTATCCGCCGAGGACTTTCAATTTTTTACATTCCGGGACGCTTTGAAAAAATAATAAATGAAGCGTCAATTAAACATCAGGAGGGGAACCTTCGCGCAAAGCTATTGCGCCCGGTTGAGGTTCAGGGGCCATTTATCATTGACGGAGCGCACACTCCGGAAAGCCTCGCTCTTTGCATGGAAACATTTTGTCTGCTCTACGGCGAAGGCGGGATTCTGCTTTTTGGCTGCGCCGCCGATAAAGACGCCTCCGCAATGGCGGAGATAACTCATTTGCATTTCTCAAAAATAATAATTACTACCCCCGGCGCGTTTAAAGCGAGTAATCCCGAAAATGTTTATGAGGTCTTTAAAAATATCGCAGGACATGAAAAGACATTGCTTGTTAAAGATACGCGTGAAGCTGTTAAAATGACAATGGAATTTACATGCGATAAAAATTATCCGGACAAGATTCTGCCGGCGCTTGGAACAGGATCATTCTATCTTGTATCGGAGATTAGAAAAATTATTTACAAGGACCGCGATGTTTGTTAATAACAACCGGAAAATGCCTGGTTAAATGAAGAGAGCTGTTCCAAAACTTATGTTGCGGAACAGCCTCTGTTTTCTTTTTATATCTCTGCAAGCTGAGAACCGCCGCGGGCGGGTTTCTTGGCTTTTGTATCTACCACTCCGGGTTTTTTCTTTGGAGCGGCGGCTTTTGACGCGGCATCCGCGGATGGGGCCGTTTCATTGGGTTCAGCGGCGGTTTGCGCGGTTACTGCGACTATTCTGGGTTCTTCTCCGCTGCCGAATGACTGGTTAATGTCTTCGCGGACTGTTGACCTTCTGCGGCTGAATGAGGCGAAAGCCGCGTCGTGGAAACCTTTGGAAACGCCGGAAAGGAATTCATTGAGAACATTTGCCATGGAGTTCAATGTTACTTTTTTCCGCTTGATTGATGTAATATCAACATCCAGAAGGAGGCCTGGCTGCAGGTGGTACGGATTAATCATGTAATCAAACCGAAAGTATTCTTTCTCAAGCCATGCAAGCCTTTCTTCCATTACGCGCCTCTCAATCGGATACATGAAATCGTACATTTTTCTGAGTTTATCGCGCATCATAATGATTCGGGTACGAACCCTGTCTTTTTCATAAACATACGTGCGGTTCGATTTTTCAACCTCGGTCTCCGCCGGTTTGACAAAGGAAATTTCGTCCCATACTTTCGCGATATCTTCGTACAGCGGTTCCCCTGATTTTTCCTTGATGAGCTTTCTAATTCTGTTTTTATTCTTCTTGGCAAGATCCTCAAAATCATTAACCTTAAATGAACTCTTCCATGAATCCTGATAAATAACTTCCAGAATGTCCCAGAGATGCATAATTTCAGTTTCAAAGCTTTTAAGCTGCACATCATAAGCCTTGCGATCTTCAAGAAGCTGAGCGTTATCAAAATAGCGCAGTTTGATTTGATAGCGTTCGTCGGGCAGATTGAAGATGTCTGTGTCTTCGTATTCACGGATAATAATTTCACGGCCGTTTTTAAGGTTTTCAATATACTGGTATCCCATTTTGGATGTGTCAAGAATCGCGGTAATTGAGTTTATCGCAGTATTGAAACCGCGACTGCGGATATTTTCGATATCCACAATTTTTTTGATATTTTCGCGGACATTGAGAGCGTCGAAATTTTCCGGATCAATTTCCGCACGGAGATCCGCGATTCTTTCCATAAGCGCTTTTGCGATATAACTGTATCGTTTGGATTTGGGTTCTTCAGCGCTATCGTCTGTATGCGCTTCTACATTATTGATCTTGGAGAAAATAATCTGACTGTCAGAAAGTTCTTCAAGCCCCTGATCCAGCCGGTCATCCTTAATCTGCTCAATGTATTTATCTATGGTATCGATGATGTGTTTGGAAATTAAATCTTTAATAAGGTATTCAACAGTAGCCTGGTAATGGAAAATTGGACTAATAAGCTCTGAGTCCAGTATGTTAACGGATAATTTTACATCGGTTACTGTCTTTGGTTTGGTCTGGTTATCTTTAAAGGCGCACTTTACAATTGAATACGCGTTCTCACCGCGGACAAAGGCACCTACATCGGTTTTTTGCCTTAAAATACTGTTGGTGTGGGTTTCTAGTTCGTTAACGCCGCGCTGAATATGTCCCTGCAAATGACCGTACATGTTTACGACAGACTTTTCCACTTCGCCTGTGTTGAACTTGTCCGCGCCGCCTACAGCGTCAATCAGGTCGGCTATTTCTCTTGATGTATACCTTGTCAGTACCCTTGTCTCTTC
>WQSN01000076.1 GCA_009787835.1 Treponema sp.
TGCAGTCCTTCAGCAGTTCGTCTAACACTTCTTTTGTTATCGCCATACTTTTCCTCCTTGGTAGTATAGCGCTTTACACAAAAATATTTAAAAGTTCTTTTCCTTTACCAGTTCTCAATTAGAGTCATACGTTAATATATATGATTTCCATGAATTATCCATTACAAGAGAACACATTAAAGCATATATGGAACTCCCTAAAATCCATAAAGACCCTTTCGACCACATGCTTCTTGCGCAGGCCATAACCTGCCCCATGCGCTTTATCACAGGCGATGAAATCCTGGCCAAATACTCCCCGCTTGTGATGGTAATTTAAAATTACTTCTATTACCTTTTTCTGAGTACATATAATTCACCATCGAGGAATACTAAATATAGTGTTCTGCCATCAGCGGAAAAAAAGTATTCACCGTATACTTCCAAATTGCTAAAACCGTCATTATCATCAATTTGAATGTTGATGTGGAAAACCACTTATAATTGTAATTATCCAGAACTAAAGTTCCATTTGTGTTAAAAACCCATGATGAGCTATCCTCATCTACCCATCTTCCAATGAACCGCTGATCATTTGTTAATGTCTGGGCGTGGATGCCAATCGCTGTACAGCAAACAATTATGAGGAACCCAATAAATAATTTCTTCATTAAAATCTCCTGTATCAAAAAATTGTTAACAGAGGCTGTTCCAAAACTTTCAAACCGAAGGTTCGCGTTTTTGGAACAGCTACCATAGATTTACTGTTTAAGCAAAACCCAGGTCGCGCCGGAGCCGCCGTTAGCTGCTTTTTCATATCCGCTTTCTCCGGCAAAAGAACATTGTTCAATGAATTTTCTGACTGTAATTTTCAGCACAGCTTCTCCCTGTGAACGGTTTCCTTTGCCGTGTATTATGCGCAGCTTTTTATAACCGCAGCTTCTGGCCCTTGTAAAGAAGAGATCCAGGGAAATCCAGGCATTGTCGCCTGTAAGACCGTGTATATCCAGTATTTCATCAGGCTGAGTATGCATCAGGCGGCTGCGGTGTTCGCCAGGCGCTTGCTCATTGCGTAAATACGCGTCTTTATCCGGTACTTTATTGTTCCGCAGCCACGATTCCATCTCGTTTTGGGAAGAAGCGCCTGATTGTCCCCTTTCCCATTTATCCAGAATATCTCCAAAATTCACCAATGAATCCTTTTAGTAGAAGATTATCTCCTTTGAAGACATCCAGCCGGATTTGCCTTCCGCGTCATTCGCGCGGACATATACCCAATCACCCGGGTTCAGCATTATCACTACCGGCTGGCCTTCCCTAAAACGGAATAATTCTTCTCCTTCGTAATCCGCTGTCCGCAGTACAGACGCTTCGTTTGCCACTCCAAACTGGTTTACGCGGAAAAGCGTGTTTGAATCCGCATACCGGTAAAAGCAAAAAAGACCTGCCGCGGCGAAAATTACAGCGCAGACAAGAGACGCTCTTTTTACAAACATCCCCCTCTTTAAAAAGAAACAAATAAAAAGGGAAATAATTACAAGTGCCGGAAAAGAAAATGTTAAAATTAACAGAACCGTCAGATGTTCCCTGTTCTCATTTAATGTGTTAAAAAACCCAAGATTTCTTTCCGCTTCCCGCCGTACCGGCCGTAATAGATCGCCTGCGGGATGATTTCTCTCGTTCCGCCTTAGTTCAGCTAACGCCTGAACGTAAAGGCCGTTATCCCATAATCCCTTCGCTTTGTTATAAATGCTTTCACACTGGCGTCTGCGCGATTCCGGGATATTTTTACCGGATGCGCCCGGAATAAATTCCGGAAACAGGACGCCGCTTTTGGCGATTGTTTTATCCTGTACGTCCTGCAGATTATCCTGTTCGCTTTCCTGCGTCAGTTCCGCAGGCTTCGCTGAAAATACGCTGCCTGTGGGACTTGTTACGCGGATATTCAGAACGGGGATTTGAAATACCGCGTTTTCATACTGAAGCGTTCGCGGCGGAAAAATTAAATCGCCTGTTTCAAGCGGAATTAAGGTGAACTTTAATACAATGCCGCTGTCTCTTTCACCAGCGGATAACTGCGAAGGGATGAATATCGCTCCCCTTGGAATCTCAGGCTTAAAAAAATCAGGCGTTAAACGCCTTGAATCCCAGCCTGTTATGCGAAGAGTTATTTCCGTGCGCTCTCCTGCTGCCATTTGCCGCGGAGCGTTTTGCCAGGCAATTCTTGGAGTCAGCGTTCCTGATTCATTGTTTAGGCTGCGCACATCCAGAATATACCGTTCTGTGGATGTTCTGCCATGCGGAGTTATTATCGTAAAGGGTTCAATAAAAAAGCGGCCCGGAGCTTCAGGAACAAATCTGTACTCAATTATAGTCTGTATTTGCGCGTTTACAATTCCTGTAATTTTAACTATACGATCCAGAAAAAGAGAAGGCGCGAACGCGGGAGTTATAACAGTAACTTCATCAGGTATGCTATGATTGATATAAAGCATAAGAGTCCATGATGATCCGGCTGTTATGGTCCGCGCCGTTGTTTCCGCGGTTACATGAAGAATAATTTCAGGTTCTGGTTCATGTATTTCATGATCCGCATCCTGGCAAAAACCATGCGGCGCAGGCAGGAATAAAATGAAAACTGTCAATAACGCGAACCTGGCTGTCAGACCCCAGGATAAAATTTCCAAACATTTATTACAATTATTCTGCATCAGTAATCCGGTCCTGTAAACGCTTCTTCGGGAGCCCATTCCTTGCTTTTCCAGTATTGCTCTTCCTGTTCTTTTATAAAGTCAAAAAGGATTTCCCTGGACTCGCTTTCCTGCGGCCTATTGTTATTATCATCACCGGATGTGTCTCTTGTAATGGATAAAAGGCTTAATTCAAGATTTAATTTTGCGTCTGCCCTGCGGGAGTCCGCGCGCAGCGCTTCCTTAAATGCGGACGCTGCCGACTCAAAATCACCCTCTTCAAAAAAAACAATTCCGGAATTGTAATTGTTTCTGTACCGAAGTTCACGGTGTTCGCCTGAAGAATAATTCATCAGTATTTTTTGTGAATTGCCATACCGGATTAACGCCGCTCTGACATCGTCAAGCGAATAGAAAGCCAAACCCAGTCCGTATTCGGCGTAAGGCGCGGCGTCTTTATATTCCAGGGCTTTCAGATAGGGAACAATTGCTTCATCGTGCCTGCCCTGTGAGTTTAAATAATTCGCTTCCAACAGATGGAGTTTACCCTGCGAACATGAAGAAAGAATAAAAGACAAAGCGATTATTGAAACAAGCAGGGAACGCGGCATGCGGTATGTAAATTTTGAAGCTGCGTACGCGATAATCGCCAGAATAATGAACAATGTGCGCCGCTCTTTTGCCTCACTTTTGCCGCTTCCCGCCCTTATTTCTGCGGAAAGCGAAAGCAGATGATCAGATAAAATTCCTGCGGCGTCTTCATTGCCGCCGTCAATGTAAACGCCTCCTGTTCTTTCCGCCGCCATGCGCATGGCAGTGGAATCTCTTTTGCTGATATCGGTTGATGCATGTGCGCCGGGATCCGCCAGACTTGCGGGATATGCGGGCACAGGTCTGCCTTCGTCGCTGCCAAGAGCGACAGCGTTTATTATAATTCCTTCCCTGGCGCAGCGGTTAACAGCGTTTCTGAAAATGCCGGCAAGAGACTCTCCGTCTGAGACTAAAACAATTACTTTCTGCGCCGGTGATGATTTTTGAAAAGAGTCCGCCGCAGTATCTACCAGCACTTCAAGATTGGTGCTCCTGCCTGTCATGGAGTAACCGTCAAGCGCGTTTAGGAAGCTCAATGGCGTTTCATTGTCCCATGTCAGGGGAACTGCCAAAAAACCGCTGCTGCGGCCTATTACAGCGGCATACCGCGCGCCTGTTACATTAATCAAGCAGTTCCGTACAATTGAAATACCATGTTCAAGACGAGATGGCATTCCATACCCGCTATGCTCATTACTCCCTTCACTGCTACGCCGCGAGGACGCTGCTTGTATATCACTGATATCCATACTGCGCGAAACATCTATTGCGAAGACAATATCAAGCCCGCGGCGGTATTCTGAAACAGTCATTCCAACTCCCCATCTTGGACCTGCCAGAGCGATAATTGAAAAGCCTATAAATATTCGAAAGAACAAAACAGACGCGCGTAATTTTTTGGCAAGCTCGGGCGGCAGTTTGTATTGACTTTTTTTAAATACGGCGAAAATATCAAAAAGAGCCATGGGAATAAAAACTGCGAAAGCGCTTAAAACAAGCGGATAGTCAAATGTCATATAATGGCTCCCAGTAAATTACGCCTGATAAATCTGACTGAAACCAATAAACCAACCGCAGGAATCAAAAAATGCAAAGCCAATGAATGCCTTCTGTTTATGATACGCGATCTCTGTACAGTGATTTCTCCGTCATCCAGCTGGGAAAACGCGGCGGCAAAGGCATCGGCTGTTGGAGCTGCAATATATACGCCTCCGCCTGAAACGCTTAAACGCTTCAGACTTTCCGTATCAAAGCGCGAATCAAACACGCCTGTGCGGCGAATTCTCGTGTAGGGATCGATATAATCAATCGGCGCTTCTCCCGCGGAACCTAGTCCTATAACCCAAAGCGATACTCCGATTTCACGTAACATTGAAGCGGCGGTTTCGGGGTGAATGGATCCCGCGTTATTTTCCCCGTCTGTTATAAGAACCGCGACTCTTCGCTTCGCGTTTGATTTATCCAAATGATACGCGGTTATTGCCAGCCCGGTGCCAAGGGCGGTGCCGTCTCCGAATTCGCCAATCTGAAGCAGTTCAAGACGCATGTTGAATGCATCCCTGTCAGCAGTAGGCGGAATTAAAAGCGCGGCTTCATCTCCTACGGCAACAAGACCGATATTGTCCGAAGGCCGCCTGTGCGCAAATTCTGCAAGCAAGGTTCTGGCGGCGTTGAAACGGTTATTTCCGTCCATATCCAGAGCGGCCATACTGGGACTTGTATCCAATATAAAAATAATATCCGCCCCGCGGTTTAACCATACTGTTTCCGCTGTTTTCATTGAAGGTCCTGCGGCGCTGAAAAAAAGCAGAAGAATCCCCGTAAATTCCAGCGCTTTTAATAATTTTACAAGTCCGCTCATCTGCGATGCCTTAAATGAAACTCCGCCGGGCGCACCGAGCGGAATTGCGATTACAAACGGATTTTTCATGCGGGAAGCGGCAAATGCTGCGATAGGAACAATTATTAAGGCTATAACCGCCAATAGCGGGCGGTCAAAATCAATGTTCACGCCGCAATCTTCTCCTCTTTTTTTTCTTTTTCAGGATTGAATTTATCCAGCGTTGTGAGAAATTCGCGCATATCGTCCAGCAGTTTGAAAATATCTTCCGTGCTGATATCCGCACCGGAAAAACGTATTTCGTCGCATCGCCTGAAAAATCTGCATAAAAAACGCGGTTCCAATTCCGGCTTTTTTTCAAATATGTACGCAAACTCCCTCGCGGTCATGGCGCGGCAGTTAACTCCGGTAATAAATGAAAGAAACACCCTGAATTCACCGGAAAGAATGTCAAGAATTTCACGCTTGTCCGCTCCCCTTGACAGCGCTCTGGAAAGGCGTTTTTCCGTGTTTCTGATTGAGACAAAATACCTCCAGCGTTTCCATTTATTGATCCATCGCTGCAGATAACGGTGGCCTTTTGCGGCAAACCAGACAAGAAGCAGAATCAGGAAAACCAGGGCTGAAATGGTTCCGTAAAGCATCAGCGCAGTACCCGGCATCGCCAGAGAAGACGCGGGCCTTGATAGCTCAAGGGTTGAACGTCCGTCTATAACAGAATTTATTGTAACAGTCAGTCCGCTGAAAACCGTATCATTAATGTTTATTTCCGGAAGTTCCAAAATGCCGGGCATGAACGCGGTAAATTCAACCAGGAGCCTGCTCTCTGACATCCGGCGTTCAAGAACAATGCGGTGAAAATCAATATCGGTGTGCGCCGGAAGAAACCATCCTGAAAGTATTATATCATCCGCGTCCTGGGCTGTTCCGGGCAGCGGAACAATCAATGTAGCCGGATCTCCGACATACACCACGCTTGGAATTAAGTAAGCTCCCCTGTACTGAGCATATGAAGGCGGAACAATTAAAAGAAAACCGTTTAAAACCAAAAATGTTATCAGTATTTTTTTTAAATTTTTCATCTGTACTTCCGGCTTTTATACTGGCTTCGGCTGTAGTTTCCGAAAAACTTAAGCAGCGAGGCAGGCGCGTCTGTTGTGGTCGGCAGTTCCAGAAACGCGGCTCCGCTGTGGCGGCACAGGGACGCCCATCTGATTGAACGCTCTTTATGCCATTGCAGCCAGCTTTCCTGAAAAGACGTCAAACCCACGGGCGCTTCTATTCTGACGCCAGTTTCAGGATCTTCAAGAGTTATCAATCCAGGATAGGGAAGATCGGGCGGGTCGCAGATGCGTATCGCGAAACAATCATGTTTGCGGCACAGGTTTGTCATTTCCTGTTCCCAGCCGATGCTGTAAAAATCTGAAATCAGCACAATGAAAGAGCGTCTTTTAAGGAGCCGCTGCGCGCCTGTTAAAGCGCAGGCGATATTGCTGCCGTGCCTGTCACCGCGGGTTTTTCTTTCTTTCTGATACTGAAGAGCGGCCATAACAAGCGCCATTATGTGGCGGCGTCCCTTACGCGGAGGGAATACCCTTTCGATGTCCCTGTCAAAAAAAAACGCTCCTACCTGCTGCCCTGTGTGTTCGGCGGAAAAAGCGATAGATGCGGCGGATATAAGCCCCTGTTCATAAGGACTGATGTTATTAAGCGCGAAATCTCCGCGGCGCATGGACGGTGAAATATCCAAAATAATCAGAATTGTAATTTCGCGTTCTTCGCGGAACATTTTTACAAACGGAGTGCCGAACCGTGCGCTGGCGTTCCAGTCGATGGAACGAATATCATCGCCGGGTTCATAGTGCCTCGCTTCGTCAAACTCCATGCCCTGGCCTTTAAAAACGGAGCTGAAATTTCCCGCCATCATTTCTTCGGCTAGGCCGGTGGAAATCACCGGAAGAGCTGTTATATTGCGCAGAAGTTCGCTAGTTTCCATTAATAATCCCGGAATTGAACATGAAATCCTTTTTCACGGCCTATGGAATTGGAATATGGCTTAATATTTTGGCAATGACGCTGTCCGCGTCCATACCGTCAGCCTCGGCTTCGTAGGAAAGAACAATCCTGTGCCGCAACACCGGATGAGCCGCGGTTTTTACATCTTCAGGACTTACAAAATTCCGCCCTTCCAGCATTGCGTAAATTTTACTGCAGCGGTAAAGGGCGATAGAAGCGCGCGGCGAAGCGCCGAATGACACATAACGGTAGACCCCGTCCTGGGACTTGGCGTTTTCTGTTTTAACCATTGCAGCGCCTGACTGCTGCCTTGTTGATGCGGGTCTTGTAGCGGTTACAACAGACACAATGTACTTACTGATCTCTTCATCAATGTGAATCGCGTCCGCCGTGTTCCGCAAAACAGCGAGAGCGCCGGCGTTCAGCACAGGCGAAAGCGGCGTTCCCTTATCCGAAGCGCCGGCGGAAAGGGGCGGACTGTTTTTTACAACATCAAGTTCTTCCATGGGCTGAGGATAAACAATCAATAACTTCATCAGGAAACGATCCAGTTCGGCTTCAGGCAGCGAATATGTTCCTTCATGTTCGATTGGGTTTTCTGTAGCGAGCACAAAGAACGGGAAAGGCAGAGCGTAACTGGTCTCGCCGATTGTTACCTGTTTTTCTTCCATTGCCTCAAGAAGCGCGGATTGTACCTTCGCCGGCGCACGGTTAATTTCATCCGCGAGAATTACATTCGCGAAAACCGGTCCGCGGCGCACCGAAAAACTTCCCCTGGCCTGTTCCCAAATCATGGTTCCGGTCAAGTCGGCCGGCAGTAAATCGGGAGTAAATTGAATTCTTTTAAACTCAAGCCCCGTTATTTCTGCAAGGCTTTTTACCGCCAGTGTTTTCGCAAGACCGGGCACTCCTTCCAGTAAAATATGCCCGCCCGCGACAAGCGCTATAAGAAGCCCGTCCAGCATTTCCCTCTGCCCGACAATCCGCAGGGCCATTTCCTTTCTATACGCATCAACCAGTTCCGTACATTGAGCAAGTTGTTCTTTATCTACCATGAAATTATTTTAACAGTGTTAACGGTAATAGTCGAGCAGCATAAAAGTTATTCGGAGTTATTTTTAATTGATGAGAGTGGAAATCCATAAAATATTCAATAATTATTAAACGCAAGCTGCTCAAATCCCTGTCAGGGTTATAAACGACCGTGGCCGTTTTTGACGCACACTTTGGTGTGGCATTGTACGTGATCCACGCTGAAACCTCAACCGAGCCTGTCGCAGACAGGCGAAGGTTCCCCTCTTGATGACCCTGCCAGGGATTTACGCAGCCTGCTTTAATTCCAATTTAAAATTTTTTAAGCAATATTTCCATTCCCCCAAAAAAACCGTATGATTCTGCCTTCAGTAAAGCAAAACAATGCCTCCGCGCCATATATGGGTAGAGGTTATTATGCAGGAAAATAAGAAATTTAAGAACAATGTATTTACTACCTTGTTCGATAATCCCGATCTGCTTCGGGAGCTTTATTGCGCTCTGGAGGGAGTTTCTCTTCCACAGGACGTACCGGTTTCCATTAATACACTGGAAAATGTGTTATATATGGATTATATCAATGACATTTCATTCGAGATAGACGGTAAATTGATAGTTCTGATAGAACATCAAAGTACAATTAATCCAAACATGGCTCTGCGCTTCCTGCTCTACATTACCCGCATCCTGGAAAAGAGAATAAAGAGCGAAACACTATATTCAAAGCAGCAAGTCTCAATTCCGTGGCCTGAATTCTTCGTGCTGTATAACGGACTTGAACCATTTGCAGATAACGCAACTCTGAAGCTTTCTGAACTTTTTCTTAACCCCAAAACCCTAAATCTACCGGAAAAATCCCATCCCTTATTGGAACTGGAGGTAAAAGTAATAAATATAACAGAAGGCAGGAATCAAGCCATTTTAAACCGCTGTAAAAAGCTGGCGGAGTACAGCGCGTTTATAGCGAAAATCCACGCATTTTGGATTGAACAGGAAAATCTAAAAGAAGCGGTAAAAAGCGCTATAAAATATTGTTCAAAACATGATATACTTAAGGAGTATCTGGAAATTCATGGTTCGGAGATATTAAATATGATATTAGAAGAATGGAACACAGAAGACGCAATCGCCTATGCGCGCAAAGAAGGCCGCGAAATGGGCTTAGAAGAAGGCTGCAAAAAGGGACATAAAGAAGTTATCGATTTATTATCTCAGGGGTTATCTGTTGAAGACGTTAAGCTTAGATTAATGCAAAGCTCTGATAATAATAAAAGCAGGCTGCGTAAATCCCTTTCAGGGTCATAAACGACCGTGGCCGTCTTTGACGCACACTTTGGCGTGGCATTGTAGGTGATCCACACCGAATAACCCTGAAAGAGCTTTACGCAGCCTGCCTGTGTTAATCGTTAATTTATTCACATTATTAAATATAACCAAACGAATTTTTACACTTTAAAATATTTTTTTAAGTATCCTCACCCCCA
>WQSN01000077.1 GCA_009787835.1 Treponema sp.
GAATACGAAACACCGCTTTTTGCACCTGATGGTACAATGTATTTGCCTGATTTTACCGTCTTCTGGAAAGGAAAGAAACATTATTGGGAACATGTTGGACGCTTGGATATTGAAGAGTATAAAAAACATTGGGAAGAAAAAGAAAAATGGTATAATACCCATTTTCCTGGACAATTAATTACTACATATGAGTCCGTAAATCAAAGTAAAGATATTGAAAAGATAATTGATGATCATTTCAAATGATGCTTCTATATAAAGTTCTCTATAAATATAATTTTTTTTATTTTCTATAAAAATAAAATCAGACATATGTATTTTATCATCAGTAAAGTAAATAATTACCTCTATTCTTTCTGATTAGGATACATAATTTTATTACACTGGCCATAGACTGGCAGATAAACCAGTTTAACCGTCAAAAACAATTGGTACGCGCTATGAACGCCGGTTTCGAGAAATCCTGTCTTTTTTCATTTTTAAGAGAACAGACCGCTCTTGTTATTCAGTTTCATTTGAGACTGTTCAAAAACTTCAGTTTTTGGAACAGCTACCTTAGATTTATCAATAATTAAAAAACGATTTTTTTGCTAAACGGAGCGGAATGCGCGTGAAACAGCGTAAAAAGAACAATAGGATGAAAAAAGCGGGGAGAATTATTGTTTAATATGATAAAATGTTGAACATGAATATTCTGATCTGTGACGATATACGGGATGAGGCCCTGAAACTTGAAAACGCGGTTAAAAAAGCGGGCTTTGGGGATTCTTTGGTAATTTTTGAAAAGGCTCAGGATGCTCTCGAATGTATCAAAAACAGCGAGGCAGATAACCCATCCTCCGCGAAAATTGATGTTTGTTTTCTTGATATTATAATGCCTGAAATGGACGGCATTGAGCTTGCCGGAAAAATGCGGGCTGCGGGTTTCAGCGGAAAAATTATTTATCTTAGCACTTCCAGGGATTATGGAGTTGAATCGTATCAGGTAAAGGCTTACAACTATTTATTAAAACCTGTCAATGTGAAAGATGTCGCGCAATTGTTAAATGAAATTAAAAACTCAGCGCCGAATGAAGATACCGCGGGCATAAAGATTGAAACCAGAAATATGACAAGGTTTGTTCATTTTTATGAAATATCCTTTGTGGAAGTAATAAATAAAAATGTTTATTTTCGGCTGCTGGACGGAAGCGAAGTTGTGATATTCGCTTCTTTAAGCGAAGTATTGCCGCAATTAACAGCGGACGGACGTTTTGCGCAATGTCACAGATCTTATGTGGTTAATATGGACGCCATTGCGCAAATTCAAGGCAAAGAAATATTGTTTCAATGCGGCAGAAAAGCGCCTGTCTCAAGAAAATATAATAATTTTAACAGTCAATATTTCACACGAATTTTCGCAGAGGATAAAAATGGATAATATAAACATCATTCATGATATAATGTCATCTGTAATGGCATTAGCGACAATCGCGATTACCATAATGTCGTTTTTAATCTGCATGCCCAGAAAAACTAATGTTTTTGTCATAATTATTTCCTTTATTGTTTTTACTGCGGGGATTCTTTTATTAAATACCGTTACAGGGCATATAAATAACCTGCCTGTTCCGAACGGATGGCCGTTTATTCCTTTGGTTATACTGTTTTTTAAAGGTCATATTTTTGAAAAACTGTTTTTGCTTTTCGCTAATTTTTTTATTTCGTTTTCAATAATTATTTTTTTTAGCATGGCATTTGGTTTTTTTGTTCAATACGGAAGCATGCAGATATTTCTAATGATGATTGCGGCGGTCTTTTTCGCGTTTACCGCATATATTATTTTTGTGCTGAAATTCGGCAAGCGCGTATTGGAAAAAATCTTTGGCAGCGGAAGCAAAAAAGAATGGGCATTGTACATGATAAGCATTTTTATTCTTTATTATTCCCAGTTTTTTCTGCAAAGAATTCATGTTCAGAATAACCTTTTTTATTTTATAGCTCAAATTTTCCTGATATGGAGTTTCATAATTCTCTGTTATGCCATTATAAACACTAATGAAAAAACAAAACAAAAATATGAAGCCGATTTTGCGCGCGGCATAATCGCGACAGGACGCGGGCATTACAAAAAAATGAATGAACTGTACGACGCTTTAAAAGTTATGAGGCATGATTATAAATTTCATCTGAATGCCGCGCTTGAAATGCTTCAAAGGGGAGAAACAGAAAAGGGCAGTGAATATTTAAGCGGGCTTCAAAATCTGTTAAAAGATAATGATCTGCATAATTTCAGCGATAATCCCGTGATAAATTCCCTTGTTGCCGATTACGCGGGAAAATGCGATGAATTAAAAATTGATTTCAATGTTTCCATAAAAATACCGCCTGATTTTTCGTTGTCTAATTATGAAATGTGCATAGTTCTGGGCAATTTGCTGGAAAACGCCGTTGAAGCGTGTTTAAAATTGAAGCCGCCGTCCGAGAATGAACGTCAGATAAAACTAGCAATCAAGCCGCAGGGAGAACAGCTTGCCATTATGGTGCGTAATACTTTTGACGGCAATGTTGTAAAAGACGGAGAGAAATATATCAGCACAAAGGAAAATGAATCCGGAACCGGAATTGGTCTTCATAGCGTTATGGCAGTAGCCGGAAGTTACGGCGAAATGTTTCACATTGAGCATGACAGTAAGTGGTTTAATGTATTTTTTGTATGGAAACAGGGCGAATAGGCGGCGCGTCTCCGATACGCTACCTATAGCGCCTTGTTGCACCTTAACGCCACCAGACAAACCTCGCTGTCAGGCACGCGAACTGCGCCCCGCATTACCCGTTTTTTTACGGTGTTTGCATTTCCCACGTTCCTCCGTATCCATTCCACATATAAGTGCCTGGCGTACCATTTGTCGGATTTGCAGCGTAAAATACTTCACGCAAATTGCCGTGGAAAGTGAACATATCTGAACTAAAATTAACAGAAGCAATCGTACCCAGAAATGTTACGCTTATAAGGTCGTTGCAGTTTATGAACGCACTATCTGCGATAGAAGTAACGCTTGAGGGGATGGTTACGGCTGTAAAGCCTACTATGTAGCTGAACGCGCTATTACCAATGGAAGTAACGCCGCTGGGGATTATTACATGTCCGCTTATCTGTCCCGGCGCCTGTATAAGCATAGTTCCTGTTTTATTATATAACATCCCGTCCACACTTTTATAATTGGGATTTGCAGCATCTACAATAAAACTATCAAACTTGTTGATAGAGAATGCCGGACTAAGATTAAGATTTTGATTGATAAAATTTGGACTGGGTTGAATACCAATTGTTAGAACGCTGGCAGGGATGGATAAATCGCCGGTAAAACCGCAGACACTGAACGCAGCAGCTCCGATAGAAGTGACGCTATTGGGGATGGTTAAACTGCCGGTAAATCCGATGCAGAGAGCGAACGCACTATTTCCGATAGTAATAACGCTATTGGGGATGGTTAAACTGCCGGTAAAGCCTTGGCAGCCATCGAACGCACTATTACCGATATAAGTAACGCTATTGGGGATTATTAAACTGCCGGTAAAGCCGTTGCAGCCATAGAACGCAAAATTGCCTATACCGACGGTATCATCCCTTAGATTTAAAGATCCGATTGCTGTCCCTTTATAACCAACCGCCCATTTATCCGCGTACACAACGCTGTTATCACCTGCGCTGTTCCATATACCGGAACCGGCGAACGTAGTGGAAGAGTACATGGAGTAAGAGGAATCGATAGAAGTAATACTTGAGGGGATGGTTATATTTGTCATATTTGCGGCTTTGGGGTAAGTGCTGGCATTAAAGCCATTGGCCGCTATCTGTGTTACAGGTTTACCTAGATGAGTCTCGGGGATTACTATTTCCGTATCAGTTGATGTGCCCATTGCAACCGAATACGCCGTATTATTGTTAATCAGTGTAAAGAGCAGTGCGCCGGGAGGCATGTCATTTCCGCACACGTCGCATTTATCGTCACTGGTCGTGTCAACATGGGCGGCTTTCTGCGCTATGGCGTTGTCGTCGGCGCACTTTTTCCAGTGGTGAGTCGCGTCTTTTTGCCACGCTCCGCTGAAGTTGTGGACATGGCCGCTGGAGGGGAGCACAACACGGAAACCGAGAGCGTGACCCGTAGTGTTGGGATTGACGATGCCTCTAATACCTGAAGGTACAGGTTGTAGGGAATAAGCCCCGCCGCGCATTATACGTCTATCGCCGCTATCCGACCCCTTGTAATCAGTCTGATCAGTAACGGGATAAGGAGAGGGGGGATTACTCGTCAAGTCCCAACACATTTCCCATACGTTCCCGTACATGTCGTGTAAGCCCCAATCGTTTGCTGTTTTCTTCCCAACCTGATGCGTCATACCGTTTGCGTTTGCGTCGTACCATGCGTAATTTACAAGCTCAGCATCCGTATTGCCAAAATAAAAAGATGTGGTTGAACCTGCCCGGACTGCGTATTCCCACTGCGCTTCTGTCGGTAACCGGTAGCCGTTATTTTCCCAGTTCGCGGTTACTGCCGCATCTGTTATCGGGTAACCGGCTGCAGGCGTTCTTCCTGTTATCGTGTAAACAGGGGTAAGGCCATTTTTTTCACTTAACTTGTTACAGAACTCTATCGCGTCATACCATGTTACCCTTTCTACAGGTCTTTCGCCCTGTGTTTCTCCTGTTGCGGGGTCTGAACTAAAATAACTTGGATTAACTCCCATTACTTCCAGATACTGGTTCTGCGTTACTTCATATATTCCCATTTGGAACGCGCTTAATGTGATTGTCACGCCAAACCAAGATGTCAGATCTCCTGCTTGAATTTCCACCATTTGCATAAATGTGGGTGTCATGTCATGCGTACTGCCTGGTGTCCCGCCAATCCACGGGTTGTCGCAGGCTGCAAAAAACATGGCGGCTGACATAACAATCGCCGCTGTGCATATAATAATCTTTTTTTTCGTATTCATAAGAAACTCCTACCTAAAGAGATAACCTGCTGTAACGCCGCCGCCGGCTAAAAACGGATAGCCAAATCGCGCGTAAGGTTCGATATAAAAATTACCCGGTAATGGTATGCGCAAACCGGCGCTTGCTCCGCCAAGGAACCTGATTCCTTCGCCTTTGTTTCCTGTCCAAAGCCCGATGTCAGCCTGGGCAAATATATTTTTATAGAAATACCAGCGGAAAAAGCCTGCGGCTTCAAAAGCGAAAATGTCAGAAAAGCTTACACTCAGATTTATACCCGCCGAAAACATCGAATTAAAATTGAATTCACCGCCAGCATGAACTCCAAAAGCAATAGCCGGCAGATCGCTCATTTGCGGATGATTTCCTGAGTTCATGTTCATTTCCACGCCGGCGTTTACGCCCCATTTAAATGTTTCATCGTCCTGAGCACCAATGCCAATGGATATATCATTACCTGCGGCAGTTTCTTCCTGTGCAAAAACAGATAATCCAACGGTAAATATTATTAAAACTATCAGGCAGATTTTTTTCATTATTGTACCCCGTAAAATAAATTATATGTTAAAAAAATACGGATTTTCGTCATACAGCGCAAAAAGCGCTTGAAACAGCGTAAAATGCAGAAATGGAAAGGTCTGTCCGCAAAGTAACCGACTTTGTGGACAGACACTATGTAGTCGGGAGATTGGTTAATACATCATCAAATCAAAGGTACGCTATGCTTCTCGCAGGCTCATTCATTTTTCAAGAGTCTGATACGATCAGGATTAAGTTCTATAGAAACTTTCGCGCCTTCGCTGTATATCTTTTTGGAAGCCGGATCGTCAATCTGGATTAAAACTTCGCCGTTTGGAGTATCCACAAAAGTTTCTATGCTGTGGCCAAGGTAGACATTCATTCTGACAATTCCTTCAACCGCGCCCAGACCCGGATCTACAAGACGAAGAGATTCAGGGCGCGCCATTATTATAGCTTCTTTTCCTTTCTCTACATTATCTGAAAAGCGGTGTATTTCAAATGTTTTATTTCCCGCTTGGCAGACCCATAGATTTGAATTTTTTTCCAACAATTGAGCGGGGAAGAACGCGGCCTTGCCGACAAAGCCTGCCACAAATTTGCTGTATGGGTCTTCATAAATTTCATGAGGACTGCCAATTTGTTTTATCTCTCCGTCATACATAACGATTACTTTATCTGATAATGTCATCGCTTCTACCCGGTCATGCGTAACATAAACAGCGGTAATTCCCAGGCTTTTTTGAATCCTGCGAATCTCNACGCGCATCTGTTCGCGTAACAGNGCGTCCAGATTGGAAAGNGGCTCATCAAGAAGCAGAACGGAAGGCTCTACAATCAGGCTNCGCGCAAGGGCTACGCGCTGCTGCTGTCCGCCTGAAAGCTGNCCGGGAGGTCTGTCGCATAACTCCCAGAGGTTAACAAGATCAAGAAATGTTTTAACTTTTTTTTCGANTTCCGCCTTTGGCAGCTTTCGCAGGTTCAGTCCGTATGCGACATTTTCATAAACTGTAAGATGCGGAAAAAGTCCGTAACTCTGGAAAACAGTCGCCGTATCCCTTATATTCGGAGGCAATAATGTAACATCTTCAGCGCCGATATGAATCTTTCCGCTTGAAGGAAGTTCAAAGCCTGCGATCATCCTAAGGGTGGTTGTTTTTCCGCAGCCTGAAGGGCCAAGAAGGGTGACAAGCTCGCCCGCTTCAACTGTAAAGTTCGCTTCATGAACCGCGATAACGTCTGTCTTTCCCTTTGTGTTTTTAAAAATCTTGCTAACCTTGTCAAGGGAAACGGATACGCTTTTTTTCTTTTCCATGATTACCTCTAGCGGGAAAAAGTTTTTTCTGTCATGCCGCGGTCGCGCACAAGAATCTGCATCAAACCAAATACCAAAAGGACAATGATGATAAGCACTGTCGATAAAACACTCGCAAGTCCGAAGCGCAAATTTTCAGAAAAATTATAAATCTGAACCGTTAGGTGATACCACCTTGCGGAGATTAAAAAGATGACAGCGCTTACAGCGGTCATTGAGCGGACAAAGGTGTAGGACATGCTTGTTATAAAACTGGGCCGTATCAGGGGAAGCACAATTGAAGTAAATACTTTTGACATGTCCGCGCCAAGATCCTGTGCAGCCTCTTCAATCGATTTATCAATCTGCCTTAAATTCGCGGCTCCTGTTTCAAGTCCGACAGGAAGTTCCCTTACAATATAATTTATGACTATTATCGCCGCGGTTCCGACAAGGATTAAAGGCGCTTTGTTAAACGCAAGAATATAGGATATACCCATCAATGTTCCCGGTATCGCGAACGGAGTCATTAAAAGAACTTCCAATATACGTTTGCCGAAGAAAGTCTGGCGTACAATTATAAGGGCTGCTGCCATCGCGATTATGCCAGCGATAGGCGTAGCCGCTGCGGCCAATGTGACTGTATTCGAGATTGACTGCCAGCCTCTTGAAAGAGCTTCGCTGAAATTTGACAAGGTAAATGTATAATCAATGCCCCATGCCCTTACAAAGCAGCCGGCGATAATTGTTCCATAAAGTGATAAAATAAAAACAAGACACAAACCTACAAATACTGTCAGTGCTATACGCACTGGTTTTGTGGCAAGTTCCGCAAGCCGGTTAGAAGGTTTGCCCGTAACGGTAACGACGCTCTTTTTATTTACCCAGTAACGCTGGATAAAGAAAGCGGTCAGAGTGGGCATTAACAGGAGAAGGCTTAATGCCGCGCCTCCTCCCAAATTGCTTCTGCCTGTAACTATTATGTATGCTTCTACTGAAAGCACACGGTAGGAGCCTGCCAAAAGAAGAGGGTTTGCGAAATCCGCGAGTGAATTTGTAAAAACCAAAAGCCATGCGGAAAGAATTCCCGGAAGCGACAGGGGCAAGGTTATGCTAAAGAAAGTTTTCAGTCTTGTCGCGCGTAAATCCAGAGCGGCGTCTTCCATTGTTGAATCAATGGATTTAAGTATTGATGAAATCGACATGAATGCAATCGGAAACATTCCGATTGTCTGAACCATGACAAGCCCGCCAAGACCATATATCGAAAAATTTTGAAGCCCCAATAGTCTGTTTGTAATAAGGCCGTTATTTCCAAAAAGTAAAATTACAGAAAGGCTTAATGAAAAAGGAGGAGAAATAACCGGCATTGTCGCGAGTGTTCCAATCAATTTTTTCGCTTTTACTCCTGTACGTTCAATCAGAAACGCAAAAGCAAAACCAATAATTGTTGAAACAGTGGCGGTTAATATTCCAAGCTGTACCGATCCCCATAGAGCCTGGAGGTTGCGCGGCCTGAACGCGTCTTTCCATATATCAAAAGTAAAATTTCCATTTTGAACAAATGTAAGCCTGAAAGATTCAAAAAGAGGGTAGGCTACAAAAGTGATAGCAATCGCGAACAGGAAAATAACTGAGAAACCGGTTATTGGATCACGCGCGAGAGTCGCGACCGCAAAGATAACTGTAAAAAGAATCCATGCAAGAATAAAAAGGTTTCTCAATAACCTTTCAAAGACCAAAGTTCCTTCAACCGGCGTTGTAATTAGCGCGGCTCCTCTTACATCAAAGCCAGAATCATCGGGAATGGGAAGAAGGTACATTTTCATGGAAGAGGGAATATTCCCGGAATCAATGCCGAAGGCCCTGAGAGATGAAGCGCTTATGTTATGTGAAAATGTATAAGGGATTAGGTAATATACGCTTTGCAGGGCATCCTGATATTCTTTTAGGTTCTTGTTAGATTCCCATAACGCACGAAGCAGAGGATCTCCGTTAACAGGGGTAAAATCGAAGTTAACATCACAATGCAGGTAGAGGATGTGGCCGCCTTCGATTACTTCTTCCAGGCTTTGTATCCATAAGTCAATATAGTTGAGATCTGAAGGAGCGGTTTTAGCGAAAAGAGTCACTTCTTTTAGACTATTGTTCGCTGAATATTTTCGATAGGAACCTAAAAGGGAAGTATAAATCCAAACGCCAAAAGCGGCGAAAACTAGAGAAGCCGCTACCAGCTTTATTATCCCCTTTTTTTTGATAATCATTTTATCCTGTTCCTGCCGCATTTGAATGAAAAATA
>WQSN01000078.1 GCA_009787835.1 Treponema sp.
ATATCCCTTTTTCCNGCGTTGGAAACAACAGTGTCAAATTTTTCCATTAAGAATACATAAGCCCTGATTTCGTCAAAAGGAACTTCCAGATACGCCTTTACGGAACCTGCCGTAACCCCTGTGACGTTACGGGCGTTTTCCTCCGATATGGATGTGATCCCGTTTGATGCGATTACTGATGCGGTAATGGTCAAGCCGCCGATGCCGGCCAGATTTACGGCCGAAATAATGAGAATTAGCTTCATTCCGATTTTCATAACAACCTCTCTTTAATTTAAATTATTTTGAAACAATACTATCACTATACAATAAAAAGAATGTGACGACAAGGTACACAGAAAATTAATATACAGCTTCTAAATATCAACCCGGAAGAGCTGCCGTTTGCTGCTGTTTTGGTCGTAGTTAATAATATCTGTATTAAAACGGCGTTCGGCTTCAAGGGTTGACGGCGGTCCGTGGCCGGGCAGTACAGTGTAATCGCCGGGAAGGGGAAGAAGGCGGCTGCGAAGTTTGCTCATTTGAGTCGCGGCTCCGTATGCGCTGGCTGTGCTGCCTACAAGACCTGCCGTAAGCACATCGCCTGTGAAAAGTACGCTTTCTATCCTGTAAACCACAGAATCGGATGAATGTCCGGGGATGGAAATCACTTCGATTGTAAAATCGGCAATGCTTATTTTATCGCCGTCTTTTACCATTGTTGTTTTGTGGTTCATTATATTCTGGTTTACCGCGTAAACTTCAACATCGTAAATTCGTTTTAATGTGCGTAATCCCCTCACATGATGCCTGTGATCGTGAGTTATTAGTATTGCTTTTAAATTAAAATTGTTGTTTTCTATTATTTCCACTGTAGTGTTTTTTATTCCGGAAGGATCGACTATAACCGCGGCATTATGTTTTTCTGATCCCAGTATATAGCAGTTGCTTAAATCGGATAAACTTAGTTCACAAAAAAGTTTCATTGTTCTTCCATCTCGTATATTGCTTCCGCAGTATTTGACGATTTTGTCGGGACATTTTTTAGTTTCGCGTTAACCATATATACATGTTTTAAATTACAGTTAACCATTGAAGTTTTATCCAGGTCCGCGCTTACAAACCTGCTGTTGTATAAATTGGAATTATTGAATGATGAATTTATAATTGCCGCGCCTTCAAAATTTACATGCGTTATTTCCGAACCGTCAAAATTGCAGCTGTCAATGAGTGCTCCGGCGAATGATAAGAACTGAATGTCCGATTTGATAAAGTCACAGCTTGTGAAACCGGCAAAATCAAAAAAACTCATCCTGATTTTTATGCCGGAAAAATCACAGTGTACAAATGATGTATCCTTGAAATTGCAGCCGTAAAAATCATGTTTGGAAAAATCGGTATTTTCAAAACGCATGCCCGAAACATTCAGGTTTGTTATTGACATGTTTTTCCTGATAAATTCGCAGATGCGTATATATTCCTGTTCCGGATTCGCAAGATGAATGAAGCATAAATTATAACCTGTTATAGCCGGTCTTCCGCATCCGGCGGCGCATTGGTTAACGGAAAACATTACCCATTAGTCTAACATGTTTTCATCTTTACAACCAGTGCGCGTATATTGTAGAATACAAAAATCATGTGCTGGTATTGCGGTTTGCCTGTTACTGACGCGGAGCCAATCGGCCGTTCCATGCGGTGTCAAAACTGCGGAAAGGATTTACGGGTATGCAAACATTGCCGTTTTTTCGCTCCCGGTTCGCGCGGCGATTGCCGTGAAACCAGCGCGGAAAAACAGACAGACAAGGAGCGTTCTAATTTCTGCGATTGGTTCTCTCTGGATGTTAAATTCCGTTCTCTGGCGCCGGAGATGTCAGATGAGAAGGAAAAGGCCAATGTTTCAAGAACCGCACTGGAAAGTCTTTTTAGTTAATTTTTTGTTTTTTACAGGCGACTGTCATGAATAACAGACCGGTAATTTTTATAGATTCAGGCATTGGCGGAATTCCCTATTGCAGGGCTTTCGCCGGCCGTAACCCGCATGAAGCCGTATGCTATCTTGCCGACAGGGAAAATTATCCCTATGGACCGCACGGCAAGGATGATTTAATTTCCATTCTGATCGCGTTAACAGAAAAACTTATAAATTTTACGGATCCAAAAATTGTTGTTTTGGCCTGCAATTCCGCCACCGTTTCCGCTGTCGCCGCATTGCGGCAGGTATTTCCGCAGCTTCCGTTTGTGGGAACAGTGCCCGCGATAAAACCGGCGGTTAACGCAAGCGTAAACAGAAAAATAGGAGTGCTAGGCACGGAACGCACAATCGGCGACTCCTATAATCAGAGCCTTGCAGCTAACAGCGGATTTCCCGTTGATGTTTTCGGGGTTGCCGCTCCTGAACTGGTGGATTTTGTTGAACACCGTTTTGAAAAAGCGGATGATAATGAAAAAACTGAAATAGTCAGAAAATATTTGGAAATTTTCCGCAATGAGGGAGTTGATACTCTTGTGCTTGGCTGTACGCATTTTTTGCATCTGATTGATATATTCAGGCAGGAAGCGGGCGTTTCCATAAAAGTTTTTGATTCGCTTGAAGGAATTACAAAACGCATTGAATACCTGCTGGACAAAGACAACGGAGAACTTCGCGCCTGTAAAGATATGCCTTCTGGAACGGCTTTCCGCTGGCTTTTGCTTACCGGAAAAGAGCCGGCGGATTCATTGTGGAAAAAACGCGCAAACGCGCTCGGCTTTAAACTGAGCTTACTGAATGATCTATGAAAAATGAGATTGAAATTCACAAAGGGTTGGTTATCCGCGGATCGCATAATATCATTATCGTGCGCATTGAAACGGAAGAAAAAGGGCCTGAAGAACTTGAATGCCGTATAAAAGGAAAAGTTTTAAAAGGGTGCGAAAATTTTTATAACCCGCTCGCGCCGGGAGACCTTGTAACAGTGGAACGCGGAAAAAATTCCCGGGGCGCGCTTATTCTTTCCCTGGAAGAGAGACGCAACCTGTTCAGCCGGTTTAATCAGAAGGGGGGAGCAAGCCAGTTGTTGGCTGCAAATGTCGATCTTGTTCTTTGCGTCTGCACGCCCTTGTCTCCTCCGTTCAGACCCCGCTTTATTGACCGCGTCCTGCTTCAGGCGGATTACGCCGGAATTGAAGCCTGTGTTATATGCAATAAAATAGATTTGGATGAACAGGAGCCAGATACGGATGAGCGGCTCCAGGATTTCACGCGGGCCGGTTATAAAGTTCTGAGGGTGTCAGCGAAAACCGGCGAGGGCATTGATGAACTGCGCCGTTTTACAGAGGGAAAAACTTCTGTTCTCGCAGGCCAGTCCGGAGCTGGGAAATCCAGCCTTATCAACGCGCTTGAGCCGGGGCTGGGTGTCAGAGAGGGCGGTCTGAATGAAAAATATGACCGGGGCGTTCATACTACTACCATGTCGTATATGTTTTATATGCCGGATGGAACGCGTCTTATTGACACTCCCGGCGTCAGGTTATTTATTCCGGACAGAATTAAGAAAGAGGAAATTATTCTCCACATGAAGGAATTCGCGCCGCTTGCCGGCAGGTGCAGTTACGGAATGTCCTGTTCGCATAAACATGAACCCGGCTGTAAAATAATGGAAGCGGTACACGCGGGAATTATTCACGAAGACCGTTACGAAAGTTTTTTGCGCATTCGTGATGACATTGAAGGCAACAGCAATGACGGCTACCGGAAATAAACTCGCGGAGAAAACCCAGGCTCTTCTGGAATACCCGCAAATCATGAAAAATGTCGCATCACACACCGTAAGCGGGGAAGCTTCTGACATTTTATTGGAAAGCAAACCTCTCTATGATTCGCAGGACGCGAAGGAAGTTAAAACAAAAGTCCGCGCAATCTATGCCATGATTGGATCTTCAGGCGATGACCCAAGATCATGGCTGCCGTCAATCGGATTCCTTCTTCCGAAAATAGAAACAACAGGCTCGGTTTTGGAACTTGACGAAGTATTGGCAATCGGGCTTTTTGTCGAGCGCGGCGCTGAATTAAGGAACTGGATCATCAAAGAAAGAACAGATTACAGGGAACAGGAAATCGGGGGAATAAGCGCTCTTTTCGCCATGCTTGGCCATGTTCCCGGTTCTCCGCCTTTCCCGGAGGGCGAAAGTTCATTTCCTGACTGCGGCCCGGCAGCGGCGGAAATATTCAGGGTGATAGACAGGGAAGGAAACCTTCGCGACATTCCGGTGTTACGCGCAATTAAAAGGCGCATCGCGGGCCTTGAAAAAGATTTAAAAAACGCGGTATCGAAATATTCAGCTAACGATGAGTATAGGAGAATGCTGCAATCGCCGTTGCCTTCGCAGAGAGACGGGCGGACTGTAATAGCGGTTAAGGCGAATTTTCGCGGACGGATAAAAGGCATTGTGCATGAAGTATCAGGAAGCGGCCAGACTGTCTTTGTTGAACCTCTTGATATTGTTGAGAAAAACAATGAAATTCTTATGGAAAAACGTAACCTTGACGCTGAAATTCAGAAAATTCTGCGCGAATTAACGGAAAAAATTTCTGTCTTCGCCGAAGGCCTTAAAAAGTTTCACCTGACAATTATTGAACTTGAATGTCTGCGCGCGCGCGCCGGATATTCCGCCTCAATTAAAGGCTGTTTCGCCGGCGATGAATATGAAGACGGCCGCCCGCGGATGGGTTTAGCGCTTAAACAGGCGCGCCATCCAATGCTGAAAAAAGCCGTTCCTGTCAATATTGAGATGAAAGATTCTACGCGTACTTTAATCATAACAGGTCCCAACACGGGCGGAAAAACAGTCGCGCTTAAAACGCTCGGTCTGTTCGCAATGATGAACCAAAGCGGACTGGCTCTTCCGCTTGATGACGGAAGCGTATTGCCGTTCTTTGACGGGATTTACGCGGATATAGGCGACGAGCAATCCATCGATCAGTCTCTTTCAACATTTTCAGCTCACATTACAAATATATCCTCGATTACGGCAGCGGCGACAGAAAACTCTCTTGTTCTTCTTGATGAACTTGGTTCAGGCACGGATCCGGAAGAAGGTTCCGCAATCGCGATGGCGGTACTGGATTTTTTAATCGGAAAAAAATCGCGGATGATTATCACAACGCATCACGGTATTTTAAAAAATTACGGCTACACAAAACAGGGAGTGGAGAACGCGTCAGTGGAATTTGACGCGCAGACGCTTTCCCCGACATATAAAATAATTAACGGAGTGCCTGGAGAAAGCAGGGCGCTGGATATCGCTTCAGCTAACGGACTCAGCCGTGAGATTGTGGAAAGGGCGGGAAGATACATAGCCGAGGAAAAGGCTGATATTTCCGCGCTGATAAAAGGTCTGGAACAAAAGCACAGGGAGCTTGCCGGGATTGAGCAAAAAAGCGCAATAGAGCAGGGCAGGTTAAAGGAAGCAAAACGAAAAGCGGATTTAAAGGAACTGCAGCTAAGGCAGAAAGAGGCGGAATTGAAACGCGAATCTGTCGGAAAGCTTCAGTCTCTTCTGAAAGAGAGCAGAAAAACGCTGGAAAATCTTGTCCGCGAACTGAAAGAGGGTGGGGTAGACCGCGAAAAAACCCTGAAAGTAAAAGAATTTTTAAATGAACTTGCGCGTAATGTTGAGAATGAAAGCGCCGCACTTGACGAAGAACAAAGGGCCATAAACGGACAATATACCGGACCTGAAGAAAACGTTCCGTTATGTGACATTATACCCGGCATGGAAGTCTTCGCGGGCCCTTCCAGACAGCGTGGCGTCATTGTCCGCGCCGGTAAAAAAAACGCTGACGGAAATTCATGGATTGTTAAACTGGGTTCGCTGAAAATGACTTTCCCAGAAAGGGAACTGTTTCCGGCGTCTGAAGCCGGGAAAACCGCTTCAGTATCATGGGCCGCCGAGTACGGCGAGTCCGCGCACGCTGTTTTTGAGTTAAAACTTTTAGGCATGAGGCTGGAAGAAGCCATGGAAGCGATGCGCCGCCAGACAGAAGCCGCCGCATTATCGGGACTTAAAAATTTTTCTGTTATTCACGGGACGGGAAGTGGCGTTTTGCAGAAAGGCATTCATGAGTTTCTGAAAAATGATCCTGCGGTGGAAGATTATTATTTCGCGCGGCCGGAACTGGGAGGTTTCGGAAGGACTGAGGTAGTGCTTCGCAAATGATTAAATCTTTTTTTACTAAAACAGTGAGCAGACTTTTCGGCGGTTCTCTGAATTTCCGCGTGCGGCTTTTTAACATAATGGCGGCTGCTGGAATCCTTATCAGTCTGATTACCGGCGTGTCCGGTTTCTTTACCGGAGCGGGAATCGCCAGTTTTATTTTCTGCATGATAACGATGGCGGTTTCAATCGCGTTATTGTGGTATTCCTATGTCAGCGGAAGATATCAGCTTTGTTACACGATCTCATGCTTTTGTATATTCCTGATTTTATTTCCCGCGATGTTTTTCAGCGCCGGAGGCATTCACAGCGGAATGCCGTCATTCTTCATCTTCGCGGTGTTGTTTACCGTTTTCATGCTGGAAGGCAAAAAACTAATATTTATGGCGCTTGCGGAACTGACAGTTTACATATCAATCTGCATTTACGCTTTTTATAACCCGGAAAAAATTATTCCTTTTAATACCGAAGAGGGTATACTGATTGATGTAATAATCGGTTTTGTTGTCGCAAGTCTTGCGCTGGGCATTACAATGACTCTCCATTTAAGGCTGTATAATATCCGGCAGAGTGAACTTGAAGCCGCGCGGAATCAGATCGAAAAATACGCGAAAATAAAAACCGAACTGTTTGCCGGAATGAGTCACGAGATGCGCACGCCGTTGACTGTAATGTCAGCGTATGCCCAGTTCGCCGTAGAACAGATAAGGGAATCGTCCGCAGCCGGACAGCCGGGCGCGAATGAGCAAATTCTGGCCGATCTTGCGACCATCAGCGACGAAGCCAAAAGGTTAGCTGAAATGGCGGACGGTACGCTTAAAATATTAATGACTACTTTTGAGACAGACAATACAAGCGGACGGAAAACTTATCCTATTGACATTTGCGGCATATCAAAACGGCTTGTGCAGCTTTTGGAACCTGTCGCGTTACGCAACGGAAAAAAAATGTCGGCGGTAATAAGGGAAAATATTCCTGTGATACCGGGTGACATGGACGCGCTGGCGCAGCTTATCTGGAATCTCCTGCAGAACGCGATAACTCACTCGGACGGAAAAAAAATAGAGCTGATTGCCGAAGCTTTCAGTGAAAATCAGGGCGTAAAGATAACGGTATTCGACGACGGCACCGGAATCGATCCTGCCATACTGCCGCGCATTTTTGAACGCGGCGTAAGAGGAAAAGAAGGCGGAAGCGGTATCGGCCTTTCAATCTGCCGTGATATAACGCAGCGGCACAATGGCGAAATCAGCATTAAAAGCGGAGCCGGAGAGGGAACAAGCGTTACGGTGATATTGCGCGGCCAGACCGGTAATGAGGCGCAAGATGCCTGACAAGGGAAAAGTTTTGCATAACAGTACAGTTCTGCTTGTTGAAGATAATCCGAGAATACTTGATATAAACCGAAGGGTGCTGGAAAAAGAGGGCATCATGGTGTTTACCGCGAAAACCATAGCTGAAGCGCGCGAACTCATCAAAACCGCCAGGCCTGATGTTGCTGTTCTTGACATTATGCTGCCTGACGGAAGCGGCCTTGATTTCATTTCTGAATTGAAGGCGGTATGCGAAACTCCTTCTAACCCGGTTTGCGCGCTTTTCCTGACCGCAAAAGCCGAACGTGCCGATATTATCGCGGGTCTTACCGCGGGAGGGAATGACTATATAACAAAACCTTATGATATAGATGAATTCCGTATGCGTGTACTCAACTTTCTAAATTTCACCCAGGCGGTAAAAACAGGCCGCAAGGATACAATTGCGGAGTTAACGCCTTCTTCCATTCTGACCGAAAAGGAATTTACGGTTGCTCTGCTTGCCGCACAGGGCTTATATAACAAGGAAATAGCCGTTAAGGTATTTCTCTCGGAAAGCCGAGTAAAAACATGCCTCTCCGGCATTTACCGCAAACTCGGTATATCGAATAACAATAACAAACGCGAATTGCTTGCCGGTTTAATCCGCGCAGAAAAAAAATGATACCATGATGATACCTGAATTATATCTCAAGAATTTCAGATAATGTTATAATCAATTTTGATCGTTCCTGTATTTTCAATAATACAAACCACTTACAACTCCAATGGTATATTTAGAACAATTAAAAATTTGCAGATAAATGAATTAAAAAGAGGTGGGGCGTTGATTTACTTGCCCGGCGCTTAAATAACAATGAAACGCCGGGTGAGCCAACCGCCTTGTCTGAAAAACGCCAAATGTTTCATTTAACCGCAGGGCTGTCAAATCACCAGAGGATCATCGCTGTCCATAAGATCCGGAATTGTATAAACTATTGCTCCTGATTGACGCACCCGCAGTTCCGCGTATCCCTTGGAAACCATGGCATCCAAATCTTTTTTTGCTTCTTCAATTGATATGTTAGCTGAAAGCGCTATATCACTTGCGGTCAGTATGCCTTTGTTTGCCTTCGCAATCCTCAATATTATGCGTTCAATGCTTTCCTTCTCCCTGACAATGCGTGATTCGCCGTCATTGACGCTGCGCCATGATTGCGGGCCGGGCATATTTTGCGGATACTTTCCGGCATTCTCAACAATGGCCTGACGGATATTGGCTTCCCTTACCTGACGCGGCAGGGTAAAAAAATCATAGATTGATCCAATCATTGCCATGCCCCCTGTGAACATCCACAGAACGCCTGTCGGGATTTTTCCCAAATAAAATCTATGAAAACCCAGCGCACCGCAGCCAGAGAAAAGCCAGAGAAGATACGCTATTCCGGTTGAATACATTGATACAGACTATAATTTTTTATTTAAATCGTCAATAAGGCTTTCCCGCTGCTCACGGAAATCAATTTTCATTTTTTTCAGTATGATTTTGAAGCAAAAACAACCACTTTTACCCTGTGGAGGTATGTTTTTGTAGCCAAATTACTAAGTTAA
>WQSN01000079.1 GCA_009787835.1 Treponema sp.
TCACAATACCATCAAGTGTGACGAGTATCGGTGAAGGTGCGTTCGTTAGTTGCAGCAGCTTGACCAGTATCACAATACCATCAAGTGTGACGAGTATCGGTTATAATGCGTTCTCTGGTTGCAGCAGCTTGACCAGTATCACAATACCATCAAGTGTTACGAGTATTAGCAGTGGTGCGTTCTTTGGTTGCAGCAGTTTGACCAGTATCACAATACCGTCAAGCGTTACGAGTATCGGTGGTTATGCGTTCTCTGACTGCAGCAGCTTGACCAGTATCACAATACCATCAAGCGTTACGAGTATCGGTGCTTATGCGTTCTATGGCTGCAGCAGCTTGACCAGTATCACAATACCATCAAGTGTTACGAATATCGGTGGTGGAGCGTTCAATGGCTGCAGCAGCTTGACCAGTATCACAATACCATCAAGTGTTACGAATATCGGTGGTGGAGCGTTCAATGGCTGCAGCAGCTTGACCAGTATCACTATACCATCAAGTGTAACGAGTATTGGTAATAATGCGTTCAATGGTTGCAGCAGCTTGACCAGTATAACAATACCAACAAGCGTAACGAGTATCGGCGATGGTGCGTTCTCTGGTTGCAACAGCCTGACCAGCATTACAATACCATCAAGCGTTACGAGTATCAGTGATAATGCGTTCTATGGCTGCAGCAGCTTGACCAGTATCACAATACCATCAAGCGTGACGAGTATTGGCGATTGGGCGTTCATTGGTTGCAGCATCTTGACAACTGTTTTTTATGGCGGAGCGAATAACGATGCCTTGAGCGATATATCAATTAGTTATTTCGGTAACTATTACTTAATAAATGCCACCATTTACTGCTATTCTGAAACGCATCCGGGGACGGCGAACACGCATTGGAGGTATGTGAACGGAGAGCCAACTGTGTGGAATTAAATTAACCTACTGATTATTTAATAATGAACAAAGCGGGCTGCGCAAATACCTTTCAGGGTTATTCGGTGTGGATCACGTACAATGCCACACCAAAGTGTGCGTTGCAGACGGTCACAGCCGTTTATGACCCCGACAGGGATTTGCGCAGCCCGTATTTAATAATTATTGAATATTATTAGGTAAAATAATATCATACAGACAACATGTTAAAAAAAATCATCCTAATTCAATTGGCGCTATTATTCCTCTGCCTGACAAACTGTAACAGTAAACCGGCAGCGTTAAAGGCCGTATATAAAAAAGACTTTCTCATTGGAAATGTCATTAACCATGTGTACATGAGCGGAGGGCATTTTGATCTTCTAAAAAAACATTTTAATACCGTAACATGCGAAAACGAAATGAAGCCTGAAAACCTCGCTCCCTTAAGCAAAAGCGGCGAGTACAAATGGCAGATGGCAGACAGCATGGTGAATAAAATGAAAGAGAACGGTATCCAGGTACACGGGCATACGCTTATTTGGCATTCGCAGACGCGCACGTGGATGACTTCCGGCTCTCCGCAGGAAGCAAAAGAGAATATGATAAACCATATCAACACTGTACTGGATCATTTCAGGGGCAAAGTTGTTTCATGGGATGTAGTAAACGAAGCGATGGCGGATGGTATTACAGATCCTTCGGACTGGAAAAGCTGCCTGCGCGCTGAAAGCGGGTGGTATAAGACTCTTGGACCGGATTATGTGGAACTGGCGTTCAGAACCGCGCGTCAGGCTGATCCGGAAATAATTCTCTATTATAACGACTACGGTTTAAATGACTGCAATAAAGCCGCCGCAGTAAGAAATATGGTTAAAGACATTAATGACAGATACAAAGCCGAAGGAAACAATCGCAGCCTTATAGACGGCATAGGCATGCAGGGGCATTACGGGCTTTGGCTGAATGTCAATGATGTGCGCGCTTCTCTGGAAATGTTTAAAGAAACCGGAGTTGAAATATCCATTACCGAACTGGACATTGAATCCCGCCTTACAAACAGCAGGGAATGGGGCGTTAACAGAAATACCGTAATGCCGCAGGAGCAGGCGCAGCAGCAGGCAAAACTTTACGCGCAACTTTTCCGTCTTTTCAGGGAATACAAAGACACAATAGCGCGTGTAACTTTCTGGGGAATGGATGATAAAAATAGCTGGAAATCAATAGGCAACCCCTGTCTTTTCGACGGGGAACTCAATCCAAAACCCGCTTTTTTCGCGGTTTCCAATCCTGATGAATATTAAATTACGATGATATGCTCTGTTGATCTGTTCGTTCTTTCTTGTTTATATATATTCCATAAAAAATACCAATAATTCCTACAAATGACAAAGGTCCTAAAAAACCTATAATAACCATTAAAGCCTGTTCCATGTTATTTCTCCTCAAATATTGTCACAAGAATGACCCCAAGAGCCGCCCCGACTCCCGAAGCTATTATACCCGCAACCAGTAAAGTTGATTGCGGTACATCTCCTTTAATAATGGTGCCAAGTACAAGACTTGCAAAACTTAATTTTGTAACATCAAGTATCAGTTTACCAAGATTTAGAAAAAAAAGACGCAATTTATTTCTTTTTGCTATTTTTTTATTATCGTCCATGTATATGCAATTTTATATTAGATATTAACAATAGTAAAGTAATATTGATCGCAGCGGTGATTGGTATTTACATAAAAAAAGACCGGTTACCCGGCCTTTTTTTTACCATGCTTTACATTAACCCATATCGTTAAAGCGTTCCATGGGTGATACAATTTCTGTTACGCGCACGCCGAAGTTTTCATCAATAACTACAACTTCGCCTTTGGCAATTAATTTATGGTTTACAAGAATATCAACAGGCTCGCCTGCAAGTTTGTCCAACTCTATAATTGTGCCTTCGCCCATGCCCAGTATTTCCTTGATGAGCTTGCGTGTGCGGCCAAGTTCTACGGTCATCTCCATGAATACATCCATGATTAGACCGATATTGCCTGATTCATGGGCGCCCAATTGAGGCTGCATTAAATTGGGGAATTGTATAGGCTGAACATTTGTAGGACCCAGGTTCGGCATTCCCATGCCTGGCATACCCATTCCCATGTTTGGCATTTGCATTCCCGGCATTCCCATACCCATGCCCATATTTGGCATTTGCATTCCGGGCATTCCCATTCCCATGTTGGGCATCTGCATACCCATGTTGGGCATCCCCATATTGGGAGCATGAGCATTTGGCTGACCCACCCCGGCATTGGCGGAGGAACCGCCGCTTAAACCGTGGGAAATATCAGTGGCCGGATTAGAACCTAAAACTTCCCAAATCTGATGGGTCATACCATCGCCCATATCAAGGCTGTATGTCATAACGGCAAAATCACCGGCGGGAAGCGCGGCGGCGGCTTTTGGCACATTAGCGGCGGAAGGGGAAGAGGCTACAATGGATTTATTGCCTGTTTTGTCTGTAAGGGCGGTTATCTGTGTTCCAACCATCTGGGAAACAACCTCTCCTATAACGGACATTGCCATTTCATCAAGCTGGATATCAGTTTCCTTGGTCATCAGGCTTGCTATGGCTTTCGCTGACTCTTCAGAAAAAATAAATAAGTGTTCACCGGGAAATCCGGAAGTATAATTTGCGGAAACAACAGTTACCATGCTGGGAAGCGTCATCAGGTAATTATCCCGGGACATTGCATCAACCTCGGGACCCATGAGCGTTACATTGGTGCCGGTAAGAGCGGAAAGGTTGGATGAAAGAGCGTTATTTACCGAAGAAAAGAATTTTTCAAGAGCTCCTTTATCAAAATTGACAACAGCCGCAGGAGCCGCCGCTGCGGGAGCTTTACTGCCGCCTTTGGAACCTCCCATAGCCGAAGAATCTACGCCTGATAATAATGCGTCTATCTCATCCTGTGAAAGTGCGCCGTCGCTCATAATTCATCTCCTTCAGATACGAGCTCTTCAAATTCTTCCTGTCCAAGCTCGGCTATTTTCTGTGTAATTTGAACCGCCATTTTCTTTCCGATAACGCCGGGGCGGCACAGAAACTTTTTCCTTGAGCCGATATTTAGTGAATAGGGATCGCCAATGCGGGTATTATAAAGCCGGACTACATCCCCAATCTGTAAGGAAAGCACGTCCCGGACAGGCACGTTTATCTTTCCAATTTCGGCCGTTATATTAACATCGACTGAAGCGAGCTTCTCCTTTAGTACATTGAGATTCTCGGTGGTAGCGTTTCTGCGGACGGAAGAATACCAGAACTGAGCGGATAATTTTCCGATGATTGGCTCGATAGTAAGATAGGGGATACAGAAATTCATCATGCCTTCTACATCGCCGACCTTGGTTTCAAGCGTTACCAGCACAACCATTTCCGTGGGAGGCACAATCTGCGCAAACTGCGGATTTGTATCGATCTGTCCAAGGCGCGGCCGCAGATCGATAACTGTCGTCCAAGCTTCGCGCATATTTCCCAGAATACGGACAATAATCCCTTCCATTACAGACTGCTCAATATCGGTAAGCTCATGCTGGGATTTTGTTCCCTCGCCCGTGCCGCCGAAAAGACGGTCAATAATGGAAAAAGTGATGGCAGGGTCAATTTCAAGAATGGCGTTCCCTTTCAGGGGGTCCATATTGATAATAGCCAAAGTGGTAGGAGTGGGAATTGAGCGGATAAACTCTTCATAAGTCAGCTGATCTACGGAGGCTACATGCACATGAACCATGCTCCGAAGCTGGGCGGAAAGGCTCGTGGTAGTTAAACGGGCAAAGGTCTCATGCATTATTGAAACAGTGCGAATCTGCTCTTTTGAAAATTTATCGGGGCGTTTAAAGTCATAGATTTTTATTTTACGGCTGTCCGCAGCCGGCCTGAAATCCTCAGGCTCGGTATCTCCTGCGTTTATCGCGGTTAATAACTGGTCTATCTCATCCTGTGACAGAACTTCTGTCATATTATCCCCTCTTGACCATTTAAATTAAATATCCAACCGCATATCCTTCTTTTTAACAGAATATATACGGTCAGATTAAATAATAAACCTATAACCTGTTCTTGACAAGCTCGATTTAATAAGCTTCCATCACGTCCAATTTATTAAACAGAATGATTCGCGCTCTTGCTGTATCCAGAAAACGGGTATTCAACTGCTCGCGGATTTCTCTTTTCAGTTCTTCTTCTCTTTCGGGAGCAAGTTCAACGGCGGATTTACTGGTAAAATAACGACGTAAAAAGTCTCGCATTTCATACTGACGGCTGTTCAATTCAGAAGCCGCAAGCTGATCATTCAAATCATATCCGATAATCACTTCTACAGTTACTGTTGAACTGTTCGGGTAATCACTGGTTCTTGTTGTAATGGATCCAAGCAGGGTATACATGGCGTATTCAGCGCGTTTGCCTATATACGGTGAGGAAGGATCGGAAATTACCGTCTGTGTTTTTCCGCCTTTATTCATAATGCTATAGGTAATAACTGATACAGTAACTATAAAAATCAGCGCGCCTATGCCAATTGCCACAAACTTTAGGATAGTAGGCAGCAAATTGCCAAGTCCGCCGCCTCTTTTCTTTGAAGAACCGCCGGCTTCCGGAGCCTCACCGCCTTCAAGATCAATATCATCGCTGTCTGACATTCCAAAAACCTCCCTGAAAACAATTATATTTCAATATATGAAAAATTTACACGTTCCTGTAGTATCATCGGCGTATTTTACGAATGGTTTTAGGGAAAATGAAACACAGGCTCAGATTAATTGGGAGGTGAATATTTCAGCGATATATGGTAATATAATATATGATTAAAACGATTTTAGCGTTTGGGTATGTGATTCTTTCAATGATACTTTATTTTCCTTTAGGCTTAATTGGAATTGTTTTTCGTTTACTGAGGTTCAAAAAGCTGACAGCCCGTTTTGTTCACTGGTTTGGTTATACCTGGTCACGATCAATGATCAAAGTTATAGGATGTACGGTAACTGTCACAGGCGTTGAAAATATTCCCAAAGAGGGAGGCGTTTGTTTTGTCAGCAATCACGACGGATACTTCGATATTATACTGTTATTTGCCTATAGCGGACGGCTGATAGGATTTATCGCGAAAAAGGAACTTTTATTTATACCTCTCCTTAATTGCTGGATTTATATGGTTGGCGGATTATTTATTGACCGGAAAAACGGCAGAAAAGCAATCCGTACAATCAACAAGGGCGTAGAACGTATTAAATCCGGCGGCAGTTTGGTCATTTTCCCTGAAGGACACCGTTCCAAGGGAAAAGGTTTACAACCTTTCCACCCCGGTTCCCTGAAACTTGCGACCATGGCAGAAGCGCCTATAGTGCCTGTCGCCATAAAAGGCACCTATGAAGTTTTTGAAAAAGACCTTCGTGTAAAATCCACAGAGTTGAAACTTACATTCTGCGAGCCTATCGAAACAGCCGGCATTCCAACAGCCGACAGAAAACTGGTTCTTTCTGATAAAATCTATTCAGTAATTAAAGAGAAACTGGAAACATAAACCTTATAATAGCGCTATCAGTTTATCTACTTCATCTTCATTTGTCGCCCAACTGCAAACCAGGCGTATAACAGAATTATCGTCATCAACTTTTTCCCAAACATGAAATATAAAATATTTTTGAAGTTCAGCTATTTTCCTGTTTGATAAAACAGGGAATATTTGATTGGTCGGCGAAGGAGATCTCATTGTATATCCCTTGTCAATAAAGGCTTTCGCAAGTCTTTGCGCGGCAGTATTTGAACATTTCGCAAGATCAAAGTAAAGATCATTTTCAAAAAGCGTTTTAAAGCAGCTTCCAATCAGAGCGCCCTTTGCAAGCATAGCGCCATGCTGTTTAAGATAATAGCGAAAATCCTTTTTAAGATTTTCATTGACAATGCAGAGAGCCTCGCCCAAAGGGCTTCCGTTTTTTGTCCCGCCAATATAAAACGCGTCGCACAGTTTTGCCATGTCTTCAGGCTTAACATCCATACCATTACTCGCTAACGCTGTCCCAAGCCTGGCTCCGTCAATAAAAAAATAACAATTAAACTTTTTGCAGATATTAAACAAATCTGTAAGTTCCTGTTTAAAATAAACAGTGCCTTTTTCCGTCGATTGGGAAATATAAACAAGCTTTGGCCTTACCATATGTTCATCGGTATGGGCATTGCAAACCGCCGCAATATCAGACGGTAATATTTTTCCGTCTTTGTTAACGGCGCTCAGAATCTTGTTGCCATTATGTTCTATTGCCCCGCATTCATGTCCCAATATATGACCGCTGTCAGCCGCTATAACCGCATCGACAGAAGCAAGAGCTGAATTGATTAAAACCAGATTTGCCTGCGTTCCGCCGCATAAAAAATGAATGTCAGCGTTTCGAAGATCAAACCGTTTTTTTATCAATTCCTTTGCCTGCGTACAGATGTCATCTGTTCCATAACCGTTCAACTGCGTCCTTGATATTTTCAATAACTCATTGAATATTTTTTCATGTCCCAACTCTGAATAATCGTCTTTAAATGAATACATTTTTTTTCCTTATGCCTTCAACAATAACATAAGAAAACAAATACTTCTATAATCATCCCTATGGATATTTTTTACGCGATATTTTACTTTCCTAATTGTTTTACTATTTGTGATCGATTGCAGTCTGTATGCTGTTCATGTAACCTAACCATGGAGCTGTTGACAAAATCATGCAAATTTCATAGGCTTTATCCGTAAGACAGGCACAAATGACCTGTTGTTTAAGACACGCTCCCCGGTTGTGTAATGGACAAAAGGGGAGTATACTTAAAATAGAAAATCGTAAGTCTATATATAATATGGATTTACGTGATACCACCCTTTTCAAAGGGCGTATCTAAATCACTTATAAACGACAACGACACATGAAACGACAGATGCCGTTTTGGATGTCGCTTATAAGGAACTGGATATGCTCGATGCCCTGCCTTATTCAATCTTTAAAAGATCGAATCGTCCCTATTACTTTGTTTCATTCAAGAATGAAATCACAGGGAAGTATCTACCTGCAATCAGTACTAAACAGGCAACCAAAACTGCGGCATTAAAAACAGTTTTGGAATGGCTTCGAACTGGTATACCGCAAAAAGGCGATACTGTAATCAGTTTGAAATTATTAACCTTACGAACTCTCTTTAAAGAATCTGAAATAACTCAAGAAGATGCCGCTTTTTTTATTGAAGATTTAAAGCAACGTAAACTGATAAAGTCCGCTGTTTTTATTGGAAGCAAACAGGACCGCGAATTCGGTCAATTCCTTGAAGATTGTTGGACTTGGGAAAGGTCAGAATATATCTCTGAAAAACTACGGCGTGATCACAGTATCCATAAAACATACGCCAAAAG
>WQSN01000080.1 GCA_009787835.1 Treponema sp.
CGTCATAATTCCAGGATAACCAGAGATTACGGGCAATCTCTTCCAATGGTTTCAAATCAGGAGGTAACTTCGGCTTTACCGTATATGTGGATATATTCATATAAAGAGTGTAAGTATTGAATTGAATAATGTCAACTCTGATAAAGCGGTAATTGCATTTATTCGGGAGTATTGTTCAATACCTCGTCAAATCAAAAACATACGCTGTTCCGCGGTGAATTTAAAAAATTATTTTTTCGTTGATTATGATTCAATTGTTTTTTAAAGATTTTTCTTGACAAAATATACTTCATTGATACAGTATTAATAATAAACTAATAGGAGAGTTTTATGGCCGCAAAATTCGTTGTTTATTATGACAAAGCAAAAAAATTCCGCTTCAGGCTTTTAGCCTCAAATGGTGAAATTATTGCTTCGGGCGAAGCTTATGAAAGTAAAGCATCGTGTCTTAACGGGATCAAATCAATTCAAAAAAATGCTCCCATCGCTCCAATTGTAGATGAAACTATCGCAAAGGAGCCAAAGAAAGCCGATGCAAAAAAAGGCACGAAGAAAGCGCCGGCAAAAAAGGAACCCGCAAAGAAAGCGCCGGCAAAAAAAGCCGCCCCAAAAAAAGAAGAAGTAAAAAAAGAACCCGAAAAGAAAGAAGAAACCCCGGATATTAGTTAAGCCGCAATGGGCAACAGGCAGTATCGGCTGAACAGTTGAACATGCCGGTTGCTCATAACAAAAATGTTTATTAAAACTGAAATTTTGGAAAACCTTCCGATGTTAGACGCAGTCTGTTACAGATTTCACAAAAAACGCGGAGCACAGGATAATAAAAGCGAATCTTAAGACTGGTTTTCTTTGTTAAGATACTCATCAGCGAGAGCGCAGGCATTATCAAATTCACTGTGAAGTAAATGTTCAGCAATGGCATTGATCAGCTCTTTGGTGTTTTGCGACCAGGATTTTTCTTTTAAATCGTTTAACGTATTTTTGGCGGGTTTCTTGTCAAATACAGAACAAGATTCCCTGATAATTGTAAGCTTTTCCCGTAAATATTTAATGGAATCTTCACTGTCTGAAATATTCAGGTTATCTTCGTTCCTTGAATTGATTTCCTTTATAACCGCGCGTAAAGCCTCAATGAATTCAGGTGATTCGGATACAATCACATTAATATTTTTATCCCTGCCGGCCTGTTCAAGCCTTAGTGCCGCGGCGGAAAGTTCAGGCTCTCCGATATTGGCAAGCGCGCTTTTCATGGCATGAACATTTATAACATACATGTGAATATTTTCTTCGTCCTGGAAACCGTTTAAAAGACAGGCTTCCATTACCGCGACAGATTTTTCAGCGTCGCGCGCAAATATTTCCGCAAGCCCGGAATCTACGCTTTGAACCGCGCCTGCCCCGGATTTTTTTTCCATTTCCAGTTTTTCCCGGTGCGCGGCTTCAACTACCGCCGCGGGCTGCCTGTCGCGGATCAGTCTGTTAAGCGAAACATTTAGCTGGCGTATGTCAATCGGTTTGGAAATAAAACCGTCAAAACCGTTCTTAAGGAATATATCCGCCTGTCCGTAAATAGCGTTAGCTGTCAATGCGACAATGGGGCGGGTATATCCCATCCCGCGCAGTATTTTCGCAGCTTCAATGCCGTCCATCTTCGGCATCATGTGATCCATGAATACAATATCGTATTCATTTCCATTTTTAATCTTTTCAATCGCTTCTATCCCGCTTGCCGCAAGATCGATATTAAGGCCGTATGGAGCCATGAGCCCCTTGGCGACATATAAATTGGTTTCCACATCATCTACAATCAGTATCCTGCCGTAGGGCATATATTCGTGCGTTATTCGCGCCCTTTTAATCCTTACAGTATTACCAATCCTGAACTGCTTCAGGTTTTCTGCCAGTTCTTTGCCAATTACGCCGCTTATGCCCAAGCCTGAATTTTTTTGAGGCAAACGCACCATAACGGTTGTGCCTTCTCCCGCGGCGCTTTTTACTTCTATTTTTCCATACATTAAATCAACAAGATTCCGCGTAATGGTCATGCCCAATCCGGTGCCTTCAGTGGCGCGGTTCGCCTCCATGTTAAAACGCGAATATTCATCAAACAGTTTATTAACCTGATCCTGCGTCATCCCCTGCCCGGTATCAATCACATAAAAAATTAAAGTAACAAGAACCGCGCCTCCTCCGCGGCCTACGCATTCCGCGCTGGCTTTCAGGGTAACACTGCCGCTATCTGTGTACTTAAACGCGTTGGAAAGCAGATTATTCAAAATTTGTTTAATGCGAAGCTCATCTCCGGTTAATTTGGACGGAATATTCTCATCAATGTCCAGTTTAAATTCAACAGGCTTGCTTTCGTGCCGTATATAATTCAGCTGAACAACATCATTAATCATGCTTGCAACTTCATAATTCACAGGCGTCAGTTCCAGTTTACCAGCTTCTATCTTTGAAAAATCAAGCAGATCGTTAATAATGCTAAGAAGCAAATTCCCGGAACTGTTAATTTTGATAAAAGCCTCACTAGTAGACGGAGGATGAGATGCGTTCTGCATTTGAATTTCAGTCATACCCAGAATTGCATTCAATGGCGTTCGTATTTCATGGCTTATTGTCGCAAGAAAACTGCTCTTTTGTTTGGTTCTCATATCAGATTTTTGAATAATTAATAAAATCTTATACAATAATAAAAATAACGAAACCAAAAAAATAATATCAAGCAGAATGAGCAATAACGCTGTATTGGATAAATTCTTATTGTACTCATTTGCGGGAATAACAATGCCAAGATGCCATCCGTTAATGATTTCCCGGAAAAAGAGAATAACATTTTGTCTTTTAAAATTTTTCGCTCTTTTGCCGGAGATATCAAGTCCCTGTTCCGGATTATTCACAAATCGTGCAAAATCCTTTTCTATGCTTTCAGATAAAGGCATGCCTGTCTGATATAGATAAGAATGCGCTATTATATTGAAATTCTGATCCAGTAATATGCCGTAACTGTTCGCGGTTATTTCTATATCAGTTGTATATCTTAGAATTTTACCAAGGTTAATATCCAGACAAATTATGCCTAATGATCTACCATCATCATCAAATAACTGGCGGGCATAAGAAATTATGGTCCCTCCAGCTATTGCGTCATAATAGGGCTCTGTAGATGCAATTACACCTCCGGCTTCAATTGCCGCCGTATACCACAAACGATTATAAATATTAAAATCATGATTGTCAGGCATCCAGTTAAGGCCGGATATATATACATCTCCCAATGTTAAAAAATAACCGTGTATACTGCTAAAGCCAGGTAAAAGCGAATTGTCGTTAAGATAATAATTTGTAATATTTTTTATAATAATAGATACGCCCGCTTCATCTTCACCCTGCATTATCGCGCTGCGGATAATTTCAGAATAATTTGAAAGAAATATTTCCGGTTCAATAAGATTAACAGAAATCTTCTCTTCCATGGAGGCGATTGCGTGTTCCGCTTCGCTATTAATATATTTTCGATCAATCCTGCATGTGAAAAAAAAGCTGGAAACGCTAATCAATATAAATGCGGCTATAACAGCGCATATATATACATAGACAGTACTAAAAATTTGTTTTTCTTTAGTGACAGAATCCATTATACTACCTCCGCAATCCAGCTAAAAAAAAACACTAAAAAAATATTAATAGCGTCTGTTCATAATTATCTGACACTAAGCAATATGTTCCTTGATACGCTCGAGTATAAAAGCTGCCGCAAATGGTTTTAAAATAATATCGACTGCGCCCAGTTTTTTACCCTGCTCTTCGATTGACGCGTTAATGGTTCCGGTTAAAAAAATAACCGGAATGTTTGCCCACAAACTACTGGTCTTTAACTGCCCCAATGCCTCAAACCCGTTTGTTACAGGCATCTCAATATCCAGTAAAATCAAATCCGGTGTAATTTTTGCCAACAGCGAAAACATCTTCGCTGCGGAAGGAATAGTCATTATATTGTAATGATCCTCAAGCGCTTCTTCGGCTGCTGCCAGATTCGTATCGCTGTCATCAACAACAAAAATTGTTTTCAAATTCACCTCTCACTAAAAGAAAACACCTCTTTTATAGTAGGTTATTTTGAGATAACTGTTTTGTCAAGAAATAAATTTATTTCAAATTTAATGAAAATCACCCCAGCGGCTTCCTGTTTCCACGCTTACACGCAATGGAATGCGAAGGGATGCTGCCTGTTCCATTTCCGCTTTAACAATTTTAATTGTTTTGGCGGCCTCTTTTTCGGGGCATTCAAGGATTAATTCATCGTGAACCTGAAGCAAAAGACGCGCTTTTCCGCGCTCGGAAATAAGCCGGTTGTTCAGCTTCAGCATGGCGGTTTTTACTATATCAGCGGCGGAACCCTGAATGGGAGTGTTTACAGCCATTCGTTCAGCGGCTGATTTTTCGGTTTTATTACGCGAATTAATTGCGGGAATATAACGGCGTCTTCCAAAAATTGTAGTAACAAAGCCTGACTTTTCTGTCTTTTTTATAGTGTTTTCAATAAACTGCCGCACGCCTGAATAAGTATTAAAATAGGCGCTGATAAAACTGGAAGCATCGCTTCTGCTGATGTTCAGTTCATTGGCAAGACGGAAAGCGCTCATCCCGTAAATTACGCCAAAATTGATGGTTTTTGCCATGCGTCTCTGTTCGCTTTTTACGTCTTTTTCATCAATACCGAAGATTAATGATGCGGTGCGGGCATGTACATCCACATTATCCATAAAAGCTGAAACAAGATTTTTGTCCTCGCAAAGATGCGCAAGTACAACAAGTTCAATCTGGCTGTAATCGGCGGAAATCAAAAGGCATCCAGGTTTCGCTATAAAGGCTTCGCGGATACGGCGTCCTTCCTCGGCGCGGACGGGAATATTCTGCAAATTCGGTTCCCTGCTTGACAGCCGCCCCGTAGCGGTTCCGGTCTGCACAAAACTGGTATGCAGCCTCCCTTCACTGTCTGCCATGTCAGCTAACGTATCTACATAAGTTGATTTTAGTTTTGCCAGTGTCCGATGGCGCAGAATCAGGGCTGGAACAGGGTCTTCGCGCGCAAGCTCTTCCAGCGCTGCGGCATCAGTAGAAAAACCTGTTTTTGTTCTTTTTCCGGGTTTCAGCTTACGCTCGGTAAACAGAACCTCCTGAAGCTGCTTTGTAGAAGCAAGATTGAATTCATGCCCTACTGTTTCCCATGTTTTCTCCTGAAGCTGATCAAGCTGCGCCGAAAGTTCTTTACCGTAATCAGTTAAAACATCCGGTTCTATTTTTATTCCTTCGCCTTCCATCTCCGCCAGAATTGGAAGCAACGGCATTTCAAGGTTTTCAAAAAGATCAAGCGATTCGTTTTTTTTCAGTATTGGTTCAAGATAATGTTTTAACCTGAGTGAGAAATCCGCGTCTTCACCCGAATAACGCGTCGCGGTCTCCAGTGAAACAGTATCAAAAGTGCAGCCTTTCGGCACTATATCAATGTATCTGATGGGTGAATAATCGAAAGTGTAAGAAACAAGCGAATCGAGCGAATAGTTGACGCGTTCCGGATCGGCTACCCAGGCGGCTGTCATTGTATCCCATATTTTACACTGCCAGCGGCCTGCGCCCCATCCGCGGCTTACCTTGTAATCAAATTTTGCGTTATGTGCAACGATTGTCATTTCACTGTCCGCGAGAAGCGGTTCAAGCATGGCACGTACTTTCCCAGGATCGCAAAAGACAGAAACTGCGCCATCGGGTGCGTCCGGCGTCGTGCCTTCATTAGACGCGACTCCATGGGGCGCGACAGGCACATAAAAAGCTTCTTTTGGTTTTAACGCGAGCGAAATGCCGATGGGGCGCGCGTTCCACGCGTCAAGGGAATCTGTTTCAAAATCCATGACTAAAAGTTTTTGTTTTACCGCCTTTTGTAAAACAGTTTTAAGTTCTTCAATATCAGAAATTGTTTTATATACGCCGTCGCCGAAAAGAGATTTATCGGGAAGAGAATTAAAAACTGCGGATACGCCGGCATCCGGCTGTTCTGGAGCATGATCTGATGCAGTTTGCACTGTACCGGAACTATCCGATCTTTCCGCCTTCTTTGCCGTTTCGCCCTTTACATTCGGATCAAGCTGTTTCGCGCTCTGGCGGATACCTTCTCGCATCAGCACATTCGCTCCGGCAGGCCGGTTAAGGTTCTCAACAGACAAATCGTCAATACCTGTTATGGGCAATGTTACATCGCTTCGCAGGCGGATAAGCGACTGAGAAAAGTAAGCGCTCTCTTTTCCTTCAGACATTTTTCTGCCTGTAGAACCTTCAATGGCCGCGATATTTTTGTATATTTCATCAAGAGTACCATAACGCGTCATCAGTTTAACTGCTATCTTTTCACCAATTCCTTTCACTCCGGTTATATTGTCAGCGCTGTCACCGGTAAGGGAAAGCAGATCCAGCACCCTGGACGGCTCTACGCCCCATTCGGCTTTTACTTCATCCGGCCCGATAAGTTCCCAGGATGGGCCAGAACCCGAGGCGATTCCATCATTGCTGCTTCTGTTAATTTTCGCAGGGCGCAGTTCAAATATGCCGCCGCCGACAAGCTGCAATAGATCCTTATCAGATGACAGAATGTAACACTGTCTGTTTTCCCTGCGGCACTTTTCCGCGAGAGTAGCGATAATGTCATCCGCTTCAAAGCCGTCGGCTTTCAGGCATTGAATTCCCAGAGCTGTTAAAAATTCTTCAACTAACGGAACCTGTTCATGCAGATCCTCTGGGGTCTTTTGCCTGTTTGCCTTATATTCACTGTACATCTCGTGCCTGAAAGTCGGCGTCCGTGAATCAAAAATAGCGGCAAGGCGCAGCGGTTTATAAAGTTTATCCATCCGTTTGCCCTTAATATCCGCTAGGGGAGCGCCGTCATCAAGCAAAGACACTATAGCGCGGGCAAACCCAAAAAGAGCGGAAACATTCATGCCTGAATTATTTTTTAAAGGGCGGGTTAAAAAAGCGAAGTAGGATCGGTATATAAGACCATAAGCGTCTATCAGATAAAGAGGAGGCAAATTTGAACTTTTCATGTGATTATGATAACATGTTCCTGACTATATGTATGCTGTATAGATGCGCCTTTATTTACTCAGAATTTGAATGATAAACCAATATCAAATAAACTGGACGTAGTATATCCCGCTTCAACCCAAAACCCAAACCAATCATTGACATACCAGCGGGCACCAAAATTTAACCCAGCCAGAAGATCATTCAGTAAATTTAAATCATTAAATTCAACAGTATTGTTTAATTTATTGTCATATATGTTAAAATTCCAGCCTGCTACAACTACCGCATAAGTATCTAAATTTTCTATACCCCAGTTAAAATGATAACCAAAACGTGCGCCAACTTTTATACTATGCAGGTAGAAATAATCAGTATGACCATGCATTGAATATCCCAATATACCGCCGAAGAAAAACGGCAGGTTTCTATCACCTAATGGCGTATTTTTATCCACAGATACACGAATGGTCGGTATATATCTATTATTTGTTATCCCATGTTCAGTTGCGAATGGTAAATAAAATCCTGCTCCAAAATTAATAAGCCAGTTATTTTCATTCATACTGGGCGGATACTTTGTAAGGTCATTCGGTTCCCACGCGGATACCGATACCAGAACAAAACAGGCAAAAAGAATCATTAATGCTAAAAACTTTTTCATACAATCTCCTAAATACAAGGCCAACAAATACATCATTCGTAAATTAAATTATTATCATTAGTAAAATTAAAATCTGCTTAATTGTCAATACAAAGTTGACTGCTTCCGGACGAAAGTTCTTATTGAACTACCCAGAAACTAATTAACTTACAAAATCTATGATAACTGTTCCAATATTGAATGGTTAGAACAGCCTCAGTTAAAAATTTGTGGTTATTTTAATAAAATAGCTGTATAATAAAGTTGTTAAAATTAATTATTAACGAATGAAAATTATTTAATTACCAAAGGAGCAAAGATGAAAAAATTGGTGTTGGTGTTGGTTCTTGCAGCAATAATCGCGGCAGGATCGGTTTTCGCGGATCATCCAAGAGGATTTGGGATTGGAGTACAAGCCAGCGGCAGTTTCGCGCAGGACAAGTTCAATGATGGGGCGGCTTTAATACCCGGAGCGGCTTTAACATTTAAGTTTGCGGGAATACCGATTTTCTG
>WQSN01000081.1 GCA_009787835.1 Treponema sp.
CCGCTTTGGTCTATAACATTAATACCGGAAATAAGCGGAACTTTAAAAAGATTGAATTTTTCGTCAATCTCTTTCAATTTATATACAGAACGGGCAGGGTATCCTTCCTTGCGCGCTTTTAACTGCCAATAATCCGGTTTCTTGTAATCCGCCATTAATTTCATTATAATGGCTTATGGATCAAGAGTACACACAAAAACTGTCAGGAATCGAAACGGAACTTGAACGCTGGCTGCCAAAAAATAAGATAGACACGGCATGGTTAAATCAGGTCTTCGCAAGTATGGGCGGCAGAACAGAAAAGCTGTTGTTCCAGTCTTTGGAAGCGTTAAAAACTCCGCTAGACGACATTCTGTCGCGCGGCGGAAAAAGATGGCGGCCTTTATTAATGACGCTTGTGTGCGAAATGCTTGGCGGAGGCGCCGCCGCTGTCCCGCTGACTCCNGCGGTTGAATTTGCACATAACGCAAGCCTGATNCATGATGATATNGAAGACGGCTCCGATGAAAGAAGGGGCAAACCGGCGATTCATAAAATTTACGGCATTGACACGGCAATAAACTCNGGNTCGTTTTTTTATTTTCTTTCATCATGCTGCATAGAAAACTGCGCTTTTCAAAATAAGGAACAAATATTTAAAATCTGGATGGAATATATTCGCCGGCTCCACCTTGGACAGGCGATGGATATAAACTGGCACAGCAACGTTTTAATTATCCCCGAAATTGAAGATTATTTATTAATGTGCAGAATGAAAACAGGAAGCCTTGCGCGTCTTGCTGCGGAACTGGGCGCGTATGCCGCCGGCGCGCATACGGGAAAAACAATACCGCAGGAAGCAATTAGGCTGTTAGGCGAAGCCGCGGATATGATGGGCATCGGTTTTCAAATACTTGATGATGTAAAAAATCTGACCACAGGAATCCCCGGTAAAAGAAAGGGCGACGACATCGTAGAAGGCAAAAAGAGCCTTCCTGTTCTATTATATTTGAACAAATACCCCGAAAGGCGCGAACGGGTGTTCTATTGTTTCCACATGGCGAAGCGCGAAGGCACGACCGCCCCGGAAGTGGAAGAACTGACAGAAAACTTGAAAGCGACAGGTATTTTTACAGAAGCTGAAGAAATAGCGGCGGCTTTATTAAACGAAATAGAAATCGCGGTAAATTCCGATGAAATTTCAAATCTTGCGGGCGAGCCGTGGAACATCAATATAAATGAAAACAGCAGGGGCCTTTTAAGCGGCTTTATAGAATTAATCAGCTAGGCAGAAATTTGAAAATGATGATTATAAGCGAAATATGGTCAATTCTAAAAACCAGCCATGGAAACGCGATTTTGCTTAAGCCGAAAGATATGGAAACAGCTGTTCCGATTTTTATCGGCACGCTGGAAATGCAGTCAATTTTAATCGGCAAAGAAGGAATGAGTCTTTCACGGCCGCATACCCACGACCTGTTTTTAAATATGCTTTCGCATGTAAACCTGTCAATCAAAAAAATGGAAATATTTGAACTAAAGGATGATATTTTCCACGCCCGCCTTATAATTACAGGCGGCGAATATACAAAAGAAAAACCGCTTGTCCTTGACAGCCGCCCTTCGGACGCGATAGCAATCGCGACAAGAAGGAAATGCCCGATTTATATTGCGTCTTCTGTAATTGAACAAACAGGCGTACCGCTGTCATATTTTATCAGCGAAATTGAAGAAAATGCCGATAATCAACATAGATCTCTAAGAGAACAGCTTGAGCAGGCTGTCGCCGAAGAGGAATACGAACAAGCGGCTGAAATCCGGGATTTGTTAAAAATGCTGGAATCGGACGACCAGTGACGCGCGGGATTTGGCTGGTCTTGTAACAGATTCCATCATAATAAAATAATATCGTTTTTCAGATAATACACGCAGGCATATTGCATAATAAAAGGAAATTTAATAAGATTGGTATATGCTTGCAAATAAATATCAGGGAACCATGAAAAACGTTAAAAATTTCAACGGTAATGACTGTCAGANAAANGTNAATATTTTCAGNCTGGCAGCCGTTCTGTGCCTTTTTTTCCTGATAAATCCGGCGCAATATGTCCCGCAGCGTGAACATTCNGTTCCCGGGAATGGTATTGGCGGCGGATATTTTATTGAAGGCGCGTATTTAGAAAATGAACCCGAAATTTTAATGACTTCTGTTTCTTATGAATCGGACACAATGGTTCTTGATACATTATCAAAACAGCTTTATTTGTTATACGATTCCTATCTTGTCAAAAGCGGCGATAATATCAGCACATTGGCGGTAAATTACGGTCTTAATCAGGACACAATTGTTTCCATAAACAAGATAACCAATTCACGCCTTCTTCAAATCGGTACAGTTTTAAGAATCCCGAATCAGGACGGTATTCTGCACACAGTAGCAAAGAACGAATCGCTTGATACAATAGCGGAAAAATACTCTGTCAGCAAAGNGGATATTAAGACAATCAATGAGCTTTTTTCCGACAAAATAACCGCCGGAGCGGACCTTTTTATTCCCGGAGCCAAACTTGAATGGTACAAACTGCAGGAAATTAACGGCGATTTATTTATCTGGCCGGTAAGNGGTCCNATTAATTCCTATTACGGNTGGAGAAGGAATCCGTTTAACGGAAGCGTCACGCAGTACCACACCGGAATCGACATCGGGGGAAGCACAGGCACAGCTGTAGTAGCGGCAATGGCAGGCAGGGTAAGCGTGGTCGGAGAGGATAGTGTTTACGGCAAATATGTAATTATAAATCATCATTCAGGATACAGAACGCTTTATGCCCACTTAAACGTGATCAGGACAAGAACCGGAGCCAATGTCGTACAGGGTGAACGTATCGGCGATGTAGGCAGCACTGGTCTTAGCACTGGTCCTCATTTACATTTTACGATTTATAAAGACGGGGTAACAATTAATCCGATTTCAATGCTTCGTTAGCGTTTGTATCTTCTTCTTTTGATTCTTCATCGTCATCGTTAAGTTCTCTGTCATCATTAATATCCAAAGCGGAAAACATTGACGAAAACGGCGAGACAACATCAATATCGTCAGGAAAATCATCAGGTTCTTCATCAACAATATTTATAGGATAATTAAATTCAATTTCGCTTGCCAGAGCCAGAAGTCCTCTGCGAGCCTGAGCGGAATCATCATGTCCGTGATCTTTACCTTCCGCCGCGGCAAGAAGCCCGCCTGTGTGTTTGTGAGACAACTCGCTTGCCATTCCCAAAAGACCTTTGTGTGTTGTTTCTTTTGCGGCTTTTTCANTTGCAAGTTCCAATAAGCCTTTGGAATGAACAGGGGCTGTNTCGGCTTCAGAAATTTCTTCTATTTCTTCCAGTTCTNCGGCATCATCTGTTTCGCTGGATAATTCAACTTCTNCAATCTCTTCCAGTTCTTCGGCTTCAACCAATGCTTCAACTTCATCAATTTCTTCAATCTCGTCAATTTCTTCAGCTTCATCTATCGCTTCCGGCTCTTCAATTTCGTCAATTTCTTCTATTTCTTCCGCGTCGTCCAAGGCTTCCGCTTCTTCAATTTCATCAACATTTTCCGTATCGGCAGCCGCTTCCGCTTCTTCAATTTCTTCGATTGCTTCAACAGCTTCTAATTTTTCTGTCTTCTCAGCTTCGGCTGTCTGCGATTCCGCTTTTTTAACTGTAGTAAGATCGTACCCGCTTCCCGATTTAAGGATGTTCAGCAGTTCGTCCCATGTATTGTTGATAATGCTGTCTACGCGCGCCTCAGCTTTGCCGCGCAGTCTCATGTTACGTTTTAATTCTGAACGGATTTCTTCGCGCCGCTGTTCAAGTCCCAATATCCATTTAACCCTGTCCGCTGCTGATTTATTTACATACAGTTGTTCAAAAAGATTTTCCCTTAGACGTTTAATGCGGTTTCTGACAAGCGTTACAGGGTTGGGTTTAAGATTAAAAAGAAAAAAAACGGTCAGGTAAAAAGTTAAAAACATGGAAAGTTTAAAAAGCATTTCCATGTATTCAGAAATCGTGAACTGAAGATTATTAACAAGCCGCCCGAAAAACATTCCGTTGCCTGTCCGCGTGGAAATCAGCGAAAATGAAACATTTGATCCTTCGGCGTTAAGTATTACCTGATCCTGAACGCCTTCGTTCCAGACTCCGGATACCTTGCTGTAAATATCCGCTTTTGACATTTCAGGAGTGCCAAGCAAAATCCCCGGAGGATCTTCAATAACAGAAACTACATCGCTTACATTTATCCTGCTTTCCGCCACAAGTCTTTCAGCTAACGATCTGATTGATATAAAAAAGCGCGGTTCCGCGGTAAACATCCATTGAATCATTAAAAGGATACGAAAAAATAACCCTTCCGCCCGGTTCGTCCATGGTATATTTCGGGCTGTTCCCGGCAAGAACGCTTACTGTCTCGTACGGCAATGCCTGGGAGTCTTCATTGTAATTCCTGTAAGCCGCGGATTCAGGCGTCTGGCTCAGAATGTCGCGTAAAGCCGTGGAGTAATGAAGCCTTATTCCGTTACTGTCAACAAATTGAACAGATTGCAGACCGCCTGTTGTTTCAAGCAATACGCCGAATACGCGGGAACGTTCATAAATATCTTCCGCACTCTGATTATATAAAAAACTGCGGCGTACAACAGGCTCATTCAAAACCGATAAAAATTTATCCTGAAGCTCAAAGATATGGTTTTGAATCAGTCCCGCGTCGACATTATTTTCTTTAACGTATGAATTTAAAACTGACGGGTTATAAAACCGGGTCTGGATAAAATTTAACAGTTGAGCGTCCGCAAGATACAGGTATCCACATAAATAAGACCAGAGACAACTAACGCCAGTATCGGTTTTAGAAAATTTGGCAATTTATTTCCCGCTTATCTACAATATCGGCATTTACAAAAAAAAACAACAAACTATGGAAGGAAAAAGTAAAAAAAAACCTTTTACGCAGCCGGAGCAGGCGGCAGAGGCGGGTTTTGAGCCTGATTACCGGCGTTAATGGGGTTAATTCCCAGGGATTTCATCTGTTCTTCTTCTTCTTTCTGTGCGCTGTACTCATACCGCAACTGGTTCGCCTTTACATAGGTGTTTTTCAAGGCTGAAAGTTCAGGTTTTATCCCTTTAATCTTATCGCGGTCATCTTTAACCACATTTGCCTTGAAAAAGTCATCAAGCGCGCTCAATGTTTTATGAAGAGCGGTAACTTCTTTGATATTTCTTTCAAGATAACTGATTACCTGCTCTTCAGACATGGCGGAAAGTTTATTATAGGCCGGCCCGCGGACAAAACTGTTTAAAATCTTGATTTTTTTGTCAATATCACCCATAAACTGATAAAAATAGATTTTCTCTTTTATGGGGACTCCCTTGGTTTCATCCATTTTTTCGATACTGTAAACTACTTCTTCAGGTTCAGCGTTTGTCATCTTCCTGATCAATTCTTTAATGGCTTCAAAGAAACTTTTTTTGCGGCTTTCCATTACTGCCTGATTATCATGGAGCTTAACGTTTATTTCCGTTAATGTATTCGCGGCGCCGCCGATTACGACAATTCCGTCAAGGAGTATTTTTTTAAAATCAACGGCAGGTTTTGCCGCCTTGGCTTTTTCTTCTTTAACCGCGAAAGAATTTAAAATAACATCTCTTAGATCGCCGCCTTCATTGGAATAATCTTCCTTTAAAATTTCTTCTATCAGTTCTTTATAAAAAGGCGATCCCGGCATTGCGGAAGGCATTTTCTTTTTTATAACATCCGGCGCAGCTTCGCCTGCGGACATAGATTGCGTAATATTCTGCCGCACATTCAGCTTGTAACATTCCCTGTAATAAAGATTCAAATCCTTCAATGTGGACATAGCCGCAGCGGTTGTTTTGGATAACCTGGTAAGGCTTTCGCCGATTATGCTGAGCGTAAGCGGATCAACGCCTGCTTTTGAATTATTGGTCAGCTCGGCAACCGCCTTGGTCATCAGCGACTGCGAATCGGGTGAGAAACTAATCCAGTCAACATAACGTATCAGTCCGACAATTCTTTTAATGCGATCAAGGTTAAGAAAATCCACTCCCAACTGATAGAAATTTACCAGAAAGTCCAGTTGATTATCATAATTTGACAGTCTGATTGTAAGCGCCTCAATGCGTTTCGCTTCATTAAACGCGCCGGTCTCGGGAACTTCCAATTCGCTGATTTTAGTTTCCTGTTTATAAGGGTCTTCATCAATTAATTTTTTCTTTAGGTAAATATTATATAGCGAAGCATAGGAAATCTGATAAATTCGCAGATTATCTTTAAGTTTTGCCAGTTCAGACCTTTCCAGCCAGTCTTTTCGGGCGCTAAGGACTTGTTGAAGTGTACTTATGTAAGTAATAATATCCATTTTTTAAGTATGATATATTTTAAGGAAAAATGCAAATTCATGATGGTGACAGTCACCCATGCTACATATAGCGTCTAAATTATTGTTAACGCTATATGTAGCGTAGNAACCAAATAGTNATTTACAACCGTAATTTATTAACAACAATTCTTTTATCACCAATATCAAAAAAATTCATTTTCGGTCATGCAAAACGAATACTTTGCGCCATATATAGGNATATTTTTTAATTGGAGGCTTAAAGAATGGAAAATGAAAAAATAAACAATTTACAGGATTTAATACTTGAATTCCGCGGGAATAAAGTAATGGTAGATTATGATTTAGCAAAACTATACGGAGTAGAACTGCGGATGTTAAATCAAGCGGTTAAGCGGAATATTGAGCGTTTCCCGGAAGATTTTATGTTTCAATTAACTCNAGATGAGTGGTATCTCTTGAGATCACAAAACGTGATCTCAAAACACAACCACGGTGGAAGGCGTTACGCTCCCTATGTGTTTACAGAACAGGGAGTTTCAATGTTATCAAGTGTAATAAATTCTAAACGCGCAATTGAAGTAAACATCAACGTAATGCGGGCTTTTGTAAAATTACGGCATTTTATCAGTTCTCAAACAGGAGTAAATGAACAAATTATAGAACTACGGCGTCTATTAATGCTCCACATGGAAAATAATGAATATAAATTTGAAGAATATGACGACACGATAAAACAAATCGCATTAGCTTTAAATAACCTTGTTGAAAAACCAAAGGAAACAAAAAAAATTGGGTTTTATACAGATTAAAATTACCGGTTTTTATGAAAAAAATTCATTTTCGGTCATGCAAAATGAATACTTTGCGCCATATATAGGCATGAAAAATAAAAATATAAAATTGTTGGCGTTTTTTGTTTCGGCTCTTCAGATTGTAACAGGTTTGCTTGTAACAAGCTGCGGAGATATTTGCCCTTCAGGGTACACCCTGGAACTGCCGGCTGCGTCTGATGCATGGGTATCCCTGCTTGGCGAACCTTACTGGCAAATTGAATGGTACGATTCCGGCGGAAATAAAAAGACTGCCAATCATTTGCCGAATGACGGCAGTCTTGAAATTGAACTGCCTGTTACAATAACAACTCCGGTTACAGCATGGCCGCACTGGCCCGTATATAACTTAACGCCGGGGTTGTTCAAACCTGCCGGAGCATTATTCCCGTTTGACGCAAAAGGAAGCAGTCTTTGCCTAAGCTGGGAAGCAGGCGTTGATGCTGTATTTTACAAGGAGCTTACAGAACCTGCGGGTAAAGAATTTATCAATAACAGCAATTATACAAAAATACCCGCGAATTTTGACTGGCCCAGATTCCGTTTATTATTAAAGGAAGAAAAAATAAATGTATCTGTCCGGGAAAATCCCTGGCTTGTAAACTGGCAATATGTCGCGGAAAAAACAATTTCAGGCAACTTTGATTCCCGCAGGCTTGTTCCTGAAACAGCCAAACAAACGCCTGTCCCGTTTAATATAATTGAACAGATAACCAACTGGACTTGTTTATGGTATGGTACATCGCCATTTGATAAACCTGTATCATTCGCAGAAGGAGAAACCCCGGTCTTTAATATCCGTTCCGGGATTAACATTTGGATTTCGCAGGAAGGAATATTACGCGTTAACGGGAATTCCTGGGTATTTAATAACTTTAATAATGGAAAATAAATATGGCGAGTCCGGATAAAATAATTGATAAATTGGAAAAAATCAACAATTCATTGGAAAGAATGATTA